>JAGCXX010000216.1 GCA_017961115.1 Prevotella sp. | reverse complement strand
GATGGGATTTTTCATGCTCAGCGGTGGCGGTCCTGGCGCAATGGAAGCCACGCATCTCGGAGCCTGGTTGGCGGGCAGAAGTGCTGAAGACGTGGAGGAGGCTTTCCGGCAACTTAGTGCCGCTCCCTCATTCAAGGACGATGGTTGGCTCGCATCCGCCTTCCGTGTGATGGAGCGTTTTCCCCAGGAGCAGTATGTCAGTCTTGGCATTCCAACCTGGCTCTACGGGCATGAGCCTTCAACCCCTTTTGCCACGCACATCGCCAAGTTTTTTGAGAACAGCATCCGTGAGGACAGCATCCTCACCCTGGCATTTGGTGGCATCATCTATACGCCAGGTAGTGCGGGAACGATGCAGGAGATTTTTCAGGACGCCGTGCAGAACCACTATTTGTCGTTTGGGTTTGCCAGTCCCATGATATTCATGGGCCATCAATTCTGGACGGAGGACATGCCCATTTATCCGTTGCTGAAGCAGTTGTCGGAAACGGGTAAATACAAGAATCTTCTTCTGACACTCACAGACAAGCCAGAGGAGGTCATCAGCGAACTGGTCAGATTCCGCGAGAATACTTAATACGAGATTTGCATTTGCTCAATGCTCCATGACCATTTTGACCACTCCCATCACGTCGGTCACATTGACTTCTGAGTTGTAATTGACATCTGCCACTATTTCATCCACCTCAAAGGGGGAATGCCCTAGCACATAGTTGACCAGCATCATGATATCGGCCACATTGAGGGAACCATCCTGATTGATGTCTCCTATGCCTCTGAATGTCTGGAAATCCTTCCAAAACTCAGCAGAGGCATACTCATCTTTTGACTGGAAAGGTGCATAGAGGAGCGCATTTTCATAAGTAGCAGGAGAGAACACCTCTTTGGCAATCGAGGGCGGTGTGTCTGCCTTGCAATGGATATAATTTAGGCGAGTGCATGAGATAAACGCACTTCCCCCTATGACAGCCACACTCTCCGGAATAGTGATGGATTTGAGAGACGTGCAATTGACAAAAGCCCCATTCCTGATATCGACAAGATGGTTAGGCATCACTACCTCTGAAAGGTCTTGGCAATAATAGAAGGCATAATCCTCTATGACGGTAACGGTTTTGGGTATGGCATACTCTCCCTTGAAAGTGGCTGGACAACAGATGAGGCTTGTCTGGTCGGCGTTGAACAGCACGCCATCCTCTACGACATAATGCGTGTTGGCCTGATTCAGTTCTATGGTTTCGAGAGAGAGGCAAAGTCTGAAAACTCCAATACCCATATGGTTAAGTGATGCTGGCAAACTCACCTTTTGCATATTGCTACAACCCATCAGTGCGAAGTCGCCCATAGTCTGCACCCCCTCCGGCACAACCAGTTCCATGATGCCTGCACATCTTTCAAAAGCATTGTCACCGATGGTCTTCAGCGAAGAGGGCAGTGTAGAAAGAACCAATCTTTTGCAATTATAGAATGCGCTTGTTCCTATACTCACCACATCCTCAGGGATATTGACACTCTGCAGGGAACCGCATCCGTAGAACATCTTGTCGCTGATTTCAGTGATGCCTTCCGGTATGTTCACTGACTTCAGCAAGGTGCAAGACCGGAAAGCGCCTGTCCCTATTTTGGTCAGCGACTCCGGTAAAATGATGGAGGTCAGCCGACTGCAACCATAGAAAGCAGAATTAGCCAGTGTCCTCACTGTTGTCGGAACCTGATACTCTCCCTCCTTAGCACCCGGGCAAGCAATGAGCGTAGTGCCATTTTTGTCAAACAGCACCCCATCAATACTCATGTAAACTTGGTTGTCGGGATGTACGGTGATGGCAACCAGTTTTCCGCAAGCCTCAAAAGGTACTTCCCCCAGTTCGGTCACCGTGGCAGGAAGAGAGACAGATGTCAATTTGGAAGAATAGCTGAAAGTCTCCTCCTCAACAGCCGTTACGGTATAGACCACCCCTTTGTTGGTCACTGTCTCTGGGATGACGATGTCTCCCGTGTACCCATTATTTAGGCCAATACCTTCGCCAGAACTGCCAGAAGTCCCATTAGGCATTACGCTGACCGTGTTGGAAGACGTCACCTTATAATTGACGCCATCCACAGTAAACCCCACAGCCCTCACTCCAAGGACTGCCATCAAGAGCAAAATGGATAATGCAAACGCCTTCTTCATCTTTTATTAATTCTGCACGATTGTCGACCAGCGACAAAATGGATGCCACTTTTACCTTGTGACTATATATGCTCCCAGCAGCACGAGTATAGCCGCCACTGGCTTGTCCCATGTAAACACATCCTGATGGACTGCGATGGCCACCAGCGATGCCACTACCGGTTGGATATTGGTATAGATGCTCACCGTCGTAGCCCTCAGAAACTTCATGGCATAGGGTATGAGGAAATAGCCAAGGCCAGTGGCAAAGAGTATGATGAACGCCATTTCCGCCACCCCACTCCATTGCCAGGCAGATGAGTACAGTGTCTGATGCGGTTCGGTAAGCAATGCTATGGGCACGGTGACGATGGTGGAGACGAGGAACACATATTTCATCTGAGTGACCGAACTATATTTCTCCGACACCTTTCTGGTGATGATGAGGTATATAGCCCATGTGAGCACGCTCAGCACCGCGAGTGAAATGCCGAGGAGGTCGTTGGAGCCCGTTCCCCCTGTCCACGACATATACAGCATCAACAAAGCCCCACTGATGCCGAGAATGACACCAAGAGTCTTGATACCCGTGATTTTCTCTTTGAGAAAGAATGCAGCGAGCAACATGACGGAGACGGGTGTCAGTGCTGCTACGAGCGAGAAATACACAGGCGTTGTATATTTGAGTGCTTCTGCTGTAAGCGTCTGTGAGATGAAGAATCCGAGCAGTCCTCCGAGCATGATGGTGATGAGGTCGCGCCTCTCCACATGTTCTTTTGGCAGGAAGCAAGCCACCACCCAGAAGAGGATGGTCGCTCCCACACACCGGGAAGCCATATATCCCATAGGGGTCACCCAGTCGTTGAGCAAAGCCTTGGTGACCGGCACGCCCAATCCGAAGATGACATTAGCCATCAGAATGGCGATGTGTCCTTTAGCGAGTTTTGTATTCATCGTTCAAAGATTGATATCATTCCTCTAGTCCCTGCACCTCAATGGTGAAGAAAAGGTCTGAGAAAGGTTTGACAGCCCCTGCAGCCCTTTCACCGTAAGCCTGTGAATAGGGTATGTAGATTTCCCATTTCGACCCAACGGGCATATTGACAAGTGATTGCCAGAATCCCGGCACGGTTTGGCTTGGTCTCATGGTGACCGTCTCCCCTCTCTTGTAACTGCTGTCGAATATTGTTCCGTCCATGAGTTTTCCCTCATAGTGCAGCACCACCTTCGTATCATCCTTTGGCTTAGGTCCTTTTCCCTCTGTCAGCACATGATAAAGCACACCCTTTCCCTTAGGGAGTTCCTTGAATCCCATTTTCTTGTATTTGAGCATGTTGACCGCACTGTTGGGTCTTCGGCTGGTTTCTTTACCTATGGCTTCTGCCAAATTCTTGTCCTTGATTTGAGCAGCCAACCTGTCGGTCACCTCCCTGATGTCATCATACGATACCCAGAAATTGAAATCGGTGGGTTCAAGAGCCTTGTCCAAATTGGCATTGAGTTCCTCCAACTTGTTGGCCAGTTCGACGATGGAATCGCCTGGGTTCTCAGTGAGCTGAGCCAATTGTGTAATCAACCCATACGCCGTTTTGAAGTTTTCCTGAGTGTCACGGTATCTGGCAGGCGTGAGTTTCAGGCTTGCTACATTGTCCTTGATTTCCCCCACGAGTTGTTGCAGCAACTCGGATGCGCCGTTCTCCTTGTAGAACTCCTGTCTCCATTTCACCACCTGTGCCGCGTCTTCGGTAGAGACGAGCTCTCCCTTGGCATTTGTGCCCAACTGCTCGGTTTCTGTGCGCACCCAGTTGGTCAGATAATCATCGAGCATGATATTTGACAACCTTGATGCCACGATAGTGTTGACCTTCATCTGCATGGCATTGCTCTTGTAATTATTTCCGAACAGGATGAAAACCAGCCATCCCACGCATGCCAGTCCGAGAACGATGAGACATGCGAGAAGCGTCTTTCTCAGATTGCCGCTTTTTTTGTTTGTGGATTGTTTTTTCATTTGAGTGACATTTTCCAAACAAATATAACAAGCAGACCGCCTGACGACTGTCTGCCCTTCTTCATATTCGAATGCAAAATTATAAATAAAAAACGTGTTTGTGGCAACAACTTGGAAAAAAATTTGCACATCTGAAAATAACGTCGTAATTTTGCACAAACTGGATTGACATTTGCTCATGAACGAGATTGCTAAGAAGAGAAAGATATATGATGTGACCCTCAAGGGAGCCGTCATCAACATCCTTTTGCTGTTGTCAAAATTATGCGCCGGTATTTGGGGGCACTCATCCGCCATCTTGGCCGACGCCGTCCACTCTTTGTCTGACCTGCTGACCGACCTCATCGTCCTTTTGTCGGTGAAGTTCAGCGGCAAGCCCAAAGACAAGGGACATGACTATGGCTACGGCAAGGCAGCCACTGTATCTGCCGCCATCGTGGGTGTTGTTCTCTTCATCATCAGTCTGGTCGTCTTCTATTATGGGATGCGCAACATGATTATGGCATTTCAGGGCACATTGCTGGAACGTCCGAGTTATTTTGCCCTCATTGTCGCCATTGTGAGCATCGTCCTAAAGGAATGGGCATACCGTTTCACCATCCGTGTCGCTCATGCGACCGGATCTGTTGCCGTGGCTGCCAACGCCTGGCATCACAGGTCGGACTCTTTCTCCTCAATAGGCACCACCATTGGCATCTCCGGCGCCATTTTCCTTGGAGAACGCTGGCGTGTTCTCGACCCCATCACTTCGATTATTGTCAGCATTTTCATCATGAAAGTGGCCTATGACCTGTTGGTTCGTGCCATTGCCGAACTGACCGAAGCCAGTCTTCCTGATGCCGTGGAGGACGAGATAGCCGCTATCGCCCAAGGTGAGGAAGGCATTGTGAGTGTGAAGCAGGTGCTCACCCGCCGAATCGGCAGTCAGGTGGCCATCGAGATGAACATTTTGCTTCCTGGCGACCTCACTGTGAGCGAGGCTCATGAGCACGCCCTTCGCATCGAGCACCAATTGAAGCAACGATTTGGAGAAGGCACTCATGTGGGGGTACACATTGAGCCGAAATTGGTTTGAGATTTGGGGTTTGAAGTTCGGGTTGCATCATATGCCCGGCAATTGGGTTTAACTTTATTTAACTTACTTTAAACCAGCGATAACACCAAGCAAAGGTTATTTTTATTAATTTTGCAACGAATTTACAAGAGAATTATATTATCTACTTGACATTCAAGTAGTTAAAAGAAAATCAAGGTATATTTAGGATGAGACAATTAAAGATTTCTAAAAGTATCACCAACCGATCAAGTGAAGCATTGGACAAATATCTTGTAGAGATAGGCCGTGCCCCTCTTATATCGATTGATGAGGAAATAGAATTAGCCCAAAAAATCAAGAAAGGCGGTCCGGAAGGAGAGCGCGCCAAGAACAAATTAGTAACAGCCAACCTTCGTTTTGTAGTATCAGTAGCCAAGCAATATCAGCACCAAGGTCTTACTTTGACCGACTTGATAGATGAGGGCAACATAGGACTGATCAAGGCCGCCCAGAAATTTGACGAAACCCGTGGTTTCAAGTTCATTTCTTATGCCGTATGGTGGATTCGTCAGAGCATACTCCAAGCAATAGCAGAACAGAGCCGCATCGTAAGACTCCCCCTCAACCAAGTAGGTTCCCTCAACAAAATCAATCACGAAATCAACAAGTTTGAGCAGGAGAACATGCGTCATCCCTCGGTTTCTGAACTTTCAGAGGCCACCAAACTCGATGAGGAGAAGATTGGTCAGAGTCTGATGGCAGACGGTCATCATGTGTCCATTGACGCTCCTTTCCAGGATGGCGAGGACAACTGCATGCTCGACGTAATGCCCAGTGGCGAGGACAGCCGTACCGACCGCTACGTTGACCACGAGTCGATGGCTCTTGAGCTTGACTCCGTGCTCAACAAGGTGCTCAAAGACCGCGAGATTACCATTATCCGTGAATGCTTCGGAATCGGACAGCCAGAGAAAGGACTTGAGGAGATAGGCGACCGCCTTGGACTGACCCGCGAGCGTGTACGCCAAATACGCGAAAAGAGCATCGCCAAACTGCGCGACAGCGGCAATGCCAAGATTCTGATGAAATATTTGGGATAAAACAACATTACATCAATAAATGAAATGGGGCTGACATTGTTGTCGGCCTCTTTTTTTTGCGAAAAAAGAAAAGATTCCCCCTTTTGGAGTGTTCCATGTCACTTTTTCTATTTTCATATTTCTTCTTCAACTTTTTTCTATTTGAAAAACAAGGATGAAGCATGGGGAAACGAACAAAAATAATTAAATTTGTAGCGGAAAAACAGGTCAACAGTGATAGAAACCACCATATTTTTGAATCTATTGTTATATGCAAGAGAAACCATATAATGAAAACATACCGTTAAGAGTTTACAAGGCGAGTGCAGGCAGCGGCAAGACGTTTCGTCTCGCCGTGGAATACATCAAGTTGCTTATCAAAGACCCATATTCCTACCGCAGCATCCTCGCTGTGACCTTTACCAACAAGGCCACGGAGGAGATGAAGGTCAGGATATTGAGTCAGTTGAACGGTCTCGCCAATGGGTACGAGGATTCCAACGATTATCTGGAGAGAATTACGGAAGAACTGCATGTGGATGAGTCCTTCGTCAGGAAGCAAGCCGAGACTGCGCTGCGTAGCCTGACGCATGACTACAACGCATTCAGGGTGGAAACCATCGACAAGTTTTTTCAGCGCATTCTGAAAAACCTCGCCAGAGAACTCGACCTGACCGCCAACCTCCGGGTGGAACTCAATGACAAGCAAGTAGAGGAAATAGCCGTTGACAACCTGATAGAGTCACTGGAAGACAAGGACAAAGTACTCTCCTGGCTGATGTCCTATATCCTTGACACCATCAACAAAGGAAAAGGGTGGAATGTGATCAGGCAAATCAAAACCTTTGGTGAGCAATTATTCAAGGACACCTACAAGATGAACCAAGAGAAGCTTCATCCTCTTTTGGAAAGCGAGCAATTCTTCAACGAATTCAAGAAGCAACTTGAGGATATCCAAAACAAGCATCTTGAAGTCATGGCTGATTTTGGCAACCGATTCTTCGAAGCGACAGCCGCCTATACCTCTTCTGATTTCAAATACAAGGAGAAAGGTGGAATATACGGTTATTTCGCCAATCTTCGCGACGGCAAGTTCAACGGTGGTCCCACCCCTAAAAGGGTTGCCGACTGTCTGGAGCGCCCTGAGAACTGGGCCGGCAACTCACCCAACCGCGCCGCCATTGTCGAACTGGTCCAGACACAACTCATGGACCTCCTGAAAGAGGCAGAGGCGAATCGACGCACCAGTTACCACCAGTATCGTTCCGCACAACTCACGCTCAAGCACATCAACGAACTTCGTCTGCTGGGAAGAATCGAAAAGACCATCAGAGAGATGAATAATGAGTCCAACCGATTTTTGCTCAGCGATACCCAAGGGCTGCTCAATGCCATGATTGACAAGAGCGACAGTCCTTTTATCTTTGAACGCATCGGTGCCCCTCTCCGCCAAATCATGATTGACGAGTTTCAAGACACCAGCACCCTGCAATGGCGCAACTTCAAGATATTGCTCAGCAACTGCATGTCGCAAAACAGCGGCAATCTTATTGTCGGCGACGTGAAACAAAGTATCTATCGCTGGCGTGCAGGCGACTGGAGTTTGCTCAACGACATCGAGCATGAGTTTGGAAACGATGGCCGTCTCATCCAGACCACATCACTTGATACCAACTACCGTTCCTGTCGCCGAATCATCACCTTCAATAACCATTTCTTTACCACAGCCGCTGACATCGAGCACGACCAACTTGCCGAAATATCAGTCAGCGACGCCGCCCAACTGAAGTCGGCATATAGTGATGTGTGCCAGTCCATCCCTGCCAACAGGGGCGATGAAGGGTATGTGCATGTGGAACTGATGCCTGCCCAGGAATACAAAGACCACATTTTGGAACGAATAGCCGAAACCGTCAAAACGCTTCTCCAGCATGGCATTGCAACGAAGCATATCGCCATTCTCGCCCGCTCCAACTATGAGATTTCCGACACGGCTGAGTATTTCCAGACCCACTTCCCCGACATCCCCATCGTTTCCGACGAGGCCTACCGACTTGACTCATCAATAGCCATCAATATGGTTATCAGTGCCATGCGCGTCCTATCCAACGAAAACGACCTGCTCAGCAAAGCCTACCTTGCCAAGACATGGAACAACGACATCCTGCACAAAGGACTCAAAGATGACGAGATACTCCTTGCCACCAACATGAAGGATGCAACTGCCGCTTTCAGCGAGTGGCTGCCTGCAGGCTTTTCCACCACTTCCGATTACAACCATCTCCGCTCCCTTCCCCTGTCCGACCTCGCGGAGAGCATTTGCCAGTTGTTCTGTCTGGACCAAGCCGAAGGTCAGAGTCCTTATCTCTGTCATTTCTTCGATACCATTGCCGAACATCTGAAAGACTACACTTCCGACCTTGACCGCTTTCTCCAAGTATGGGAAGAGAAATACTACAAGGAAACCATCCATGGTGAGAATATCGAGGGCATCCGCATCCTGACCATCCACAAGAGCAAGGGACTTGAGTATGAGAATGTCATCATGCCTTTCTGCGACTGGCAACTGGAGAAGACCAACACCATCTGGTGTCATACTGAAGAAGAGCCATACAAAG
>JAGCXX010000029.1 GCA_017961115.1 Prevotella sp. | reverse complement strand
CTCACGCTTCTGTGTGACAGTTTCTGAAAGGCTCTGCAATCTTCCTACGGCCTATACCCATGCAGAGGAGGTGCTTCTGATGAATGGGGATGACGACAGCATGCTGCCAGACTTTGTCCTCTATATGGGTGATATGTTGGTAAGCAAACGAATGAGGAAGTTTCTGCGCAGGGCGGAGAATGCTGAGGTAATCATGGTGAGCCCCGACGGGCTGGTGCACGACACCACCATGCATATGGACGCTATCGTGGAGGCAGAACCTACAGAACTGCTGAGAGGGCTTTTGCACGTTTCCGGAGATGCAGCCGATCGCATGGACGTTTCTATGGAGATGAGTTCCTCATTGGAAATCCCAGTAGGAAGAATACCTTACTTGGAGAGATGGAAAGAACTTCATGCAAAGGCTGAACAGTTGGTCGAAGAACAAGAACCTCCTTATTCACAGATGGCTGCCGTAAGGTATTTTGAACAGCAGTTGGAGGACATGGAGTATGACTTCGCGGTACATTATGCCAACAGTTCAGCGGTGAGACTTGCCAATATCTTTGCCTGGCACCATGTCTATGTCAACAGGGGTATCAATGGCATCGAGGGAACACTTTCCACGGCAGCAGGCTTCTCTGTGGTCAGTGGAAAAAGGGTGTTCTGTGTCATCGGCGACTTGAGCTTCTTCTACGACCAGAATGCGCTGTGGAACAGTAACCTGAATGGCAACCTTCGCATTATCCTGCTCAACAATGGGAAGGGTGGCATCTTTGATATGTTGCCCGGACTGGAGCAGAGTGAGGCGGGTGATATGGTGAGTGGTGTCCACCATACCTCAGCTCAAGGCATCTGTACCCAGAACGACATCGGCTATCTGCGGGCGAGCAATATGGCAGAACTGCAGGTTGGGATAGTGACACTGCTCACCGAGGAGCGTCAGCGCCCCATGGTGCTGGAAATATTCACCGACGCCGAGACTGATGCCGATGTCTTTAGGGAATTTCAGCATGTTTTTGAGATTTAAGCTACATATCAAATAAAGAAAACAATGAATAAGAGAGAATGGACCAAAATCAGGGATTTCCAGGACCTGATTTTTGAGCAATACCATGGTATTGCGAAGATTACCATCAACCGCCCACGCTACCGCAATGCCTTCACACCCCGCACAACGCTTGAGCTGTCGCAGGCCTTTGCCTATTGCCGGGAGGCGCAGGACATCTATGTCGTCATCCTTACCGGTGCGGGCGACAAAGCCTTCTGCTCTGGCGGCGACATGAATGTCAAGGGACGCGGAGGGTATGTCGATGAGGAGGGGGTTCCCCGTCTCAGCGTGCTCGATGTGCAGATGCAGATAAGGCGGTTGCCAAAACCTGTCATCGCCATGGTCAACGGTTATGCCATCGGGGGCGGACATGTGCTGCATCTTGTCTGCGACCTGACTATCGCCAGCGAGAATGCCATCTTTGGACAGACAGGACCCAAGGTGGGGTCTTTCGACGCAGGATTCGGGGCCTCATACCTCGCCCGTATTGTGGGACAGAAAAAGGCTCGTGAAATATGGTTCCTTTGCAGGCAATATACGGCAGAGGAGGCAGAGCGTATGGGCATGGTCAACAAGGTGGTGCCTTTAGAGCGGTTGGAGGATGAGTGTGTGGAATGGGCGGAAATCATGATGGAGCGGAGTCCGCTGGCGCTGAGGATGATTAAGGCAGGGCTTAATGCGGAACTCGATGGTCAGGCGGGCATCCAACAATTGGCCGGCGATGCCACCATGCTCTATTATTTCCTTGATGAGGCTCAGGAGGGTGGCCGAGCCTTCCTTGAGAAACGCAAGCCCGATTTCTCACAATATCCCAATCTGCCCTAATTGGCTACTATAATTTCAATGCATTATGCACCATGCACCATGCACTATGCACTATGAACTATGAACTATGCACTATGAACTAAAAAACCGCCTCTTCCACTTCAAACAGCCGGCGGGCACATCAAGGGGAGTATATACCACCCGCCGCTCTTGGTTTGTCACTTTCAATGATTCCAATGGGGCTGCTGGGGTGGGGGAGTGTGCCCCTTTGCCACAACTGAGTTGTGATGACATTCCCGATTATGAGGAGGTGCTCAACCGTATTTGCGAGCGTGTGGCGGAGACGGGCGAATTAGATGATGCCTTGCTGAGGCCCTACCCCTCGATGCGTTTTGGCATCGAGACGGCTCTGTTGGACCTGCATTCCGACAATGGTGTCTTTTTCGACAACCCTTTCACTCGAGGTGAGGTGGGCATTCCCATCAACGGATTGGTGTGGATGGGTTCCCATAAGGAGATGCTTGCCCGTATGGAGGAGAAAATAAGTCAAGGTTTTCGTTGTGTGAAGTTCAAAATTGGTGCCATTGATTTTGAGCAGGAGGTGGATCTTATCCGCAGGGTAAGGGAGCGCTTTTCTGTTGACGAAGTGGAAATCCGCCTGGATGCCAATGGGGCGTTCACTCCATCGGAGGCATTGGGCAAACTCGAACGGTTGGCTGTCTTCGGCATCCATTCCATCGAACAGCCCATCCGGCAGCATCAGTGGAGTGACATGGCGCATCTTTGTCAGGCATCGCCTATCCCCATCGCCTTGGATGAGGAACTCATCGGGGTAAATCTGCGTGCAATGAAGGAGGACTTGCTCGATACCATCCGTCCGGCATACATCATCTTGAAACCTTCGCTACATGGGGGAATGGCAGGTACGGAAGAATGGGTGGCATTGGCTGAGAAACGGGGCATCGGGTCTTGGATGACCAGCGCTTTGGAGAGTAATGTGGGCCTTTGTGCAATCGCACAACTGGCGGCGAAAGTATATGGATGTCCGCCGTCTATGCCGCAGGGTTTAGGCACCGGCATGCTGTTTACAGACAACGTCTACCGTCCCATCAAGATTGCAGGCAACAAACTCTTTTTTGGTTCATAGTTAAACGGATACGATACATTGCGCCCCAACATTCGCTCGGTCGGTTCTTTGCTCGATTAGCTTTCGTTCGGTCAGATTTGCAATCCGACCGCATCAAATATAAACATTTGCAATGCGCATTAATCGGATTGAAAATCCTAACAATTCCATCATCGGGATTACAAATTCCGGTGAACTAAGGTGAGGTGCAGCTGACAATCAAGCGAAGCTTAAATCTCAAACATCAAATCTCAAAATCTCAAATCTCAAAATCTCCATGACCCTATCCTCCTTTCTCCGTGAGTGGAATGATGACAGCGATGTGCTGTTGGTGCATACCAGTGGTTCGACTGGCACGCCAAAACCTATGTATGTGGAAAAACGGCG
>JAGCXX010000215.1 GCA_017961115.1 Prevotella sp. | reverse complement strand
TTTCTGTCGCTGACCAGTATGATGGCAGTTGGGCAGGACACTGCACATTTCAAGCGGTTGGTCAAGACATTGAGTTCCGCCAAGTTTCAGGGGCGTGGCTATGCGAAGGACGGTGCCAACAAGGCAGGAAAGTTCCTGCAGAAAGAGTTCATGAAAGCCGGAGTGGATGAGGTAACCCTCCAGCCTTTCAAGTTGGACATCAATACGTTCAGCGGACAGATGAAGATGTGGGCAGACGGCAGAAGGCTCCGTGCAGGTGTCGACTTCTCCATGCGTGAATATTCACCCGGTGTGCATGGCACTTTCCCTGTCTATCATGTCGACACGCTGAACTTTGATGCTGAGCGCATGTTTGCTGACCTTGCCAAACCTGAAAACGCCAACTGTATGGTGGCTTGTGAATTCTGGTTCACTTATCGTCACAAGGAGGCGTTTTCCCGTTTGCAAAAAGCAGGTGGATGTACCAATGCCGGACTCATCTACGAGTGGGAATCGCCCATCAAGTTTTTCAAGGCTTATGGCCATTATGTGGTGGATAAGCCCATTCTGTGGGTGACACCAGAGGCCATCGATGGTGTCAAGAATGTCCGTGTGGAGGTAGATAACCAATTCCTCAAAGGCTATGAGTGCTTCAACGTCATCGCCAAGGTGGAAGGACAAAGGCATGACAGCTGCTACGTCTTCACGGCGCATTATGACCATATAGGCAACCTGGGTAGGAAAATCTTCTATGCCGGAGCCAACGACAATGCCTCCGGAACTGCCGCCATCGTGACATTGGCAAAGCATTATGCCAAGAACCGTCCGCCATACGACATGTATTTCATCGCTTTCTCAGGCGAGGATGCCAACCTGCGCGGCTCCACTTGGTATGCCGACCATCCCATTCTGCCCCTCCAGCAAATCAAGTATCTGTTCAATATAGATATGATAGGTGACAACAACCCCGTCCAGTACTGTGAGGTGAGTGATGAGGGGATGCGTGGTTTCTCGCTCTTTGAGCAAATCAATGAGCGCGAGCATTACTTTCAGGCCTTGCACCGAGGAGAACTGGCTGCAAACAGCGACCATTATCCATTTGCCACGCGTCATGTCCCATGCATCTTCCTGGAAAACGAGAATGGTGATGCCTTCCAGTATTACCATACCATCTTCGATACCTACGAGACTGTGCGCTTCGACAGTTATGAACCCGTTTTCCGACTTGTGCGTGACTTCGTGAAACAGTATTAACCCCAATATTACACTTATACAAAATATCTTTTCCAATAACTTAACATTCTGACAATCAATAATTTCGTGCTGATGTGGCCGTTTTTTCATTATACATTCCTTATTAAAATGCCCTATGTGCGCAGAATAGTGTAATTTTGCATCACAAGTATTTTTGTTAGGTTTTTTATGATTGTTAATTTAGGTAAATGTTTGTTTTTGCCGCTCTTGTTTGTCAGCAGTTTCATTCCTAATGTAGGAGCGGCTTCAGGATCAGATCCGATGGCAAACCCCGAGGCTGTAGTTACCTCGGGGCGTGCCCGGTTCACCGTCCTTACCCCGCGAATGATACGCATTCAGTACAGCACCAAGGGACTGTTTGAAGACAGAGCCACATTCGCAGTCATCAACCGCAACCTCCCCCTTCCCGATTTCTCCACTCGCGAGGAGAATGGATTCCTATATATCGAGACCGGACAGTTGACCTTGAGATATAAGATAGGCAGCACCATATCGGCATCGCTGAAATCACCCAACAACTTGTCCATCACCATGAATCTGAACGGACGCGACGTGATATGGTATCCTGGCAAGGAGGACGCACTCAACCTGAAAGGCACCAAGCGAACACTCGACACCGCCAGTGGCGACAATCAGCGTCCCGACCTTGAGGATGGCATCATCTCAAGGGCAGGATGGGCGCTCATCGACGAGTCGCCGAAGACCAAGCGTGGCGATGGGTCCACCACCTTCGCCTTCGAAGGACAGGTGGATGGCATCGACTGGTTGGCGAAGCCCGTCGATGCCAATGCCCTCGACTGGTATTTCATGGGCTATGGCCATGACTACAAGGATGCCATCGGCGACTACATCAAGATAGCGGGGCGTCAGCCGCTGCCACCGCTTTATGTGCTGGGCTATTGGTATAGCAAGTATCAGCGCTACTCTCAGCAGGATTTCATCAATCTCGTCAATGAGATGCGGCAGAACGACATCCCCCTCGACGTGATGATTTACGACATGGACTGGCATCTCGACGGATGGACGGGATGGACTTGGAACAAGAGTCTCATCCCCAACCCTCAGGGACTCATCAACTGGATGCACAGCCAAGGTCTGAAGGTGGGTCTCAACCTCCACCCTGCCGACGGCGTGGCTAATTATGAGGACCATTTCAGCGAGATTGCCAAAGATATGAACATCAGCGGCGACAGGGTGCCGTGGATGCTCGAAGACTCCACCTTCTATCGCTCCATGTTCCGCCACATCATCCGTGAGCGTGAGAGAGAGGGGGTCGATTTCTGGTGGATTGACTGGCAGCAGAACCTCACCAGCTTCTACACTGATGGACTGGGCGAGACCTTCTGGTGCAACCACGTCTTCTTCAACGATATGCGTCTCAACCGCACCGACCGCAGGCCGTTCATCTTCCACCGCTGGGGAGGTCTTGGCAGCCACAGATACCCCATCGGTTTCTCGGGCGACACCTATTCCACCTTTGGTTCGTTGGCTTTTCAACCTTATTTCACCGCCACTGCATCCAATGTGTGCTTCGGCTATTGGGGACACGACTTAGGCGGACATTTGCAAATAGCACCCACCAATTCAGAACTGATGCTGCGATGGTTGCAGTTTGGTGTGTTCTCGCCGATATTCCGCACCCATGGCGCCAGTCAGGAGGGCAACGAGCGGCGGATATGGAAATTGGACAATTTCCCCATGTTGCTTGATTGTGTCAACCTGCGCTATCAACTGATGCCCTATATCTATACGGCAGCACGGCAGGCCTACGACACGGGCATCTCCATCTGCCGTCCGTTGTATTATGATTGGCCTGAGGAGAACGAGGCCTACCGTCAGGAGGGCGAGTATATGTTTGGCGACGACATCCTCGTCTCGCCCATCGTCACTGCTGCCGACGACAACCAAAAGGCGTTTCACAAGACATGGCTGCCCGAAGGCTCATGGTATGATGTCAGCCACAACGAGATGGTTGAGGGAGCCACAACCATCAGCCACTATTATGGGATGGGCGACATTCCCTATTTCGTCAAGGCTGGTGCTGTGGTGGTGTGTGACCCTCCGATGAAGAACCTGAAAAAGGCTTCATCCAGTCTTGTCGTGAAGGTTTACCCAGGCAGCGACGGTGAGATGACGTTATATGAGGATGCCGGAGATACACAAGACTATGAGAACGGGGCTTATGCCACCACCACATTCAGTCAGATGCGCACTCCGTCGGAACTGTCGCTCACCATTGCCCCACGCCAGGGACACTATGATGAGATGCCCGCAGAACGGTCGTATCAGGTGGTGTTCATCTTGGAGGATGAGCCGAGTGAGGTGACCGTTAATGGCGTGCCCACCGACGACTGGACCTACGATGGGCAGATGCGCCAGGTGACAGTCAACGTGCCTGCAACTGACTGCGGTCAACAAACCGTGGTGTCGCTGCAACGCAACGCCACTGACATCAAGCAGATAGGGACGGCATCCATTGTCTCTCAGAAATATTACGATATGCAAGGCCGTGAGTACACCTATGCACCGCAGGGGACATACATCCTCAAGCGCATATGGAGCAACGGCAATGTGACCACTCAGAAATATCTCCGTTAATCAGGATTCCACCCAAAAAACCAAAAAACCAAAAACCCGGAAACTCCGGAAAACCCGGAATATCCGGAAACTCCGGAAACTCCGGAAAACTTAAACCTCAAAAAAATAATCATGACCAATAAAACCATCCTGTTGTATGTCTTTTGCCTCTTGATGCCATTCACTGCAGAGGCACAGAATTTCGATGCGCTTTGGGCCACGGGCAGCGCAGTGGGGGAGGGCACTCGCCAGTTGATAAAACGGCCCGACGGACAGTTCCGCTTCGCAGGCGCACTGAATGAGGGCGAGTTGAAAATCATGACCACTGAAACCTATCAGAAGGGGGTCACTCAGTTCCTGAAACCGCAGTTGGTGGACTCATATCTCATCAACAAGGGCATCAACTATGTCATCACCTCGGATGAGACGCAACCTGGTTGGGTGGTCTCGTTTCAGGAAGAAACCTACAGGTTTCTCGTCGACCCAGTGGCAAGAAAGATGACTGGCGAACTGATGCTCCCTTGGAACGAGGTCTTCATCGCCGGCAGTGCATTCGAGGGCGGGGCCAATCATGTGGAATGGAACCGCAACGGTATGCTGCCTTTCGAGCGCGACCACGATAATCCCTATGTCTTCTCATGGACCGGATGGTTGGGAGAGACCGATGGGGTGGTGGAACCTGGCCGTTTCAAATTGGAAGGACAGATGACATGGGGACCCCGTGAACTGCACCCCTATGTGCAGGACGAGAACCTGCTTACTTCCACCCAGATGCGGCAGGGCGGTGACGACACCAAGTGGCACGTCTATGTGGAAGGCACCTACCATATCGTTGTCGACCTCTTCAATGAAACGTTTAGCGCGGAACTCATCTCCGAAGCCAGGATGTCGCAGGCAGATGGCGTGGGCGACATGGTGGGACCACGCGATGAACATACCGTTGCCGTATATAATATGAATGGCATGCAGGTGCAACGGTTGCAGAAAGGTATCAACATCGTGAGGACCGCCGACGGAAAGGTGAGGAAGGTACTCTCGAAATAAATCTTTGGTTTAAAAAAACTTTGACTATGAGAAGCAACACCATAAAAACAGCCATATTGTGGGGCTGCCTGCTCTGCTTCGGCACTGTCAGCGCCGCCCCCGTGTCACCCCAACAAGCCCTTGGACTCGCCA
>JAGCXX010000028.1 GCA_017961115.1 Prevotella sp. | reverse complement strand
TGTAGTGATTTCATTAGAACCTTCACCAGAACTAAAAGATAATTCAATTTTTTCTATCGTCTTGGTCGTAGAAGATACAATGAAGGTATTGCCACCATATACCCTAATGGCGCTTCCTGTAGTATAATACTTGGGAGCATTTGAGCTGGTTCCTTTATTAAAGGTGATGGTAAAATTCGAACCCTCAACAGTGGAGATTGTTTCTCCGTTAGTATAACCATTTTCACTAAAGGTGATTGTTTCTTGTCCCCATGCTGATGAGACCACTGCGCATAGCAGTGTCATCATAATCAATCGTAGTTTTTGTTTCATAGGTTTTATGTTATTGGTTGTTTTCGATTCGATAGAAGCGGCTGTGGAGCGTCATAGAAGTGGCATGTCCACAATACAGGGCAAATTTACAAAAATATCGCAAATAATGGATAAAAAATCCCATTTTTTTCTTATTCTTTCTCATTTTAGTCCGACCAGTCCGACCAGTCCGACAACAAAAAGGGGCGCGAATTTCGCGCCCCTTTCGTTATGACATGGAATGTTTATTGTTTGCCGAGGAGATAATCGACAATGAGCATGGCATCGGTGATGTCGACCACGTTGTCGCCATTCCAGTTGGCATTGACGTAGATGAAATCCTCAGGATTCCTGCCGAGGACGTAATCAACAATGACCATGACGTCTGTCACGTCGATAATGCCGTCGCCATTGGCATCACCTATGTAGACTTTGCCCTCCGACTTGGAGAACGAGATAGGAATGATTTGCCATGTCGAGTTGTAGACACAGCCAATGCCCTTGATGGTGAATTGGTCGCCATCAGTCAGGTCATCGGTAGCAATTCTGAACTTGTTGTAGATGGTCACCTTGTCTTCTCCAGAGACGAGATAGATAGTGCCATCCACGATGCTGATGGTTCCCGTCACTTCTACAAGGTCATTGAGATAGGCCTCTGTGCAGAGGTCTGCCACACTGACAGTCTTCGGCTGTGCCTCGCTGCCGGCAGTTTTGGTGAGGTTGTCGGCATTGGTGTTGTCGGTCTTTACAATCTCGGGCAGGTTGCGGTAAGGACTGTATTTACCTGTGATGGTGCCATTGAGGATTTGGTTGGTCTCGAACTCGATGCCAAGGTCATAGAACTCGATGGCGCCGCTGGCATCACGCACATAAATGTCCTTTCCATTCTCTGCAGCATATACCACCTGTGCATTGTTGAGCTTCAGAATGGCCTCTGTTCCCGAATTGAGGGCCTTAAACTCGGCAATGTTGTTGTAAGTCTTCAGACTGGTGTCGTCGCTCACCGGTTTGGTGATGTAAATCTCGTAGTCGTCCTTGTATGGCACGAGGATACCCTCTACATCATAGGTGCCGGTCTCTACCCAGTTACCCAATCCGACTTTGAACTTGTCGTACAGCAAAATCTCATCTTCGCCGATATATGCATAGATGTTGCTGGTGTTTTCCTCGTCCTTAATCTTCACTCCGGTAATCTTGATATAGTCGCAGTAGTATGTCTCACTCTTGGCAGCGGCGATGGTCACTGTCTTCGGTGTGGCAGTTCCACTGGTAGCCTTGAAACCATCTGCGTTAGTGGCTTCGGTCTTTGTCAGTTCAGGAATATTATTGTATAGGGCATACTTGCCTGTGATGGTGCCGTTGAGCACTTGTCCCTGGGTGAACGTTAGGCCAGTATTGTAGAAGTCGATGGCACCGCTCTCGTCACGTACGTAGACATCGTTTGTGCCAACCCACACCACCTGTGCGTTTTTGAGCGTAAGGGTGGCCTCTTTGTTGACTTCAAGGTTCTTGAAGGCGGCAATGTTGGCTGCAGTGGCTGTTTCTATCTTGGTGAAGGTCTTCTCTATCACAGCACTGAGTTCCTCGCTGTAGTCTTCCTCCACGGCTTTCACTGTGGTGGTTTCGGTGATGGTGAATGGTTTGCTGTAGGTCTTCGTTGTTCCGGCACCTGGTTGGGGATTGGAGCCGTCGGTGGTGTAGTAGACCATATAGTCTTCATTCGACGGGGTGATGGTCACGACGGTGGAACCGGTGAACGGGGTTGTACCGCTAATGGTGAGTGTAGGTTGCACATCTCCGCCCTCAAAGACAACGGCGATTTTCTGTATTCTCCAATGGCCGGAGCCTGAGGGTCGGGTGAAGCAGACGGAAGTGGCCTTTCCGGTCCATACGCCTGCGTCGGGATTATAGGTGCCTGTGTTGACCACGTCGGCGCTTTCAGGCTTGTTGTTACCGTCATAGGTTATGGTAATCTGTACGATATTGCCAGCCTTCGAGTCGATGGTGAAGGAACCGTCGCCATAGACGCGGATGCCTTGTCCTGTGTTATAGTATTTACCATCGTTGGCACCGCCGGCGAAGGTAACAGTGAACGTGCCGGCATCGAAAGGTTCCGTGTACTGTACACCGTTCTCAAGTCCTAAGTCGCTGAAGATGATGGTGTTGTTCTCGTTCTCTGCGGCTGCATTGACGGTAAGTGAGTAGGTTGCCGTGCCTTTCTTGTAATTGGCGGTTTCAGCGGCAGTGGCGGTGACGGTGGCAGTACCGGCGGCTACTAAGGTGAGTTTGCCTGTGTTGGCATTGATGGTTGCCACACTTTGGTCGCTGATGCTGTAGGTGATGGCACCGTCGCCATTGTATGACAGCTTGGGTTCGGTGAAGGCTCCGCCGATAGTGGCTTCGAGCGAGGCAGCAGAGAAGGAGATTTCAGGAGTTTTCCTCTGCACCGTTGATCCGTCTGTGGTCACGCTGATGACCTGCACTCTCCAATGCCCAGAGCCTGTGGGGCGGGTGAAAGTCACTGATGATGCGTTGCCTGTCCATGTTCCAGTCTCAACGTCATAATCGCCGGTGTCAACCACATCAGCACTCTCGGGTTTGTAGTCGCCATCATAAGTGATGACAATCTGCGTGAGGTTGCCTGCCTTGGCGGAGACGGTGAAGCTGCCGTCGCCATAGACGCGGACGCCTTGTCCTGTGTTGTAGTATTTACCGTCGTTTGAACCGCCGGCGAAGGTCACGGTGAAAGCTCCTCCGTCGAAGGGTTCGAAGTATTGCTTACCATTTTCAAGGCCAAGATTGGCGAACGTGATACTGTAGTCATCGTTGTCGTCGATGGCCGCATTATTTACTGTGAGGGAGTAATGGGCTGTTGCACTCTTATAGTTGTTTGTCTCAGTGGCTGTGGCAGTGATGGTGGTGGTGCCGGCCGACAGGAGAGAGAGGGCTCCTGTAGAGGCATCGACGGTTGCCACAGTCTCATTGCTGCTGGAGTAGGTGACGGTTCCGTCGCCCTTGTAGGTGAGGTTGGGAGGTGTCACGCTCTCTCCAACGGTCGCGGTGACGCTGGTGGGCTCAAACGACATTTCTGGGATAGGCTTGATGGAAGCACCGACCTCGTAGATTTCGATTTTCGAGATTTGGGTGTTGTGGGCACTGGTCACCTTCAACGTATATACCGTTCCTGCTGCCTGGTAAGCAGAGGCGATGTTGTATTGATTGGTGACATTATTGGCTCCGGTGGTTTCCTCACTGGCCTTTTCTTCGCCAACAAAAATGTTTTGCTTGACAGAGGCGGAGGCTCCGCTGGTTCCTGTAACTGCTATCACACCTACTTTGAAGTTGAAGGCGGGGAGGGTAAGGGTAGAACCGCTCTTGCCGAGCATGAGATAGCCTGAGGTGTTGAAATAATAGCCATCAGCGGCTTGAAGTGAGATGGTGTAGGATCCGTTGGTGAACTGTGCCGACTCTGTACCTTTGTTGGCACTTCCCTCGGGTAGTCCCCAGTTGTTTGTTGTGAAGTCGAGCGTTACGTTCTGCGCTGACATCACGTTGACCACTGCGCATAGCAGTGTCATCATAAGTAGTCGTAGATTTTTTTTCATAGGATTTTTGTTATTATGTTATTGGTTGTTCTTACGTCAAAAGCAGTAATAGTGTGTTCCTTTTTGGTATGTCCACATTTCAGGGCAAATTTACAAAATTATTGTTAATGTAGAATAAGATTTACCCACTTTTTTTGTGTTTCTTGCCTTTTTTCATTTCTGCGCTCACATTTCACTGAATAAGTCCGACTTGTCCGACTCGTCCGACTCGTCCGACTTGTCCGACCCGTCCGACTTGTCTGACTTGTCCGACTCGTCCGACCCGTCCGACAACAAAAGAGGCGGATTTCACAATCCGCCCCTGCAATCAAACCTAAATACTAATCACTTAATCCTAATCAAAACTTAACACTACAAAATCTAATTATGATAAAACTTCCATTGTCGTGCAACTGAGTGCAATCTCAATTACTCAATGTTGATCGACCTTGCCAGTTTCACCTTGGCTTCCTCCACCTTGGGGAGGGTGACGGTGAGGATGCCCTCGCTCACACGGGCTCCAATCTTGTCCTTGGCTACGTCGTCGGGCAGAATCAGGGTCTGCTCATACTTCGTGTAGGAGAACTCGCGGCGGAGGTAGTGAGCCTTCTCGCTCTCCTCGCGGTCGGTCTCTTTCTGCTCCATTTTCACCACGAGGTTGCCCTCGTCATTGATGTTCACATAAAAATCCTCCTTCTTCAAGCCCGGTGCTGCAACCTCCACGATATAAGCCTCGTCGGTCTCCTTGACGTTGATGGCGGGTGCCGTGGTGCAGGTCTTGGTGGTGCCTAAACCTACGTTCATCAAGTCGTTGAAAAGTTCTGGCAACCAATAGTCTCTGTGCATACGTGTCATAATTTTAATCTCCTATCATTTAAATGGTTATACAATAAATTTCTATTTTTTAGAGCTGTCGTTCGTCAGCCGCGCTCACCCTCATATTTGCAAGCAACGTGCCAGTTGAGAAAGTATGTCATTTTGTCACAATATGCTGACAATTTTGACAAAAACAGTTCGCCGCAGTGTCTCGGCGCTCCATAAATGATGATGAAAGCCACAAATATCTCTCCGTCGCTCTAAAAAGAATCCTCTCATCTGTAGAAAAAAATCGAGATAGTAATGGCTTTTCACTCGCTTTTCCGTAACTTTGCAGCACAAAAAAGAAAAGATATGAAAATCCATAACTTCAATTGGCTGAGGCTTCGGGCAGCGAGCCTCGTGGCCATTGCCATGACGGCATGTTGCTGTACCGGCAACGCCCAAAGCGGTTCGTCAGAAGCAGTAGCAGAGCAGGAACCCGAATACCATCAGGTGAGGCTGATTTTTGGCGGCGACCTGATGCAGCATGAGCCGCAAATCAAGGCGGCACGGCAGGCCGATGGCACCTATGACTACTCTGGGGTGTTCGACTACATGGCACCCATCATCAAAGATGCTGACATCGCCATTGCCAACTTCGAGGTGACGCTTGGAGGTCCTCCCTACAAGGGCTATCCGCAATTCTGCGCCCCCGATGCCTACCTGCAGGCAGCCATCGACTGTGGTTTCGATGTGCTCACCACATGCAACAACCATAGTGTGGACACCAGAGGGCGCGGCATCGACCGCACCATCACGATGATGGACTCACTCGGCGTGCGCCATCTCGGTACCTACCGCAACCAGGCAGAGCGAGACAAACTCTATCCATTCATCATAGAGCACGACAATATCCGCATCTGCCTGCTCAACTACACCTATGGCACCAACGGCATTCCTGTGCCCAGCCCATATATCGTCAACCTCATTGACACGGCGGTCATCGCCAAGGATATCGAAAAGGCAAAGGCGATGAATCCCGACGTCATCATTGCCCTGCCTCACTGGGGCGACGAGTATGTGTTGTTGCCCAACAAAGGGCAGCGCGACCTCGCCGACTGGATGTTCGCCCGTGGCGTGGACCATATCATCGGTGGGCATCCACATGTAGTAGAGCCTATAGAGGTGAGGGAAATCAATGGGGAGAAGCACCTCCTGGCTTACTCCCTCGGCAACTTCGTTTCCAACCAGTCGCGCCCCAACACAGATGGCGGCACGATGGTGCGCATGACACTCGTCAAGGACCAAAACGGCACCTATCTCACCGACTGCGGCTACAACCTCTACTGGGTGTCGAGACCGGTGACATCGGGCTTGCGCAACTACCGCGTGCTGCCCTCAAGCTATCCTGATGAAAAACTCAACGCCACGGAGCGGGCCAAACGCGACAACTATCTGCGCAACACGCGCGCCCTCTTCGCCAAACATAACAAAGGGATAAAGGAAGATTCCTTACAGATTAAAGATTAAAAATGAAGAATGAAGGATGAAAGATGGAGGATTTCCTGGAGGACTATTGTCTAGACTCCTAGACTCCTTTAAAAAAATCATATGTCTAAACTCCTAATCTCCTAGACTCCTAAACTCCTTTAAAAAAATCATATGTCTAAACTCCTAATCTCCTAGACTCCCAAACTCCTTTAAAAAAATCATATGTCTAAACTCCTAATCTCCTAGACTCCTAAACTCCCCCAAAAAATCATATGTCTAAACTCACAAACTCAAATCATAGAAAAATATGGCAAAAAAAGCACTTTTGATGATACTCGACGGATGGGGTATCGGAAAACATGGTCAGGGTGACGTCATCTTCAACACCCCTACACCTTATCTTGACTATCTCAACGCAGTCAGCGCACACGCACAACTGGATGCCTCGGGAGAGGATGTAGGACTGCCCGACGGACAAATGGGCAACTCTGAGGTGGGTCACCTCAATATCGGAGCGGGGCGCATCGTCTATCAGGACCTGGTGAAAATCAACCGCGCCTGCCGCGACAACTCCATCTTGAAAAACCCGGAGATTGTAGCTGCATATACCTATGCCAAGGAGACAGGCAAGCGCCTCCACCTCATGGGACTGACCTCCGACGGCGGTGTGCACTCCTCACTCGACCACCTTTTCAAACTGGTGGAGATAGGCAAGGAGTACGGACTGAAGAACGTTTTCGTGCATTGCTTCATGGACGGACGCGACACCGACCCGAAGAGCGGTATCGGTTTCATCAGCCAACTCACTGAGGTGTGTGCTAAAAACGATGCTGCCATCGCCTCCATCGTGGGACGCTTCTACGCCATGGACCGCGACAAGCGCTGGGAACGTGTGAAGGAGGCCTACGACCTACTCGTCGAGGGTAAGGGCAAGCAGGCTGAAGACATGGTGGCTGCCATGCAGGAAAGCTACGACAACGGCGTCACAGATGAGTTTATCCTGCCCATCAACAACGCTTGTGTCGACGGCACCATCCAAGAGGGCGACGTGGTCATCTTCTTCAACTTCCGCAACGACCGTGCCAAGGAAATCACAACCGTGCTTACCCAGCAGGACATGCCGGAGGCTGGCATGAAGACCATTCCTGGGCTGCAGTACTACTGCATGACACCCTACGACGCCAGTTTCACAGGCGTACATATCCTTTTCCCGAAAGAGAACGTGGAGGACACGCTCGGTGAGTATCTCTCTCGCCTCGGCAAGCGCCAGTTGCACACGGCGGAGACTGAGAAATACGCCCATGTCACCTTCTTCTTCAACGGAGGCCGTGAGAAACCATTCGAGGGAGAGGACCGCATCCTTGTTCCGTCGCCCAAGGTGGCTACCTACGACCTGAAGCCGGAGATGAGCGCCTATGAGGTGAAGGACAAATTGGTGGAAGCCATCAAGACAGAGCAGTATGACTTCATCGTCGTCAACTTCGCCAATGGCGATATGGTGGGGCATACGGGTGTGTACAACGCCATCGCCAAGGCAGTATGGGCTGTCGACAATTGCGTGCGCGAGGTCATCGAGGCAGCCAAGGCGGCTGACTACGAGGCCATCATCATTGCCGACCACGGTAATGCCGACAACGCCATCAACGAGGACGGCACACCTAATACGGCTCACTCGCTCAACCCTGTGCCCATCATCTATGTGACGGACAACAACAGCGCGAAAATCAAGAGCGGCAGACTGGCCGATGTGGCACCTACCATCCTCCATATCATGGGACTGGAGCAGCCCTCAGATATGACGGGAGAATGCCTCATCTACTAAGTTTATAATGAAGTAAAGTATCAAACTTTCATCCTTCATCCAGAAAGACATGGACGTCAAGATTGAAGCATCATGGAAAGCGCGGATAGGAGCGGAGTTTGACAAGCCCTATTTCGCACAGTTGGTTCAGACGGTGAAGCAGGAATACAGACAGTATGCCTGCTACCCGCCGGGACCGCTGATTTTCAATGCCTTCAACCTTTGCCCATTTGAGCAGGTAAAGGTGGTGATTATCGGACAGGATCCCTATCACGAACCCGGTCAGGCGATGGGACTGAGTTTCTCCGTGCCCGACGGGGTGCCGATGCCACCTTCGCTCATCAATATCTTCAAGGAAATCGAACAGGACTTGGGAACCCGAATGCCGGCAAGTGGCAACCTGACGCGCTGGGCACAGCAGGGGGTGATGCTGCTCAACGCCACCCTCACCGTAAGGGCACATCAGGCGGGAAGCCATCAGCGGATAGGGTGGGAGACCTTCACCGATGCCGCCATCCGTGCGCTCAGCGCGGGCCGCGACCATCTCGTGTTCATCCTCTGGGGTGGCTATGCAAGGAGCAAGGCGGCACTGATCGACCGTTCACGGCACCTTGTTCTCCAGTCGGTTCACCCGTCGCCGCTCTCCGCCAACCGCGGCGGGTGGTTCGGCAACCACCATTTCTCGCAGGCTAACGCCTATCTCGCCGCCAACGGCATCACACCAATCCAGTGGTAGTCCGACAAGTCTGACAGGTCCGACAAGTCCGACAAGTCCGACAGGTCCGACCATCTTTCATCCTTCATCCTTCATCTTTCATCTTTCATCTTTAATCCTTCATCTTCTTGTCTATTCCTCCAATCATACAGGTAGGGGATGTGCTGATTTCCTCCGACATCCTGACTGAGTTTTTCTGCTGCGACCTCAACGCATGCCATGGTGAGTGCTGCGTGGAGGGTGATGCAGGTGCGCCCGTTACACTCGATGAGGTGGGCGAGATAGAGAACTGTCTTGATGCGGCATGGCCCTATATGTCCGCCTCTGCGCAGACGGTGGTCGACAGGCAGGGGGTGGCATATACCGACAGCGAGGGCGACTTGGTGACGAGCATTGTGGAGGGGCGCGACTGTGTGTTCACATGCCATGAGAACGGTATCTGCCTCTGCGCTCTCGAGAAGGTTTGCCGTGAGGGTAAGACATTTTTCCCAAAACCCGTCAGTTGTGCCCTTTATCCCATCCGCGAGAAGACCTTCTCCGACGGTACGGTGGGACTCAACTATCATGAGTGGAAGGTGTGCCAGCCTGCCGTCGTGCGTGGCAGGCAGTTGGGCTTGCGTGTCTATCAGTTTCTCAAGGCACCCCTCATCCGTCGCTTCGGTCCGGAATGGTATTCCGAACTCGAAGGTGTAGCCACCGCTCTTTTACTGCATTCCTCCAGAGATTGATTTGTCAATCTTTCCCCGCTTATTCTTTGGTTTGGGCGGATTTGCAATCCGTCCACATGGAATATGAGCATTTGCAATGCGCTATTTCGTTTTTTAAGGCATATGTCTATGCTCCCAAAAAAAATCGGGGCGGACCTTGAAGGCCCGCCCCTAATTTTGATTTTTAAAACCGGTACTTATTCTTCCCAGACATTTTTCGTTGTGAATGAATATTCCTCCTCCTCGAAATTGAATTCATTGGTCAACTGACCATCGCCCACCTCATCGTGGAGGCTCATCATCACGGGAAGGGTCATTGCGGCATCATGGATGTCAACGCATGGTTTGATGTATCTTTTCATTTTATTCTGGTGTTTCAGGGTTATTTGATAACAGTTTTCTTGCCATCGATGATATACAGGCCCTTAGGCAGGTTGCCGCTCTTCATGCGGACACCGGAGATGGTGTATGCCTCACCGTTGGTGTTGCGGGTGAACAGCATGTCCTCAATGCCGTTGGCTGTCTCGATTTCAAATCCTGCAGCATTGGCTTCAGAAACAGGAACTGCGAGATATGCCTTGTGGGCGCCGTTTTCGACACTGGCTCCACCTTCAACAGCATAGTAGAAACCGATGTTTTTGCCGCCCTTTACAGAGAGTACGTAGTACTTGTAACCATCCTCACTTATAGTGGTTGTCTCATCAGTGCCTTTCAGGTCGTTGTTGGCAAATGCTGTTGTAGACTCTGGTTCATCACTGGAAACAGCGAATTGGTATGTGCCTTCAGCAGCCTTGATAATCACACCTGTTCCAGCAGGGATGACTGCAGCATCTGCTTTGTTCATTTCAATCTTTCTGTCGTTAACGGTAGCTGTATAAACTTCCACATTCTCGGGAATGGTCAGATTGAGTTCTCCATAATACAAGGTGGAATAACCTACACTTGATATTTCAACCTCTATCGGCTCAGCATAATAGGTCAATGTGAAGTTGTTGAACAGTGTCCAGCAGTCCCAGGTGTAATTGGGCTTGTTGACGGTGATGTCAAGTTTGCCGTTATCGCCCACATATACATAGAGTTCGTTGAGGTAATTTCCTGCTTCAAACTTTGCCACTGCCTCTCTTGTATCGTTGGGATTGTAGTTGTTTCCATTCTTTTCAACTGCATCAAACCAGGAGGCGAATCTCACCTGCTCACCATTGGCTGTCATATTGGAGCTCACAAGATTGTAACCCTGCTCACCAAGTGCATAGGATGTCGCATTGTTGGTTCTTCTCTCAAAACCATTGACAGTGAGTTTGTAGATACCTTTAGGAAGGCCTACGACCGTCTGGGTCCATGAACCAGTAGCATTCCATGCCTCGCAGAATCCATTGCCGTATGCTGGTTGGTTGTTTTGGTGATTCACTTCTGAGAACGTCCAGTCACCAGTTCCTCCAGCGAATACGGCTGTACCAATCTTGTCGGTCATATCCACTGCAGACACTGTGGCTATATAAACATCCAGCTCACCGTCAATATTGGCAGCTCCCGCTACAGATGTCTTGTTGTTTGCCGGATATTCTGCTACAATGGCATCGTGGTCTGCCTTATTCATGAGTGTCCACACCGTAGCAAAAGAAGCGTCCTCTGTGGTATGCACATATTCTCCCAAAGTGCCAAGCTCATGGGTTGTGTAAACTGTTCCGTCAGCACTGCAAAGGTTATAACCACCTTCTTTTTCTACCAGTTTCCAACCTGTAGAGGGCTTGTCTGTGAAAACTCCAGTACCTGTTATATAAAGATATACACCAGGCCAGTCAATGAACTCAATGCTGCCTGCTCCATCGGCTCCAGTCTTCCAATTGAACGGCACACCATACCTGTCGGCGACAGCCTCTGTGCCCCAAGCTCCTCCTCTTCCGAGGAACAGTTTTTCAGTTGCGTCATAGAGGTAATAAATACCATCGGCCACAGATGGTGTTTGGAAGGTGATGGATACGGCTTCGTTGACAGCCTGTCCCTCAAATCCCACTACACCTGCTGGCAGCAGCAAGGCATATGTCGCACCATTATTAAGTGTCACATCAGAGAAGGTGGCAGTTAGTATGTTGCCATCAAGGCTCAAAGCGCCTTCTGCTACCACTTCCTCACCATTCTTCAGTTGGGCTTTTCCTTCTCCGATAAGTGCAAAGGCGGCACTCGGATCATCAGTGATGGGATTGAATGTTAGTGCCCATGTAGTGAGTTCGTTCACATATGCTCCGTCTGCAATGTTCAAAGTGGGTTCACCAATCGTGTAGGTATAGCTCAGCGGAGTAATAGTGAGCGTTTGGGCCGAAGCGGATTTGAAGTAATATGTTCCCGCTGCAAGTGTCATTGTTTCCGTAAACTGCGTAGTCTGTTGATTGGCTTCTGAGAGAACCATGTTTCCATTAGTGGTATATATAACATCAGCTAGACTTGAACCTGCAGTAATGTTATAATCGCCATCCAAAGGTATTTCTACAGCATACCATGTATCGGCCTGTGCCTCATCACCACTGGTGAATTCTCCCGCCACGACCGATACGGTGGCTTCACCGCAGTAATATAGTTTGAAGTTATCGAAATGAATCCAGTTGGCGGCTCCTTCTGCGGTCTTTCCTGCGCTAATCGTGAGGTCTCCATCCTCAGCAAGCACATAATCTATGGTGTAATCACCATCTTTAGTCCAACTGGCTTTTGTTCCATTCAAATCTATGTATGTGCCGTCGCCGCCCAAGTTGGCTGTCAATCTGTAATAACCCGCCTTTTGTCCACTAATGGTCTGTGACATACTGCGGGCAGAGAGGGCTCCGTCATTGGCTGATTGCCATTTCTCAGCATAGAACCATGCTGTTTTAAAACTTTGATCATTGTTCTGTATGCCTATTGCACCATCTTCCGATAGTGTCCATCCCGTCATGTCTCGGTATTCAAAACCAGGGTTGATAATGTATCCAGTTACATCAAAGGGACTGTCCAAGGTGGCTACGATATCATTGGCTATTAACTCAAACTGGCCAGCAATAATCCATGAGCGCTTTTCGTCAAATGTGCCATAAAGACCGATTTCTATTGTTGTATTGTCGGCGCTAATTGTGAAGTCCACTGTGTTACGATACATTTTTGCATCGAAGCAACCTGCACCTTCCCATTGAGAATTAGCATATCCACTAGCTTTGATACTGCCTAATGTCTTTATAGCAACTTCGTTTTCTCCTGCCTTCAAAAATGCCTGAGATTTTGAAGCGTCTGTATCGACACTCTGACCATAGCGGAAGAACGAGTAATTGACAAGTGTATAATTTCCTGCAGGTAAGGTTATTTCCTGTGTAAGGCTGTATGAAGTCTTATCTAGATTATCCCATCCTGCATAACACTCGCTAGCATAACCTGTCGTTGCGTTGCTGAAAATATTATCATTGTTTACATTTCTGTGTAGAGCATTTACAGGTGTGTTGAAATTGACATTGGTCCACCCGTCAAGGCTGCTCAGCGTCGCATTTGTGATGTACTGTGCCGTTACATCTTTTTGCGCATACAACTTTGAGCCGAATGCGCCGGCAATCATAAGGACTGCCAATAATAGTACTTTTTGTTTCATGCAATTATTGTTTAGGTTAGTAATAGCTTATGCTTCATAGGGCCTTGTGATTACGCACATTACCCATTTGGGGGACAAAAATAATAAAATATTGTGAATCAGCAGCTATTATCTGCAAAAAAATGGAAAAAAGACCCCGAAAAGTTTGCATTTTGATGATTTGAATGCGATAAATTACATTCAAATCATCAAAATGTCCGACAAGTCCAACAGGTCCGACAAGTCCGACAAGTCCGAAAAAGGGGCGGACCACGAGGTCCGCCCCAAATGCGCAGCTGAAAAGCTGTGGATTGTTATAGCAACGTGTCCTCCATTCTGTCCCAGATTCCTCCGGGATTGGCACGGCCATCTTCATCGGTTTCCTCTTCGTCTCCGAGGTCTTGGCCCCAGTTGCCGTTGTCGTCTTTCTTTGAGAGTCCCATGATAGCGCTCCCATAGAACCCCATCTCACATTCGGTCAGAGGTGCTGAATAGATTTTCTTCATATCTGTAGGTCTTTTGATTATTTCACGATTACCTTCTGGCCATTGATGATGTAGATGCCTTTCTGTGTGCGGCTCACCTTCTGACCGTTGATGTTGTATATGTCGCCGCTCATGCGGTTGAGGATTTCTACAGCCTCAATGCCGGTGACGATTTCTCCGTTGAAGTTGAATGCTAAGTTGGCAGGTTCTGCGTCACCGATTTTCTTCAGGTAAGCACGATAGGCTGCAAGGCGGTTGCCGCCCTTGGCCTTCTTGAACTCTTTCTCTCCAGCTACCATGTCACCGTTGACGATGACATCATTGCCCTTGACCAGGTCGATGAAGGTGCCCACGAAGTTGAACAGACCATTGGCGTCCTCAGTGGTCAGGTCTTCTGCAGGTGCGATGTTTTTCTTGCCGAATGAGAGAGCCTCTTCTTGGTCAGCGTCTACGAACACGGCGTAGGGCACGTTGGGCTGCAAGGTAATTTTGCCGTCAACGGGAGTCACCTCCTTGAAGTTGAGTGTGGTGACGTCATCCTCCACGGAAGTGCCTTTGTACTCCAGCACGGTGGTGGCACCAATCTCCTCAGCGGTCACGTCGAACGGCATGATGATGGTGTTGAGACCCTTCAGCAACTTGCGGTCAGTGTTCACCTCGGAGGCGACGGTGGCGCCGATGACAGCGGCATCTGTGCTCTTGAGTTCAACCACATTGACAATCTCCTGCTTGGAGAGCAGTGTGCCGTCGGAGATGGACATCCAGTTGTACTGCTTGTTGGTCTCGCCATAGAATGTCATGGTCACCTCTGTCTCCTCTGTCAGGGAGAAGGGAAGGAAGCGCCATTCCCAACCAAAGCCGTTGCCGTTGTTCACGAAGTCGCCCTCGCCGAAATTGGCATTG
>JAGCXX010000214.1 GCA_017961115.1 Prevotella sp. | reverse complement strand
TCTAAATACCTAATCTCCTAAACTCCCATCAATAATTGACTATTGTCTAAACTCCTAAACTCCTAAACTCCCATCAATAATTGACTATTGTCTAAACTCCTAAACTCCAAAACTCCTACACTTAAAATATATTAATGTCGTGTGTGAATGGAAAAAAAACAGTAATTTTGCAGAATCAATATCAACCAACGACATTTGAACATGAATCATATCAAGGACAGGAGGACAATCAGGCAATACCGAAAAGACGATGTGGCAGAGCCATTGCTCCGCCGTTTGCTCAGTGAGGCATCACGCACCCAGACGATGGGCAACCTGCAGTTATACAGTGTGGTGGTGACCCGCGATGCTGAGATGAAGTACCGTCTCGCCCCTGCCCACTTCAACCAACCGATGGTGGAAAATGCCCCCGTGGTGCTCACCATATGCGCAGACTTCCGCCGCACCACCGACTGGTGCGACCAGCGTCAGGCCATTCCCGGTTATGACAACTTCCTGTCGTTTATCAACGCAGCCACCGATGCGCTGCTCTTCACACAGACTTTCTGCAACCTCGCTGAGGAAGAAGGTCTGGGATGCTGTTTTCTCGGCACCACGGTCTATATGCCACAGATGATAATCGACGTGCTCAAGTTGCCGAAGTTGGTGATGCCCGTTGCCACCATCACCCTGGGATGGCCCGACGAGGAACCGCCGCTGACCGACCGCCTCAGCACCGATGCTTTCGTCCATGAGGAGACCTACCAGCCCTATACCCCCGAGCGCATCGATGCCTTCTACAGCGAGAAGGAGTCGTTGGAGGAGAACAAGGAGTTTGTGCGCATCAACGGCAAGGCCACCCTCGCTCAGGTATTCACCGACTGCCGCTACACGAAGAAAGACAACGAGGCCATGTCCGCAGGACTCCTCGAAGCACTGAAGAACCAAGGTTTCCTCGATTGACATGATTCACCTCAGCGCCATCCACAAGACCTATCAGGGAGCACAGCCGCTGCATGTGCTCAAGGGCATCGACCTCGACATTGCCAAGGGCGAATTCGTGTCCATCATGGGCGCCTCCGGTTCAGGCAAGTCCACCCTGTTGAATATCCTCGGCATCCTCGACAACTACGACACAGGAGAGTACATACTCAACGGCACGCTCATCAAAAACCTCTCCGAGCGCCGCGCTGCGGAATACCGCAACCGTATGATTGGCTTTATTTTCCAGTCGTTCAACCTCATCAGTTTCAAAACCGCTGTTGAGAATGTCGAACTGCCTCTCTTCTACCAAGGCGTAGGCCGCCGCAAGCGCCACCAACTGGCGATGGAATACCTCGACCGCCTCGGTCTCGCACAGTGGTCGGAGCACTATCCCAACGAACTGTCGGGCGGTCAGAAACAGCGTGTCGCCATCGCACGAGCACTCATTAACCACCCCGACATCATCCTCGCCGACGAACCCACTGGTGCCCTTGACTCAAAGACCAGCGTCGAGGTGATGCAGTTGCTCAAGCAACTCAACACCGACGACGGGATGACGATTGTAGTGGTGACCCATGAAAGCGGCGTTGCCAACGAGACCAACAAAATCATCCACATCAAGGATGGCATCATCGGAACGATAGAAGAGAACAAAGAGCATAACTCATCGCCATTCGGCATCAACGGAAGGATGAAATAGACATGAGAGACATCCTGGGAGAAATATGGAGCACCGCACGTCGCAACAAGTTGCGCACTATCCTGACCGGCTTTGCCGTTGCCTGGGGCATCTTCATGCTCATCGTCCTCCTGGGATGCGGCAACGGACTCATCAACGCCATCACACAGAGCATGGACCGCTATCTTGACAACTCCATGATGGTGGGTGGAGGCCGCACATCGAAAGCATACGATGGACTCTCCGAAGGCCGCAGGATACAGCTTGACGACCGTGACATCAACGCCACCAACCGTGAGTATACCCAAAACATCGATGGCGTGGGTGCCCAAATTGACAAACAAGGCGTCACCATCAGCTATGGCAGCAACTATTTCAGCGGCGGACTGGAGGGCGTTTACCCGAATGAGCAGAAAATCAGCAAGATAGAGATGCTCTGCGGACGTTTTATCAATCAAACCGACCTTGATACCCAGCGCAAATGCCTGGTTTTAGACGATGCCCAAGCCCGCGAGCTTTGTCCGAACGACTACAAATCACTTTTAGGCCAATATGTCAAGGTCGGTGCCCTCGCCTTCCGCGTTGTCGGCATCAACAAGGGAGACAAGAGCCGTTTTCGCACTTCGGTATACATTCCCTTCACCACACTCCGTACCATGTACAACATGGGCGACAAGGCCGACAACATCGTGTTCACCTTCCATGGTCTGGAGAGCGAGCAGGCCAACGAGGATTTTGAGAAGGTCTACCAAGCTCGCCTCAACAGCAACCACCGCGCCGCACCCGATGACGAGAGCGCCATATGGATATGGAACCGCTTCACTGAGAACATGCAGATGAACAAAGGCATCTCCATCATCCATGTCGCCCTGTGGGTAATCGGCATTTTCACCCTGCTGAGCGGCATCGTGGGTGTGAGCAACATCATGCTCATCACCGTGAAGGAGCGCACAAGGGAGTTTGGCATCCGAAAGGCCATTGGCGCTACCCCCGCCTCCATCCTCCGACTCATCATCATCGAGAGTGTGCTTATCACCACTTTCTTTGGCTATATCGGCATGGTGCTCGGAATCGGAGCCAACCTCTACATGGACGCCACCATCGGCCATATGAAAGTCAACTCCGGTTTGTTTGAGGCTACTATGTTTGTCAACCCCACCGTGGGCCTTGACGTCTGCGTGGAAGCCACCCTTGTGATGATTATCGCCGGCACGCTGGCAGGACTTGTCCCCGCCCGAAAGGCAGCCCATATCCGTCCCATTGAAGCCCTGAGAGCAGAATGATAAGAATAGACATCGACCGCTACCGCGAAATCCTCGACACGCTGACGAGGAACAAGAGCCGCACCTTCCTCACCGGATTCGGTGTGTTCTGGGGCGTGTTCATGCTCGTATCGCTGATAGGCGGCGGCCAGGGACTGAAAGAATTGCTCAACAACAATTTTGAGGGATTCGCCACCAACTCCGCACTCATCTTCGCGCAGCCCACGACAAAGCCCTACGCCGGTTTCCGCAAAGGCCGCAACTGGAGCATGAACTACCGCGACGTGGAGCGGCTCCGCAGCCAGGTGCCCGAAATCGACGTGGTGACGCCAATGGTCTCACGTTGGGGGCTCACCGCCGTCCATGGCGAAAAGAAATACTCCTGCACGATGAAGGGTCTGACGCCTGAATATGCCAAGGTGGAGACACCCAAACTGCGCTATGGTCGCTACATCAACGACATGGACATCCAATTGCGCCGAAAGGTGTGCGTCATCGGCAAACACGTATACAAAGACCTCTTTCCACAGGGTGGAGACCCTTGCGGTGAGTCCATCCGCATCGGCCAAAGTTACTACAATGTCGTAGGTGTGGACTACAATGCCGGCAACATCAGCATCAACGGCAACGCCGAGGATGCAGTGACCGTCCCCCTCACCCTCGCCCAGCAAACCTACAACATGGGCGACAGCGTCCACCTTATCTGCCTCACAGCCATCCGTGGCGTGACGATGAGCAGCATCACCGACAAGATGCGCGAGGTCATCGCACATGCCCATCAGATTGACCCTACCGATGAGAAAGGCGTCATGGTGTTCAACACCGAGGTGATGTTCGGCATGCTCGATAACCTTTTCTCAGGAGTCAACTTCCTGATTTGGTTGGTTGGCATCGGCACACTGCTGGCTGGCGCCATCGGTGTGTCAAACATCATGATGGTAACGGTGCGTGAGCGCACCACCGAGATAGGCATCCGGCGTGCCATCGGTGCCACACCATTCAACATCCTCTCGCAGATTATCTCCGAAAGTGTGGTGCTGACCGCCGTGGCGGGGATGAGCGGCATCCTGTTCGCCGTGCTGATATTGGAGATGCTTGAGTTGGCCAACACCACAGACGGTATCGTGGAGGCCCACTTCCAGGTGGGATTTTGGACTGCCGTGGGCGCAGTGGCCATGCTCAGTCTGCTGGGCGTGCTGGCTGGTCTGGCTCCTGCCGCACGAGCCATGGCCATCAAACCCGTGGATGCGATGAGGGAAGAGTAAAATAGATGAAAGATGAAAGATGAGGGATGAGGGATGAAAGATGAAAGATGAAGGATTGATAGTCCGCTTCCTC
>JAGCXX010000213.1 GCA_017961115.1 Prevotella sp. | reverse complement strand
TGTTACTGCATGGATTGGTGATTTCACGGATACTCTGCTCTTGTCTCATTCTGCCACCAATGGGTTTCAGCTTGAGGTAAATCTGAAGCAATTCCGAATTGTATGAGCATTGTGAAAAACTGCCCCGAGAACAGGGACTGAAAATGTTTCTTGACTTTGTCGGTGACTCTCCTGTGCTGGGACATTATGTGCAATACGACTGCCAGATTTTGAAATATAATCTGAGGCGCGACTGCGGCTTATATCGCAAAAAGGTATTTCCTGTAAGTTTTGACACCCTAATCTTGTCGAGAATCCTCTTCCCCAAAATGCGTTCATATAACCTTGGGGAGTTAAGCAAGGCACTTCGGTTGGTTGCTGCAAATCCTTCCGCCCCCATGCACCTTGCAGATAACGACGTAAAGGTCACAAAAGCCCTCGCAGAACGATGCTTGATGGAGTATAGGCATTAGTTGATGCAATAAAAAGGCCGTCTTCTCGTTATCTATATGATGATGAAAGTAAAATGGCTCATCAGCATGCTGACCCTGTTGGGAACAGCCTTGCTATTTTCGTGCACCGACGACGATGATTTCTCAGCGTCGGCAGCATTACGTCTGACATTCTCACAGGATTCCGTGGCGTTCGACACCGTGTTCTCACAAGTTCCTACTGCCACCAAGACATTTTGGGTTTACAACAGGTCGGGACATGGCATTAGATGCTCAAATATCAGACTTGAGAACGGCAACCAAACAGGATTCCGTGTCAATGTTGATGGGTCATACTTAGGCGCTTCCGAAGGCTTTTTGGTCAATGACATTGAGGTGCGCAACAAAGACAGCATACGTGTGTTTGTGGAACTTACCTCACCTGTCAACAACCGGGTGGAGCCAACTATGCTGGAGGATAATCTTGTCTTCCATCTCGAAAGCGGTACGGAGCAGAAAGTCAACCTCAACGCATGGACATGGGATGCTGAGCAATACACGGACATGAGGATTGACCGCGACTCCACCATCACCTCCTCGCGACCTATCATCATTTATGGAGGCATTACCGTTGCCGAAGGGGCAACATTGACCATTGGGGCAGGAACGACTCTCTATTTCCATGAGAATGCAGGCATCGACGTATATGGAAGATTGGTGATTTGGGGTGATGCAGAACACAATGTGGTGCTGAGGGGTGACCGCATCGACAATATGTTCGACTACTTGCCCTACGACCGCGTGAGCGGACAGTGGCAGGGCATACGGTTCTATGAACCATCCTACGAAAACGCCATCTTCTATGCTGATATCCATAGCACATACAACGGCATCGTGTGCGACTCTTCGGATGTGAGCAAGATGAAACTCTACCTGTACAACTCTATCGTACACAATTGCCAAGGTTACGGACTCAAGTCCATACACTCTGTGGTGGATGTGGTCAACAGCCAACTGACCAATGCGCTCCACGATTGCATGGCGGTGTTCGGAGGCGTGGCAAGAGTTATGAACTGCACCATTGCGCAATTTTATCCCTATGACGCCAACAGAGGTGCGGCACTCCGCTTCGGCAACAGTCCTGAACATCCGCTCTATAACTTCAATTGTTACAACAGCCTTGTCACAGGGTATGCTGATGATGTGGTGATGTCGGAAGCTGACACCACTACCAACTATGCCTTCTATTTCGATCACTGCATCCTGCGGACACCAGAAGTCAAAGACTCAGTCAATATACGGGATGTGATATGGGAGAACCCAGAAGACACTGTCGGGACGGGGGAAAAACATTTCCGTATGATAGATATTGACCTCATCAAATATGATTTCAGACTCGACTCCTTGTCGATTGCCATTGGAAAGGCCGCGCCCAATTCAGACCTGCCTTATGACCGCTTAGGTGTCAGGCGTGATGATGAACCGGACATCGGCTGCTATGAATATGTAAAAGAATAAGGTGCGAAAGCGCATTACTACAACCTGTCAATTCATAAGAAACTATGAAAGATATAGAAATGAAATTCAACATCGTGTTGGCTAAGTTGGACGAACTGGCTGCCGATGATCAGGAACTTGTGCAGATGGCAATGAAAGCCACCGACAATTCCTATGCCAAGTATTCCCATTTCAGGGTAGGGGCTGCGTTGCTGCTGGCAGATGGTTCGGTGGTGATTGGAGCCAACCAGGAGAATGCGGTGTTCCCACTCGGACTGTGCGCAGAGCGGACCGCTATCTTCGCGGCTCAGGCACAGCGTCCTGACCAGCCTATCCTAAAAATCGCCATTGCAGCGCAAAACGCAAATGGGTTTATGGCCAATCCAGTATCACCTTGCGGTTCTTGCCGGCAGGTCATCCTGGAGATGGAGGAGCGCTATGAACAGCCCATCCGTATCCTGCTCTATGGCACCACTGGTGTGTATGTCATCAACTCGGTGCGCGACTTGCTCCCGTTGTGTTTCATCGACGAGAGTATGAGATAGACGGCTATTCGGCTACATCAATCTTTTGGTTGTAGATATCTTGGATGTTGACCGTTCGGGGCACTTCGCTCCGGATAGTGTCCTTATGAATAACTTTGGAAACCTGTGTGGTGTTGTTGATAATTGATGGCATGATTACGGGAGCTGAGATATGGACGCTGTCGGCTGTGAGTATCGGAATGGCAGGCAGGTTGATGGCTGATTCGGTTGGAAGAGCACTCTCCATCTCATTTGTAATTTCCTGTTGATTGCTCATGTCAGTCTGATTGATGCTGTCGGTCTGATTGATGTTTTCTGCAAATGCCGACCCGAAATCTGCCTCAGTCAATCCTCCTTTTTGGTTCTTTAGATGTTCCTCGCAACCTTTCATCATATGTGCGGTCTGATGGATGCGGGCACGCATGTCGGGGGTGTCACGATAGGTGAGGTAGTTGTCGAGAGCGGATTGGTAATGGCCGTGGGCTTGTTGCCATTCCTCTGCAAACATATGGCACAGCCCAAGACGATAGTGGATATCACCTTTCTCATTCTCATAGCATACGGTCAGCGCACGCTCAAAAAATGGGATGGCTTCTTTGTACTGTTGCAGTTGGAAATGGCTCTCTCCATTGCAATAATAGTAGACTGACCGCTCATGGGGCGCAAAAGCGTCGAGTTGTGGAATGGCTTCGTCAAGATAACGGCAGGCATCCTCATACTGCCAATCATAATAGCAGCAGACGCCCATATAGGCATGATAGCGAGCATTGAGTTCGTATTCCTGGTCGAGTTTCTCAAAAATCAACAACGCCTCGTGGTATTTTCCGCTTTGGAAATATTCTATTGCCATGCCCAACCGCACTGGGTCACGCGGCTCGTCATCCACAAAGTACGTGTTAAACTGCAGAGATGGGATTGATTCCGTCTCCGCCCATACCGAGGCAATGAACAGTATGGCAATAAATACACCACAAACGAACTTATGCCAGCTCATAGTTCATATTTCATAGATGAGAAGCATCATATGCCTAAACTTCTATACTCCCAAACTCACAAAACTACTCCGTGTAAAAGTTGATGACCCGCCTAAGCGCTCTGTCGCAGACGGGACAGAAGACGGGATACTCATTCGTGCGCATACGGCAGTCCTGACAGGCACGATATACGCCACGGGGTGAATAGCCGGCACCCTCAAAGACACCGATGCGGTTTTGGATGGATTCCCTGTCCTTGGAGAGTGGGGTGGGGATGGGAGTTCCCTCTGCTATCAAGTCTTCCCATTTGCCATGGAAGTCTACTAATGTGGTGAGATTGGGTTCCCATGGTTCTACCTCATGAGGATACATCGGCACTTCTTCTGTCTCGTATGCATATTCATCACCGAGACCGGCAAAACTATGGCCGAACTCATGCACTACCACGGGTTTGAAACGTGAGTGGTGGGTGCTGGTCAGGTTGTAGGAGTTGAGTATGCCTCCACCGCCATATTGCTCGGAATTAACCAATACGATGATGTGCTCATATGGGGTGCCTGCCAGACAGTCATGGAGACTCTTCAGATGAAGTGTTGTCAGGTAGCGCTCACTGTAAAACGTGTCGTAATGCGAATGGAGAACGGTGTTTTTCCAAATGCCCTTGCGGGGTGAACTGGTGCCGCTGTCAACCGAAGGACTGAGAAGAGCGACGATGTGGAAACGGTCACGTAGTGACTTAAACGGCTCATGGGCAAAGAGGGCGGACATGGCCTCACGGACATCATCGAGGAAGACGTTCATCTCACTTTCTTGATAGCCTTCTGCTACATATGCGATGTGGATGCAACGGGTGGTGTCGGCGGCTTGCTGCAGGGTGACATACGGGGTGACATGGTTATATCCAGTACGGCGTATAAGGATGTCGGTG
>JAGCXX010000212.1 GCA_017961115.1 Prevotella sp. | reverse complement strand
TCAGTCCCTGTTCTCGGGGCAGTTTTTCACAATGCTCATACAATTCGGAATTGCTTCAGATTTACCTCAAGCTGAAACCCATTGGTGGCAGAATGAGACAAGAGCAGAGTATCCGTGAAATCACCAATCCATGCAGTAACAGCATCAATGAGAAATGCGCCCGTATCCGCGAGGCATTCGTCAGTAACTTTGACGAGAGACTCGCCAAAAACTATTACGTCACAGGAAGACGTGGTGAACCCAAGCGCATCACGCTCGACCCATCAATGATTATCTGGGAATAAAGGGGTGTGTTCAAAACGAAGCACACCCCTTAGTCTGCAGTGGTCATCCCGCCTTATTTCCTAAACAAATCCTTCTCCTTGAGGAAGACCACCTTGCCGTATTTCTCCAACTCCTTGAGGTTGAGCTTCTTCTTGCTGCCAATGATGCCCAGGATGCGGTGCCCTGTATTGTTTTTGATGTTGTTCTCAAAGAATTTCCTCAAGTCATCCATAGTGGAAGCGCTCATGAGTTCAGCTGTTGTTGCCCTAACGTCGTCTTTGTAACCCACCCTATGGCTCCCAGATATATAAGAGCCCATTTCTCGGAACGAGGGATAATTGTTGTTGACCTCATTGATGTTGTTTTGCCGAGCCACCATAAAGTTTTTCTCAATCAGCGGCATATCATGCAAGAGCGAATCGACCAAAGCGATGGCACCCATCGCCTTATCTCCCTGAGTTGCCACTATATTGACAAGAGCCAACGGGGAATTGGGGTGCAATAAGCGTGGTTGTGATGATAATTTGCTGCCAGTGGAGTAAGCCATGGACCTGAACTCCCTCACCTCTTGGAACAGCACCGAAGACATACCACCACCAAAATATTCCTCCATCAGTTTAGCAGGAATACGGCTTTCCTGTGTAGGCATCGGTTTCAATTGGTCGTAGGTGAAGAAAATGGTCTGCCTAGCCTTGGGCATATCATAGACATATACCACGGGACTGTTATACGTCATCAATTCTGAGGAGTAGTCCACATAAGCCTGTTGGCTGCGGCTGATAGGTATGGCAGAACGTACGGCAGCCTCCACCTCTGTGTTGTCAAGACTTCCGCTGTAGACAATGTCGCAGGCACTACTTAGTACAGCATTGAACGTTTCGAGAAGTTGTTCACCAGTGATTTTTTTCGCCTCCTTGAATGTGATACGGTTCAGTGTAGTTGCCTGATTGCCCTCCATCACCTTTTGAAGCATGGCTTTGAAAACGTTCATGTTTTCCTTTGCGAGTGATTTCTCGTCAGCCTTCAAGGCGTCTTTGACAGTTTTCAATGATTTGTCATCTGCCTTGGCATGTTGGAGGAAATGGCGGAGCAACTCCATGGTCGATTTGAAGTTGTTGTCCACACCAGTTACCACAATTTCTGTCTTGGAACTGGAATTTTTGAATTCGATGTCAGCACCCAACTGCTGAAGAGCCACACCCAGTTGTTGTCGTGAGAGCGAATCCGTGCCGATGAGATTGACGAAACCTGTAGCCATTTCCAATCGAGGATCAGCCTTCCCGCCACGATTATATGCAATAGTCAGTTCGAAAAGATCATTGTATGGATTTTTCACCGTATAGAGCATGGCCTGCCCCCCCAATGGGATAGTGGTGGCATCATGCTCAAAATCTACAACTCTTGGTTCCACTTTTTTCACAGGTAAAGCAGCGAGGCGTTTGGCATACTCTGACTCTGCATTCTTGTTTTTAGACACTACAGGCGTATAACCGGGTTGAGAAACCTTGTCCTTATTTGTAGAGCCATATTTTTTCTTAAACCTAAGAAAAGGAACATCATAATACCGTTTTACAGCAGCTATCACATCATCCCTTGTGACCTTATCTATAGCGTTTACCTTGTCAACATACTCCCGCCAACTGTGTCCGCTACTCATCACAGATACCATTTTCATTGCCCTCTCATCAATGGTCTCCAGTTCTTGAAGAGCCTCTCGGTAAGCCTCCTTCTTAATTGCGATGAAAGCCTCGTCGCTGAAATTGCCTTCGGCAATGTTTTTGATTTCAGCAAGACAAGCTGTTTCAGCCTTCTCCGTTTTTGACAGAAGATTGGGTATCAGCATCAGCATGGTCAATCCAGCATCGTTTAAAGACATGGGTGACATGTGGCTGACCATCAATTTCCCTTCATTGATCAAGGAGTCGAGTTTACCGGCCTTTCCGTTGGACAACAACTTAGTTGCGATGGCCACGGCATTGGCTTCTTTCTCATAATCGGTCGGTGACTTGAACACCAGCATCTCCAAACTAACCAAAGGTATGGGGAGGGTCATGGTCACTGTACGTTCCTGTGTGATGTCAGGCATTAACGATGGTACCCGAGTAGGTTTCACACCCTTAGGAATCTTTCCAAATGTGCGCTCCAGCAATGGCATGACACTCTCGGTATCGAGATCACCCGACAGAATCAGTCCCATGTTGGAACCTACGTAATACTTCTCATAAAAATCCCTCATTTCTGAGAGTTTTGGATTCTTCAGGTTCTCCGTGCTTCCAATGACGGGATAGCCATAGCCATTATTGCCAAAAATCTCTCTCATGATGGTTTCCCGAAGGGTGGTTGTCATATCATCATCACCCATATTTTTCTCCTCATAAACTGTTTCCAACTCACTTTGGAAGGAACGGAAGACAGGTTTGATGAGTCGGTCGCTGTTAAGCACGCACCACTGCTCCAGGTATTGAGGCATAAAGAAATTGTGGTAGAAAGTGAAGTCGTATGAAGTGCCGGCATTCAGTTCACTTCCTCCATAGAGAGATATCAGTTGGTTGAACTCGTTGGGAATGACATATTCCGCTCCTTTAAGGCTGAGCCGGTTGATGTCTTTCTGTATTGCTGCACGAGCAGCCTCGTCCTTTGTGGCAGCCAATTGGTCGTATTTGACAAAGATGGAATCGAGCCATTGCTTTTCCTTAGCATAATCAGTGGTTCCTATCTCCTCCGTTCCCTTAAACATGATATGCTCAAAGTAGTGAGCGATACCCGTGTTGGGGCAGTCTTTTGCGCCAGCATTGACAACGACGGCACCATAAACCTTTGGTTGCGAGTGGTCTTCATTAAGCCACACTTTCATACCATTACCCAATGTCAGTTCCTTCACCTCCAGTGCTTTGGGCATCTGTGCGCTTACCTGACAGACACACATGATGGTGACTGCAATAGACATCATTGTCCTCAAAAAACTTTTTCTCATGACACAAAGTAGATTTGGTTTAATACGTATGCAAAGGTAGAAAAAAATGCAGTGAAAGGAAAAAGAAAAGCAAGAAAAAAGAGGCTGTTGCCTCAGATGTCCCCAATTATCGAATTGGAAAATTTCTATACAATGGGAAATTCGCCAATTCGATAATGTAGGACAAAACCATCAAGGCATTTACTTGACCTCTTCGCCTCTGCCGTTAAGAAGAACAGCCCCAGTGTATTCGAGGTAGCAGAGATAAAGGTCAGGACCAACACCTTTGATATCGGAATACAATGGGCTGGTGATTCGACGACCCTCGGGCGACATCAGTCCATAATAGGAGTCACCCGCCTCATATTTCAGACAACGACATATGCCCAAAGGTTTTTCATCACCATACTCATCTTCACCATATTTGATATTTTCGATATCCTCATAGGCAAAATCTACCATCAGTTTGCCGTCGAAATCAAAAAGTTGAATGGTATGGTCCTCATAGGTAATGCATATGGTAGACGTGGTCACTTCCACATCATTGCTCACCTTGCCAATCACCAACTTACCAAGGTTATCGGCTACATATTCATAGCCTTCAGCATCTTTAAGATGCCAGTAGCCATCTTTGCATGTTGCATAAATGGATGCATAGCGTGGTGGAATCACCCATTTCCCCTGACGGTCGATCAACCCCTTGTTTCCTTTTCCATCGGTCATCACACACATTTGCCTCTCAAATTGGTAGTCGTTGTCTTTCTCATAGACAAAAGTGGTGTCGTCAATCACAATATTTCCAAGACAGTCAATGAACTTGACTTTGTTGTCCATGTCCACAACAGCAGCCAGGCTGTCACCCGGCATCCATGCATGCTTATAATGCGGCTCGACGACTACCTCTCCGGTATTTCGGTCGATGAATCCCCTCTTTCCCCCTTTAGAGAAGCATGCGAGAGGTTGTTTGTCATCATTCGACACGAAAAGCCAATCCAATCCCCGCAAGATGATACGGTTGTCACTCAAGCGATATACATACTTTCCATCATCTTCAAACCAATAGCCCAAGTAGGGACTGATATCTCTTTGGTAAGAGCTCCAGTCTCCTTTTTCATGATAGAGGTAGCGATGTACTTTCGTACCCACCCAATAGATGACCATAACGGCAATGAGGATGCCGAACAATTTGACCAGAAGGCCAAACCAACTGAAAGAATTCTTTTCCATGACTGAAAACATAAAAATAAAACAAAGACGATAATAAACGCTGTGTTGGGTTGCTGTCATCACTGTCGTAGCTTCATGACATCCCACTCAAGAGAAGAGAGGAAGTTTTCACGGAAAATCTTTCAAATTAAAATAAAAAAAGTCTCACTTGGTGAGACTTTTTAGGTGGGTGGATGATGTATTCATCATTTATGGCATTACAGCCACGACCTCGATTTCGACCGAAGCGCCTTTGGGCAAGGTCTTGACCGCCACAGCGGAGCGTGCTGGGTAGGGTTGGGAGAAGAATTCCGCATAGACGGCATTCATATCGGCGAAGTCGGACATGTCAGCCAAGAAAACCGTTGTTTTCACCACATTCTCCATTGAAGCCCCAGCCTCTTCAAGGATAGCCTTGACATTGAGCAGCGACTGACGGGTCTGCTCCTTGATTCCGCCCTCGGGAAAAGAGCCTGTTGCAGGGTCTACGGGAAGTTGCCCTGAAGTATAAATCATTTTTCCTACTTGGATGGCCTGACTGTATGGACCGATGGCAGAAGGTGCCTTTTCTGTACTAATCACTTGTTTCATAACTGATAAACGTTTAGGTTGAATTGCCAAATCACATTTTCAATTGCAAAAATAGCCATATTTTTCGGAAAACGAACAACAAAAGACATTTATCTTCGGTTCATTCTTTATTCCTTGGTGAAATCGTCTATCTCCTCAATGATTTGAGCGTAATCATCTTGATTTTTGAAGTGCACTTTCAATCCAACTGCAGCACCCAACATAGCACAAACGACACACATGACCACAATGTAGATAAAGTCCTCTCCATCGTATACCTTACACATCTCATATCCAAAATAGCCCAACCATAGGATGATGAGAGGTATTCCTATCTTCAACCAGTCATGGTCAAGTTTCTTTGCTTTTGCCATCTTGGTCCGAGCCTGTACCAGGTCTTTCTCTAAGATACGGCTGTTGAGGAAGCGGCCAGTATATTGGGTATAGACAAAAACGATGAGCATCAGGATACATGTAGCGAGCCAGAGCCATATCGACATGCCTGTCAGTTTGACGAAAGCCCAATAGGAATAGGGAACCATTAAGATACACAAGATGGATACCACGGTGTATCTTCTGTTGATGCCCTTGACATTGCGCTTCATGGAGCGATGGAAAATTCTGTCGTTGACGATTTCCTGCTGCTGCAGTTTTTCCTTCAGGATGTTCATTTGCTGGCGCATCTCTTCGAAATCATTATTATTCATAGTTCACGGGTTTTTAATTGTTTGACATTTGTTTCAACTGCTCTTTGATTCTAAACAAGCGCACACTGACATTTTTGGTGGAAATACCTACTATTTGTCCTATTTCCTCGTAAGAAAGGTTCTCGAGCCATAGCAAGACGATAGCCCTGTCGAAAGGTTTCAACTGTGAGATTCGTTGGTGAAGCATGTCCACCTGTTTGGTGTCCTCATCCCTGTCTCTAAACAGATTGATGTCCATCGAAAGAGATGTATCCGGTTGTCTCCGCTTTTTTCGGTCAATCGTAATACATGTGTTGAGAGCTACGCGGTAGATCCACGTTTTGATGTCACTTCGATGTTCAAAGCCGTCGAATCCCCGCCAAAGGTTGATGAGCGACTCTTGGAACAGGTCGTTCACCTCGTCCGAGTCGTTGGAGAACATATAGCACACGGTATAGATGGTGCTTTTATTCTCCAAGATGGTTTGCTGAAATTGCCTTTCTTTTGTTGTCATGTTGCGTTTTGTTCAGATGATTTTTACCCGTTTGACGTACATTTCATTGAAAAACTACAGAAAAACAAAAAAAATTTTAGATATTGTTCATATTTCACATTTGCGCAAATTTTTGAGTAGTTAAATAGCTTAAGAAGTTATCTCTTCGCTTTGAAGTTAAGCCACTGCTCCTCATTGCGTTATGGAGTTAAGTCACATGACTGGTTTGTTGGATTTTTCTCAAGGTTCTCGATGAGCAATTCCACAAGGCGAGGGATGGCATAATCATCTATATCACTCTCACGAATCCAGATATAGCCAGGCGGCAACATGGGACGAGAGGTTGTCTCCCACAGGTAGAAATCAGCCCATAGAATGCGATGAGTAAGTACATGTTTTACCCTTTGCTGAAGGAGTGTAAGCACACCTTTACTGAAATCGATATCACAGTCACTTGCCATACATTCACTTTGGGATTCCACAAGCAGCGGTTCCCACAAGCCTTGCCAGATGTCTCCCCCACCTCGTTGGTGAATTGCCACATCCCCATTGCAGCGTATATAATAATATGAGAGGTATCGCTCACTAACCTTCATCTTTCTCAGTTTTACAGGCAGTTGTTCCACCCTATGTTCTCTCCATGCCACACAAGATTCAGCCAGCGGGCATTCTGTGCAATGCGGTGAGCGTGGTGTGCATTGCATCGCCCCGAAATCCATCATCGCCTGATTGAATGCCGATGGCTCATCATGAGGCAGGAGAGATTGCGCAAGGGCAGCAAACTCCTTTTTCCCTACAGAAGAATTGATGGGCGTGTCGATACCGAAATACCGGGCAAGCACCCTATACACGTTGCCATCCACTGCCGCTACAGGAAGAGAGAAGGCGATGCTCCCAATGGCTGCCGCTGTATAGTCGCCTACCCCTTTTAGGCTTCGTATGCCCTCGTATGTGATAGGGAAACCACCCATTGCCACGATTTGCCGCGCTGCCTGATGTAGGTTTCGAGCCCGGGAGTAATAGCCCAGTCCCTGCCACTCGCGAAGCACCTCATCTTCAGAGGCTTCAGCCAATTGCTCCACAGTGGGCCAACGGTGTATGAACCGCTCCCAATATGCCCATCCCTGCTGGATGCGTGTCTGCTGGAGGATAATCTCCGACAGCCAGATGGCATAAGGGTCGCTTGTGCCGCGCCATGGCAGTTCACGTGCATGGGTCTTAAACCAGCGAAGGAGAGTGGAGGACAGTTCTGAATTCATAAATCAAAGTTCATAGTTAAGAGTTTTGAGTGAAACGTTCAAACTCCTTTTTGTCTGCTTTTGCAAAATTACTATAAAAAATAAAGATAATTGCAGAAATTTGCCTAATTTTGCAGCCAAATATAACACTGACTTTTACAGAACAACATACAAACATTGATAGAGAAGCATATTGTACTTGAAGACATCGACCCCGTGGTATTCTACGGCATCAACAACGTTCACCTGCAAATGGTCAAATCGTTGTTCCCCAAGTTGCGCATTGTAGCGAGGGGCAATGTCATCAGGGTTCTCGGTGACGACGATGAGATGGAGCGCTTTGAGGACAACATTGAAGCAATGCGCAAACACGTTGAGCATTTCAACACCATCAATGAGGAAGACATCCTCGACATCATCAAAGGGCGAAAAACAAAAGCCGAGAGTGTGAAGGACGTGATAGTTTACAGCATCTCCGGTCGTCCGATCAAGAGCCGAAGCGCCAACCAACAAGCACTCATCGACGCTTATGAGACCTGCGATATGGTTTTCGCAGAAGGTCCTGCCGGCACAGGAAAGACATATCTGAGTATCGCCCTTGCCGTAAAAGCGTTGAAGGAGAAAACGGCCAAGAAGATAATTCTTAGCCGTCCTGCTGTGGAAGCTGGAGAGAAATTAGGTTTTCTCCCCGGCGACATGAAGGACAAGATAGACCCCTATCTCCAACCCCTCTATGATGCGCTCGAGGATATGATACCCGCCAACAAACTTCAGGAAATGATGGAGAGGCGCATCATCCAGATAGCCCCTCTCGCAGTTATGAGAGGACGTACGTTAAGTGATGCCGTCGTCATCCTCGACGAGGCCCAGAACACCACTGCCGCCCATATACGTATGTTTCTCACCATCATGGGCTGGAATACGAAGATGATTATCACCGGCGACCTGACCCAGATAGACCTTCCCCGCGGACAGCGCAGTGGCCTGAGCGAGGCCATTGAGTTGCTGTCCGACATCGAGGGCATCGGTTTTGTGAAGATGGACAAGAAAGATATTGTCCGCCACAAACTCGTCACCCGCATTGTCAATGCATACGAGACAGCCGACAAAACCCACAGCAAGGAAGACGCCTCATGACATCCAACAACAATCCAATACAAGAATAAAAGATGAAAGCATTAACCAGAACAGACTTTTCGTTTGAAGGACAAACCAGTGTTTACCATGGCAAGGTGCGTGATGTGTACACCATCAACGATGACTTGATGGTTATGGTAGCCACCGACCGCATTTCCGCTTTCGATGTGATTTTGCCCAAAGGCATTCCTTTCAAGGGTCAGGTACTCAATCAGATTGCCGCCAAGTTTCTTGACAGCACAAGCGATATCTGTCCCAACTGGAAATTGGGCACTCCCGACCCGATGGTTACCGTGGGTTTGAAATGTGAGGGATTTCGTGTGGAGATGATTATCCGCTCCATCCTCACGGGGTCGGCATGGCGCGCCTACAAGGACGGTTGCCGCGAGTTGTGCGGAGTAGCCCTGCCCGACGGCATGGTGGAAAACCAACGTTTTCCAGAGCCCATCATCACCCCCACGACCAAAGCAGACGAAGGTCATGACATGAACATCTCCCGTGAGGAGATTATCAATCAGGGACTGGTATCGGCTGAGGACTATGCCGTAATGGAAGACTACACACGCCGCCTATTTGCACGCGGTCAGGAGATAGCTGCCCGCCACGGGCTCATCCTGGTGGACACTAAATATGAGTTTGGCAAGCGTGACGGCAAGGTGTATCTCATCGATGAGATTCATACTCCCGACAGCAGCCGCTATTTCTATGCCTATGGTTATGAGGAGAAACTCGCTGCCGGCGAGCCCCAGCGCCAACTCTCCAAGGAGTTTGTACGCCAATGGCTCATAGAGCACGGCTTCATGAACGAACCAGGTCAGACGATGCCCGCCATCACCGATGAATACGCAGAGAGCGTGAGTGAGCGATATATAGAACTATACGAGCACATCACTGGTGAGTCATTCATCAAGAGTGCTTCCGACGGCGACTTAGCCGCCCGCATTGAGAAGAATGTGAGCGATTATCTGGCCTCTCTCCGTTAGGATGTACGAGCAAGAGAAAATCAAGCCCTACGATGAGGGCGATGCCAAAGGCAAGCAAGTCGAACAAATGTTTGACGCCATTGCCTCACGCTACGACACCCTCAACCACTGGATGTCGTTGGACATCGACCGCAGTTGGCGTCGTAAAGCCATCAGTCAGTTGATGCCATTCTCCCCCAAGGAGATTCTCGACATCGCCACCGGAACAGGCGACTTCGCCATCCAGACAGCCAAGATGCTCCACCCCACCCGACTGGTGGGAGCCGACATATCAGAAGGAATGATGAATGTGGGCCGAGAAAAAGTGGCCCGTGAGCATTTGGACGACATCATCTCATTTGCCAAAGAGGACTGTATGCAGTTGTCGTATGCCGATGAGAGTTTTGACGCCGTGACTGCCGCCTTCGGCATCCGCAACTTTGCCGATTTAGACCAAGGCCTAAAAGAAATGTGCCGTGTACTTCGTCCCGGAGGGCATCTTAGTGTTGTGGAACTCACCCACCCCACGCGCTTCCCAATGAAGCAGCTGTTCAAAATCTACAGCCACACCATCCTTCCGGCATATGGCAGGTTGGTGTCCAAAGACAAGAGAGCCTACCGTTATCTGACGGCCACCATCGAGGCATTTCCTCAGGGAGAGGAGATGATGGGCATTCTTCTGAAGGCCGGTTTTAAGTCTGCCTCCTTCAAGCGTCTCACCTTTGGCATCTGCACGATGTACTTGGCAGAGAAGTGAGAGTGGGGGGTGAGAGGTGAACGACGTGATGTGACGCGACTGTTTAGAGAAGAGAACAATTATTTTATAAAAAATGGAAAAATACGGACTGATAGGATATCCTCTTGGGCACTCGTTCTCCATTGGATATTTCAATGAGAAATTCCAAAACGAAGGCATTGATGCCGAGTATGTGAATTTTGAGATACCCCAGATAGACATGTTGTCTGAGGTGATAGCTTCCAACCCTGACTTGGTGGGGCTCAACGTGACTATCCCCTACAAGGAGAAGGTCATCAGTTACCTCGACTATGTCAGTCCCGAGGCCCGCACCATTGGCGCTGTAAATGTCATCAGCGTCATCCACAAAAACAAACGTGTCATCCTGAAGGGCTACAACAGTGATGTTATCGGCTTCACCCAGAGCATCAAACCCATGCTGGAACCCTTTCACAAGAAAGCCTTGATACTGGGAACCGGAGGCGCCTCAAAAGCCATCAACTATGGCCTACGCTCATTAGGGTTAGAGACTGTTTTCGTCAGCCGTTTCGACCGTCCCGACACCATCCGTTACGACCGTATCACTCCTGATGACATCCATGAGTACAACGTGATAGTGAACTGCACACCGTGCGGGATGTTCCCCCACACCAATGAATGCCCACTGCTGCCCTACGAGGCGATGGACAGCCACAACTTGCTATACGACCTCATCTACAATCCCGATGAGACCATGTTCATGCATAAGGGAGCAGAGCAAGGAGCCACTGTGGTCAACGGTCTTGAGATGCTGTTGCTGCAAGCCTTTGCGAGTTGGGAGTTTTGGCATAACAGGTGATTTTTCATGCTATAATAGCCGGAAATTCCGGATTAATCCGGATATCCGGAATGTCCGGATTATCCGGATTATCCGGGAAAAAGCAAACCAAAATATAAAAAATGGAATCAAACAAGAGCAACCGCTATATGATGCGTGGCGTGTCGGCTGCCAAGGAAGATGTTCACAGCGCGATCAAGAACATTGACAAGGGCCTTCATCCACAAGCATTCTGCAAGATTATCCCCGACATTCTTGGTGGTGACCCCGACTACTGCAACATCATGCATGCCGATGGGGCCGGCACGAAGTCCTCGCTCGCCTATATGTATTGGAAAGAGACCGGCGACCTGAGCGTATGGAAGGGCATTGCCCAAGATGCCATCGTAATGAACACCGACGACCTGCTCTGTGTGGGCGCAGTGGACAACATATTGGTATCCAGCACAATAGGTCGCAACAAGAATCTCATTCCCGGTGAGGTCATCTCCGCTATCATCAACGGCACCGATGAACTGCTTGCAGAGATGCGGGAAATGGGTATCGGCATCTGGCCCACTGGTGGTGAGACCGCCGACGTGGGCGACCTGGTGCGCACCATCATTGTTGATTCCACCGTCACCTGCCGCATGCGCCGCAGTGATGTCATCGACAATGCGAACATACGTCCCGGTGATGTCATCGTGGGCCTCTCATCTACCGGACAGGCGACCTACGAGAAGCGATACAACGGCGGCATGGGCAGCAACGGCCTTACCTCCGCCCGTCACGATGTGTTTTCCAAATATCTAGCAGAGCGGTTCCCCGAGAGTTACGACCCCGCCGTTCCCGATGAGTTGGTGTACAGCGGCATCAAGCGACTGACCGATGCCGTCGAGGGCGTTCCTCTCGATGCAGGCAGTCTGGTACTCTCCCCCACCCGCACCTACGCCCCTGTCATCAAGCGTATCCTCGACCTTCACCGCGACGACATCCACGGTATGGTGCACTGCACAGGAGGTGCCCAGACAAAGGTGCTGCATTTCGTAGGCGACAACTGTCACGTGGTAAAGGACAACCTCTTCGATGTTCCTCCCCTCTTCCGCCTAATCCAGGAAGCCAGCGGCACCGATTGGCGCGAGATGTATCAGGTATTCAACATGGGTCACCGCATGGAAATCTATGTCGACCCCAAGATGGTCGATGCCATCATCGCCATTTCCAAGTCATTCGGTATCGATGCCCAGGTGGTGGGTCACATCGAGGAAGGCGCCAAAAGCCTTACGATTCGATCAGAGTACGGAGAATTCAACTATTAAAACATCAAAAACGCCCCATCCCATGCAAAAGAAATTCTCTCTCATAGCGCTGGTTTTAAGCATCTTCTGCCTGATTGGTAATCTGGTCATGATCGTTTGGAACATCATCGAGAATTATCCTTACTGGCAGCACATCATCTGGGTCTTCCTCATGATTGCCATCGCCTATTCATCCTATAAAACATACAAACGTCAATAATAAGAATGGACAACAACACGATATTACAGAAACTTGACGGTCTGGAGGCCCGTTTCGAAGAGGTGTCAACCCTCATTACCGACCCCGATGTCATTGCCGACCAGCAGCGGTTTGTGAAACTCACCAAGGAATACAAGGACCTGAGCGACATCATGGATGCCCGCAAGCGCTACATAGCCTGTCTGACCACCATCAAGGAAGCCAAAGACATCATTGCCAACGAGAGCGACCCCGACATGCGCGAGATGGCCCGCGAGGAACTAGCACTGAACGAGGAACTCCAGCCCAAGTTGGAAGAGGAGATCAAGCTCGCCTTGGTGCCCAAAGACCCCGAGGATGCCAAGAATGTGCAGATGGAAATCCGCGCTGGAACTGGTGGCGACGAGGCTTGTCTCTTTGCCGGTGACCTGTTTCAGATGTACAAGCGCTTCTGCGACTCCAAGGGATGGAAACTATCCGTCACCAGCGTCAGTGAGGGAGCCGTCGGCGGTTACAAGGAGATTGACTTTGCCGTGAGCGGAGCCGATGTCTATGGCACACTGAAATATGAGTCGGGCGTTCACCGCGTGCAGCGCGTCCCCGCCACTGAGACCCAAGGCCGCATGCACACCTCCGCCGCCACCGTGGCTGTATTGCCCGAAGCCGACAAGTTTGAGGTGAACATCAACGAGGGCGAAATCAAATGGGACACCTTCCGTTCGAGCGGTGCCGGAGGTCAGAATGTGAACAAGGTGGAATCGGGCGTTCGCCTTCGCTATATGTGGAAGAACCCCAACACCGGCGAGACCGAGGAAATCCTCATTGAGTGTACAGAGACCCGCGACCAGCCCAAGAACAAGGAGCGTGCCCTCTCGCGCCTCTATACCTTCATCTACGACAAGGAGCACCAAAAATATATGGACGACATCGCCTCACGCCGCAAGAGTCTAGTCTCCACTGGCGACCGTTCCGCCAAAATACGCACCTACAATTTTCCACAGGGCCGTGTCACCGACCATCGCATCGGCTACACCACACATGACCTGCAGGGATTCCTCGGCGGCAACATCCAAGATATGATTGATGCCCTCACCGTGGCAGAGAACGCCGAGCGAATGAAGGAAACGGAACTATAGCCCACCCAGCAAGCTTATACATATATACATGAAAAGATTGTGCCATCGTATATGGTTGCTTTCTTATCATATCCCATCTCTTGAAAAAATAATATCAATCCATCGTAAAAGACCCCATCATCATGAACAGGCAAAAACTCATCGAACAAATATGCACGAAGCGCACCTTCCTCTGTGTCGGCCTCGACACCGACATCAAGAAGATTCCCAAGCATCTGCTGACGGAAGCGTCACCGCTGTTTGTGTTCAATAAAGCCATCATCGATGCCACTGCCCCCTATTGCATTGCATATAAGCCCAATCTCGCTTTCTATGAGAGTCTGGGCGTGAGCGGCATGGCAGCCTTTGAGCGCACGGTCAGATATATCCGCAAATACTATCCCAGTCATTTCATCATTGCCGATGCCAAGCGCGGCGACATCGGCAACACCTCTGCGATGTATGCCCGAACCTTTTTCGAGGAATATGACATCGATGCACTGACCGTTGCACCCTACATGGGAGAGGACAGTATTACCCCATTCCTTGGTTACGACGGCAAGTGGGTCATCCTGCTTGCCCTGACCAGCAACCGCGGTTCATCCGACTTCCAACTGATGGAAAGCAAAGACGGCGAAAGACTCTTTGAGCGTGTGCTCCGCATCTCGCAACAGTGGGCGGATACCGACAAACTGATGTATGTGGTGGGAGCCACTCAAGGACAGAAGTTTGAGGAAATCCGCCGTCTTGTTCCCGACCATTTTCTCCTTGTGCCCGGAGTCGGCGCTCAAGGTGGCAGTCTGCATGAGGTATGCCAATACGGCATGACAGCCGAATGCGGACTGATAGTGAACTCCTCCCGTGGCATCATATATGCCAGCAATGGCGAAGACTTCGCTGAAGCAGCAGGAGCCGCTGCCCACACCCTCCAGCAGGAGATGGCCGCCGAACTCGATGCGTTTGGCATCTGACGGCCGAAGTGAAACGAAATCCAATCACATGACAGACGGCAAGATCATCAATGACCCAGTATTTGGGTTCATCAAAGTTCCTGGCGGCACGCTGATGGACATCGTAGACCATCCGCTGATGCAGCGGCTGCGCCAGATCAAACAGGTGGGACTGGCGTCAGTTGTCTATCCCGGAGCGCAGCACACCCGTTTCCAACATTCCCTTGGTGCCTACTATCTCATGAGCGAAGCCGTGCTGTCGCTCACTCAGAAAGGCATTTTTATATTCGACAGCGAGGCCGAGGCCGTCATGGCAGCCATTCTGCTCCACGACATCGGTCATGGCCCATACTCCCATGTGCTTGAGCACACATTGGTCGACGGTATTTCCCACGAGGATGTGTCGCTGATGATGATGGAGCAAATCAACCGTGAGATGGGCGGCAGGCTCAATCTTGCCCTCAGCATCTTCAAGAACGACTACCCCAAGCGCTTTCTCCACCAACTCATCAGCAGCCAGCTCGACATGGACCGCCTCGACTATCTCCGCCGCGACAGTTTTTTTACCGGTGTGACCGAGGGCAACATCGGCAGTGCGCGCATCATCAAGATGCTAAACGTGGTCGACGACCAGTTGGTCGTAGAGTCAAAAGGCATTTACTCCATTGAGAACTATCTCACTTCTCGCCGTCTGATGTACTGGCAGGTATATCTCCATAAGACCACAGTTGCCACGGAGAAAATGCTGGTCAATCTCCTGCTGCGCGCCAAACACCTGATTCAGGAAGGCAGGGACTTGTTTGCCACGCCATCATTGAAGTACTTCCTTCAACACCACATCGATGCCGCCTATTTCGCAGAGCACCCAGAGGCGCTGGAGAACTACGGCAAACTCGACGATACCGACATCCACTGCTCCATCAAGGAATGGGCAAACAGCGATGATGCCGTGCTGTCGCTCCTGGCACGCAATGTCATTGCCCGCCGACCCTTCAAGGTGGAGATTCACGACACGCCCATCACCGATTCCCGCATAGCAGAGATAGAGGACATGCTGATGGCAAAGACTGGCGTGAACCGTGAGGATGTGCGCTACCTCTATCAGGTAAGCACCATCTCCAAGGACATGTATGACGTCAACGACGACCACATCACCATCCTCTACAAGGACGGTACGATGAAAGACATCGCAGAGGCATCAGAAATTCTCAATGTATCCTTACTTTCCAAAAAAATACGCAAATATTACCTTTGCTATCATAGAATGTGAAAAAAAAGTAGTAACTTTGCACACTAAGGCAATACAACAATGGAATTTACAGCTAGACAAATCGCAGAGTATGTAGGCGGGCAAGTGGAAGGTTCCGCAGATGTCACCGTCAACACTTTCAGCAAGATAGAAGAAGGAAAGACAGGCGCACTCTCTTTTCTCTCCAATCCAAAATACACCCATTATCTCTATGACACCCAGTCGAGTGTAGTACTAGTGAATGCCGACCTTCAACTGGAACGCCCCGTGTCCGCCACACTCATCCGCGTCCCTAACGCTTATGAGAGCGTTGCCAAACTGCTTCAGTTATATGATTCGATGAAACCCCGCAAGAGCGGTATCGACCCACTCGCCGTTGTGGCATCCAGTGCCAAGATAGGCGAAGGCTGCTACATCGGTGCGTTTGCTGTCATCAGTGAGGGAGTGGAAATCAGTGCAGGTTGTCAGATTTACCCTCACGCATATATTGGCGAAGGAGTGAGCATGGGTGAGAACTGCATCGTCTATCCCAATGCCGTCATCTACCATGGTTGCCGCATTGGCAACCGTGTGACGCTGCATGCCGGCAGTGTCATCGGCGCCGATGGTTTTGGGTTTGCTCCCGGAGCCAACGGATATGATAAGATTCCCCAAATCGGTATCGTAACCATCGAGGACGATGTTGAGATAGGTGCCAACAGCTGGGTAGACCGCTCAACGATGGGCAGCACCTATGTGCGCAAGGGTGTGAAGCTCGACAACCTGGTACAGATAGCCCACAACACCGACATCGGTTCCAACACCGTGATGTCAGCCCAGGTAGGCGTGGCAGGCAGCACCAAAGTTGGCCAGTGGTGCATGTTCGGAGGTCAGGTAGGCATTGCCGGTCATATCACAATTGGTGACAAGGTGATACTCGGAGCCCAGTCGGGAGCACCCGGCAGCATCGAGAGCAACCAGACACTCATTGGCACTCCTCCCCAGCCGCAGATGGCATTTTTCCGTCAGGTGGCTCTTGAACGCCGCCTTCCCCAGATGGTGAAGCAGCTGGAACAGTTGCAAAAAGAAATCAACGAACTCAAGAACAAAATAGAACAATAATGAATAAGCAAAGGACCCTCAAAGGCAGTTTTTCTCTCTTCGGCAAGGGACTCCACACCGGTCTTAACCTGACCGTAACATTCAATCCTGCCCCCGAGAACACAGGCATCAAGATTCAGCGCATCGACATTGAAGGCCAGCCCATCATCGATGCAGTAGCAGAACGTGTCACCGACACGCAACGCGGCACTGTATTGAGTCAGAATGGTGTAAAGGTTTCGACAGTAGAGCATGCTCTTGCAGCCATCTATGCCTTAGGCATCGACAACTGCCTCATCCAGGTGAACGGCCCCGAGTTTCCCATCCTTGATGGCAGCGGAGCCATTTTTGTTGACCGTATCAAACAGGTGGGTTTCGAAGAACAAAATGCTCCCAAAGACTGCTACATCATCCGTCACAAGATAGAGGTGCGTGATGAGGAGAGCGGTTCATGCATCACCATTCTCCCTGATGATACTTTCAGCATTACTGTGATGTGTTCCTTCGAGTCGAAATTCATCAACAGCCAGTTTGCCTCCCTCGACCACATCGACCAGTTTGCCGAGGAAGTTGCTCCTGCCCGTACATTTGTTTTCGTGCGCGACATCGAACCTTTGCTCAATGCCAACCTCATCAAGGGCGGCGACATGGACAATGCCATCGTCATTTACGAGAAGCAGATACCCCAGGAGCGTCTCGACCAACTTGCCGACCTGCTGAAGGTGCCCCACATGGATGCCACCAAAATGGGCTACATCCAGCCCAAACCCCTGAAATGGGAGAACGAGTGCACCCGCCACAAACTGCTCGATATCGTAGGCGACATGGCCCTCATCGGCAAACCCATCAAGGGTCGCATCATCGCCACACGGCCCGGGCATACCATCAACAACAAATTTGCCCGCCTCATCCGTCGTGAAATCCGCAAGCATGAGATACAGGCACCCATCTACGACCCCAACGACCAACCGGTGATGGACAACAACCGCATCCGCGAGTTGCTCCCCCACCGATATCCGATGCAGTTGGTTGACAAGGTGATTGAACTGGGTCCCAACTATATTGTTGGGGTGAAGAACGTCACCTCCAATGAGCCATTCTTCCAAGGCCATTTCCCCCAGGAGCCCGTCATGCCCGGCGTGCTGATGGTGGAGGCCATGGCACAGTGCGGTGGTCTTCTCGTGCTCAACACCCTTGAGGAACCTGAGCGCTGGTCGACCTACTTCATGAAGATTGACGATGTGAAGTTCCGCCAGAAAATCGTTCCCGGCGATACGCTGCTCTTCAAAGTCGAGTTGCTCCACCCAGTCCGTCATGGCGTCAGTTCGATGCGCGGCTATATGTTCGTGGGCGACCATGTGGTGGCAGAGGCATCCTTCACTGCCCAGATAGTCAAGAACAAATAACCCCAACAATAATGAATACAATCAGTCCATTGGCCTATGTGCATCCAGAAGCACAGATTGGCGACAACAACACGATAGGTCCGTTCTGCTATATTGACCGCAATACGGTGATTGGCGACAACAACCTGCTGCAGAACAGTGTCACCATCAACTACGGAGCCCGTATAGGCAACCACAATGAGTTTTTCGCAGGTGGAAGCATCTCCGCGAAGCCACAGGACTTGAAATTCCAAGGTGAGGACACCATCTGTGAGATAGGCGACTACAACAGTTTCCGTGAGAATGTCAACATATCCCGCGGTACAGCCTCGAAGGGTTCGACGAAGATAGGCAACCACTGCCTGCTGATGGAGAATGTCCACGTCGCCCATGACTGTGTTTTAGGCAACAACCTGATCATCGGCAACTCGACAAAAATAGCCGGTGAAGTCATCATTGATGACAAAGCCATCATCAGTGCGTCAGTACTCATTCATCAATTCTGCCGTGTCGGCGGCTATGTGATGATTCAGGGCGGCACCCGTTTCAGCATGGACGTCCCTCCATACATCATTGTGGGTAAGGAGCCTGCCCGTTTCTGTGGTTTGAATCTTGTGGGATTACGCCGCCGCGGTTTTTCCCCCGAGACCATCAATCAACTTCACGAGGCCTACCGACTGATTCACTCCAGAGCCTTGCTCGAAGAATCCATCGCCGCCATCCGCGAGCAATTGCCCGCCACTCCTGAAATCGACTACGTTGTCAATTTCGCCAAGAGTTCCAAGCGTGGCATCATCCGATAAGCCGCCAGCCACCATCTGATGGATACCCTGTTTGTGATTACCGGACCCACCGCTGTAGGCAAGAGTGAGCTCTGCCTGCGAGTAGCCCACCACTTGGGAGTGCCCATCATCAATGCCGACTCCCGTCAACTCTATGCCGGCATCCCTATTGGCACTGCTGCCCCTACCCAGAAGCAGTTGTCAGAAGTAAAACACTTTTTCGTAGGCACCCTGCCCCTGACCGAGTATTACAGTGCTTCGATGTATGAGCAGGACGTTCTCTCCCTGCTTAACGAACCCGGAGAGTTGAGCCATCATCCTTTCGCCTTGCTCTCTGGTGGCAGCATGATGTATATCGACGCCGTCTGCGATGGCATCGACGACATCCCCACCATCGACGACATCACCCGCAATCTGCTCCGCCAGCGGTTGGAGGAAGAAGGACTGGAACGTTTGGTAGAAGAACTGAAGATTGCCGACCCTGAATACTACGCCATCGTGGACAGGAAAAACACCCGTCGTGTGGTGCATGCGCTTGAAATCTGCTACATGACAGGACGCACTTACACCTCCTACCGGGTGCGCCAGCAACACCCCCGCAGTTTCTCGGTGGTGAAGATAGGCCTCAACCGCGAGCGCCATGAACTCTATGACCGCATCAACCGCCGTGTGGAACAGATGATGGAGGATGGATTGGAAGACGAGGCCCGCCGTGTATACCCCCTAAAGGGAGTCAATTCCCTCAACACGGTTGGTTACCGCGAATTGTTTGATTATTTCGATGGTCACTGCACCCTTGCCGAGGCAGTGGAGCGCATACAGGGAGCCACCCGCCGCTACTGCCGCAAGCAACTCACCTGGTTGAAACGCGACACCCGCATCAAGTGGTTCCACCCTGACCAAGGTGATGAGATACTCGCCTATATCGACTCAATAACCAGCAAGACCCCAAACTAATGAGAAAGATACTCAGATGGTGCTGGCACATCATCAGGCGCCCGCTCTCCTGGTATGTGCATCTCTTCAAGGGTCGCCGATGGTATGTGAAGATACTGTCGGCGGTTGTCTCATTCATTGTGTTCATGTTGGTGTACCTGGGTATGGTGGACATCAATTTCCTCGGTCTTTTCGGCAAGTCGCCCGGTTTTTATGAAATACTCCATCCCCCAACGAGTGCTGCATCGGAAGTATACAGTGCCGACGGCAAACTGATAGGCAAGTTCTACAACGAGAACCGCAGTCCGGTTAAATATGAGGATGTGGCACCCATTTTCTGGAAAGCCTTGATTGACACTGAGGACGAGCGCTTCTACCAGCATCATGGTGTGGACTTCCGTGGCATACTGGGAGCACTCAAAGACGCTGTTGTACATCATGAGGCCCGCGGTGCGTCGACCATCACCCAGCAGTTGGCAAAAAACATGTTTCGCATGCGCACCCCCAACAGTTCGGGACTGCTGAGCAACATTCCCGGTCTGAGAATGGTCATCATCAAGAGCAAGGAATGGATTATCGCCACCAAAATAGAGATGGTGTATGAGAAGGAAGAAATCCTGACGATGTATGCCAACACCGTAGACTTCGGCAGCAACTGCTTTGGCATCAAGACCGCCAGCAAGACCTATTTCAACACCACACCCGGCGAACTGACTACAGACCAATCGGCTGTGCTGGTGGGCATCCTGAAAGCCACCTCATTCTACAACCCCATCCTCAATCCCGAAAACAGTCACCGCCGCCGCAATGTGGTGATGTCGCTAATGGTGAAGCACGGTCACCTGTCATCCTCAGAATACGAGCAACTGGCAGCTATCCCCACCCCACTCCATGTAACCCTCGAGAGCGGACACAAGAGCCACACCGCCTATTTCAAGGATGCAGTGGAGGCGAGCCTTGCCCAGTGGTGTCACAACACGGGGTATGACCTCTACACCTCTGGACTGAAAATATACACCACGCTCGACACCCAGTTGCAGCAATTTGCCGAGGAAGCCGTAGCCACTCAGATGCGACAGGTGCAGACACAGTTCAACACCGACTGGGGCGGACAGGAGCCCTGGCGTGACGAAGACGGCAAGGTCATTCCCTACTTTGTGGAACAAGTCGCCAAGAAACTACCCTTGTACAATGACCTGAAGACTCGTTTCAACGGCAACACCGACTCCATTGACTTCTATATGAACAAGCCTCATACGGTGAAGCTATTCAGTTACGACAAGGGCACTTACGAGGCAGAGATGAGCACGCTCGACTCCATCCGTGTCATGGCTCGCTTCATGCACGCTGGCTTTGTCGCCATGGAACCCCAGACCGGTGCTGTTGTCGCCTGGGTAGGCGATATCGACTACAACACATGGCAATACGACAAGGTGACAGCGATGCGCCAGCCTGGTTCCACCTTCAAGGCATTCATCTATACTGAGGCCATGAATCAAGGCCTTGTGCCCTGCGACAAGCGCCGTGATGAACCAGTGAAGGTACCCATCTATGACGAGAAGACCCACTCTGAATCGCCCTGGAATCCCAACAACTCCAGCAAGAGTTTCTCCGGCGACTCGATGACGCTTAAGCGTGCGTTTGCCAAGAGCACCAACAGCATCGCCGTCAGGCTCGGTGTGGAGATGGGATTGAAAAATGTCATCAAGACCGCCCATGAGATGGGCATCAAGAGTGAACTCGACCCCCATCCCACAACCCTTTTAGGTTCTTCCGACGTCAACCTCCTTGAATTGGTCAACGCCTACGGCACGATAGCCAACAACGGCAAGCGTCACGAGCCCGTCCTGGTGACCCGCATCATCGACAGTGAGGGCAACCTTATCTACGAAGGACCCACCGACAGTCCGCGGGCACTGCCCTACAAGAGTGCCTTTTTCATGCAGCAGATGTTGATGGATGGTGTGCGCGAGGGCACCTCACACGCCCTTTCCTCCTATGTGGGCTATTGGGCAAACACCGACATCGGCGGAAAGACCGGCACATCCAACAATGCAAGCGACGGTTGGTTTATCGGCGTCACTCCGAAGTTAGTGTGCGGGGCGTGGGTAGGTGGTGAATACCGCCAGATTCGTTTCCGCAGCGCACGTTTGGGTCAGGGAGCCCACTCCGCACTCCCCATCTGTGGTAAATTCCTTCAGCTGGTGCTCCGCGGCAACGACTACCTCAAATATCGCGGCCGCTATGAGATGCCCCCTGGCGAGGATGTCAACGTCGACCTTTTCAACTGTGCGACCAAAGCAAACAAACGCTCCTTAAGTGAGGATAACGACTCCGCAAATGCCGGCGAGACCTACATCTACGACATCGACGGCAATCCCATCCCCAAAAGTTCCATCACCGCTCCTTCAAAGGAAAGCGACCTCTACACCCCCGACCAGGAAGAACTTGAGTTTATTATCGACGAATAACCCCGACCCTTGTCAGCAGCCATTCAGATAGACACCGAGAATGCCGAGATGCAGAAAGTGCTGCAACTAGTGCAATACACCAATCACAG
>JAGCXX010000211.1 GCA_017961115.1 Prevotella sp. | reverse complement strand
CTTCAGGGGTTACCCATCCGAGAGCCTCGTTGGAATATAGGGCATCCTTATAGTTGTCAACAGCGTTTTCAGACACCACCAGACGTGTCGATGCGCCAATAAACAAAGGCTCTTCGTCGGTGATGCCGTTCTTGTGGAATTTGAACACATCGTTGTATTCCCATGTGGCGGGTGTATTGCCATTGCAATAGACATTTTCCAAGGGTAAGTCAATAAATGCTCCTGTACCAATACTTTTGAGCGAGGCAGGCAATGCCACCTCTTTAACTCCTTTGCAGCCTACAAAGGCGAAATCACCGATGCGTTTTATATTTTCCTTTATCTCGACGAAAGTCAGTTTGGTGCACAGACGGAATGCCATGTTGCTAATCTCTGTCACTGTATAGTCACTGCCATCGATGGTCACTTTTCCGGGCACAATGAGACGGCCTTCGCAGTATTGTGAGATACAGGTGTTTTGGCCACTACCCAATGCCAAAGTAGTTTCGGACAGTTTTGTGTATTCTGCCGACACCTTGTCGCCATTGACATACACATATCCTGTCACGATTTCAGCAAAGGCACCGACGGCACTCATCAGCATCAGAGCCGACAATATCAATATCTTGTTTCTCATAATCGTTATTTCTTTATAGATGGCAATCAATATTCCCTGTTACATATCTCATTGACATAATTAATCAGACGCAGTCCGTTGTATAAAACCACATTATACAAGGCGTCCTGAGAGAAAAACGCCGCACCGGCGTCCACGTGGTCTTTTCCTATAATGCTTTCCAAGGCAACTTTGCTGCCAAGACGGTTTTGGGCACTTAGTGCATTGACATAGGGCACCACGGTGTCGTCCTTGGAGTGGAACAGTATGAGATTGCCTTTAGGAACCCAGGCTTTGGTCATGTCGTTGCTGGCCAGGGCGAAGTGCAAATCTTCGAATACCCCTCTTTGGGTAGGCAATGGGATACCGGCAGCGCTTGTATACTTATCCTTATAGTCATCGTAGATGTTCTTAAAGTAATCGTAGCATCCCTTGGTCATGATATTCTTCATCATGACTTTTCCATCTTTATCAAAGATGTCTCGGAAATAAGTCGCGTCGCCGGCAATGCCGTTGTCATAACAATTCTTGAATCCCTTTTCGATATCTCCTGTTGTCATTTGTTTCCCTGCCAGCCAGTCCATGATGCCGGTATTCAGGAATTTCTCTGTGAAATACTCCTCTGGTTTGTGGAATTTCATGTAAGGATTTGTGTCCAACATTCCCTTCATGATGAGAGGCAGTACCACAGCCATCGACATATTCTTGCCTTCCTGGTCTTTCTCCACATAATACATCAAAGTGGCCATCGGGTCGTAAGGACCGTCGCCGCAAAGAGAACCGACGAAGTGGAGATCTTTGTTCAACCCGTTTTGCTCGATGAAACGATGGCAAGCCATAGCCACCGAACCTCCTTGAGAGTAACCGACACTCATGCAGCGATAGTCGTCGCGCAGCGGATGACGGATGTCTTCCAACGTGGGGTCGCTTTTATACAACGCCTTGCCATATATTAGCGCATCTATACACTGACGGGCGGTCAGTTCTTGATAAAGATAGGGGTGGGCCCTGTCTTTGGTCGAACCATAACCTTCATAGTCAGGCATGATGACCAAACAATTATTGCTGTTTGCATCGCTCACAGAATGAGTGACGTCTTTTAAAATCTCAAGCATTTCAACCATAGCTATATGAGGGACAACGCTTGTCATGGCTAGGGCAAAGTACTTGACAACATAGAACCATGCTTTATATGACATCTTGTTATTTGCAGCCAACGAGAAAATCATCCCCCAGTCGTCTTGTTTGAAACCATCATCCTGAGCTGAAGGGCACTGCTTATTGCTAGTGATGGTGATGTGTGTGCCCAGAATGACATTGTTCACACGCGAGGTGTTGTCTTTCGTGGGACATGCAGCCATGGCTGACAAGGTGATAGGATTTCCGTCGGCGTCAATCGATGGATACTCAAACTTAAAGACGTTGTAGGAAAAACTGTTGAAAGCCAAATCATGCAAATTGCCACTCTGCTCCTTCGGCATCACCTTGCGTATGTTTTTACGTGCACTGTTGAGAAGAGAGTCTGTAGCAGCGTCGCCAGTGATGAATTCAGCACAGTCAAGTTTTTCTCCGTTGTGGAAAGCGTTTTTGTCCACATCCGTTACATCGAAACCTTCTGAAGCCCACACGATGCGCGACCGGTCGGTCTCGATGGTGCTGGTTTTATGCGTCACAGGGTCTTCCACGACCTTTATCTCGAGGTCTACCAAAAAAGCACCTACATCTGTGATGCGGGCATCGCGCCAGTTCACGTCAGTGGGATGGTTTTGTGCGTTTAGTCCACTTACTGACAACATCAGTGACAGGACTAATGTCATTAGACTTAACGAGTGTTTCATTTTTCCGATATGATTTATATCTTTTAGTTGTTGCTTGTCGTTGAATAATAGTTTTTACAATTGTTGGAGATGGTGGAATGCCTTATTCATCCCATAGTTTTTGGCTGCTATCCTCTGCCTTTTCATTAAAATCCATGTCTGATAAATCCATATTGAGGGTATTGCCCATGGCTGGCTGAGTGGCAGGGTCTTCACTAATGTTTCCATCAATAGAGGTGCCGCCAAGCAAGGTAAAGGGCACCATTGTATGCGTCTCTACCGCTGGTGATAGATATTTTTTCTTTTTCATTTTTGTTAAGGGAAATATTACAGTTTTATTATATAGGGTACAAAGTTATGAAAATCAGCGCATAAGCATGTAAATACAATAGAATAATTAATGTCAATTAACATAACATTGGCAGCACTCTGCTGTTTATCTTCAAATGTGAAAAATTTTTAATATTTCATTTCTTGTATAACAAATTGGCGTTTTGTCCGTCTTTATTATGCAGGCGGGATAATATTGTAGCCTGCTACTATGTCTGACAAAAATCATTTGATGGAAATGAAAATATTCAACGATACCGCTTCATACGTCAAGGACCTTACCAATCTGATATGGGATTTTATTCATCACCGCGAACAGTATCCTGTTAACGCCAAGTTGGCCGTGCAGCCTGAAGTCCTCGCCAATGTCATCGATGATCCGGAGCAATGTGCCTACTGTGATTTCTACGACCTAAGTTTGTTTATCGCACAAGACAACAATGGGCAGCCTGTGCCCAATCTGCTGGCAATCAATAATATGGCAAACAGGTACTGTGGATAAGGTCACAACCTCACTATCTTTCCCTTCACGATATACAGTCCTGGTTTGAGGTGCTGCAATCCTTCGGAAATGTTGCCCACCTTTAAGCCATAGATGCTGTATACGGATTCATCGTGTTTGGTCTTTGCTGAAGGGATTTGCCTGATATCACTTGCAAAGTCTGTGACAGGACGGACGGGCAGTCCGTTTTTTCTGCCGCCGTTCTCCAGGCAGACCACCCAACTGTCGCCAAATCCCAAGTGGTGGGCATAGAAACTGCCGTATGGAGACGGTGTGCCCGACCAGTAGTGTCCCTCGACGTTGCGGTAGGAAAAAGAGGTGTCGCGTCTTCCAGCGGCAGGAAGGAAGATGCAGTTTTTGTTCATGCCTTTGAACAAAGCGCCTTGTGTTTGGTTGACAATGGTCCAAATGTAGGCGGTATGCTCAATCAGTTCGTTGATTTGCTCAGGCGACGGCATTCTCCACACCTCTCCCCATTTCGCCCGTGCCACGTCGTAGTCTGTCCCACTGATGCTGTCACCGAGGTTGTGGCAGGTGTCCCATGTACCATCGCTGTGGATATAGTTCTCATAAGTAAATTCCTCCTTCTCTTCCGTCTCTCCCCAGGCGTAGTAACCACCACATTCCTCAGGGGAATTGGCATCAATGTTGCAGCACGCCCATAACGTGCCTGATGCCAAGCCCATGTCGATAGCATGCGGATGGTGCTCGTCAGGACAAGTCTGTGCTTTGGCCATTAGTGTCATGAGCATCAGCATGAGGGTTGTCAATTTCCTGCTCATTTCCACTACTTTTACTGCATTTCTCCTTATTTGAAGCGAAAGCCGTCCCATTCCAGCACCTCATTCCAGCGCTCGCCACCACCAGCAGCCGACACCTTGATGTTCTTGCCCTTGCGTGGGAGGAAGAACACGGTCAGGCCGTCGCCATCATAGAGCGCGCCGATGTCCTCGGGCAAAACAGTCCTCATCTCTTTCTTTGCATTGTCGTAGACATAGAATAAGGCACCGATAAAGTTATCCCAACCATAGTCGTCCTTCATCATCCAAAAAGTGTTGGCACAAACCAGCTTATGCTTGCCGTCGGCACAGTTCCAGAAGCACATTTCCATGACAATCGTGTCCTTCTCTTCCGGATTGATGATTTGGTAGCGCATATAGCCGTTCTTGGTGTCCACGCCGATGCTTGTGTTCTTGCTGAGCGGCTTTTTCTGCTGATAACGTTCCCATTCTTTCAAGGCCTTGCCAAAGAATTCTTCTTCCTTGGAACGGTAGTTGAGAAATGCGGTGGCAAAGTCGGAAATGGTGGGGCGGTTGCCTTGGTATCTGACGGATATCCTGTCTAAATCGTCATCTGGGTATTCTGGATACTCAAATGTCTGAGCCGACATCCTCGGCATCCACAAAAGCAATATGATGGTCATCAGCACATATATGGCTCTTCTGTGATTCAAATTTTTTTTGTCCATAACAATTTCTGTTTTGCTGCAAATTTACATAAATATTTTTTCCCAAAGGCTTATCCCAAACAAAAATTTGGCTAAAACAATGGAAAATAGTATTTTTGCATGTTGTAAACAATGATGCTTGGCAATCACATGAATAAAAAAATCGTTAGTTCCCTTTTTTTAGCGATAGCCTTCATGGCTTTCTCCTCTGTTGTTGAGGCAGGTGAGGCGCTGACTATCAGTGATATCACGATGGGCAAGTATGCCGCCGACAACCTTCGCTCACTGACACCCCTCGCCGATGGGGAGAGTTTTGCACAAATCAGCCGCAACAGGGACAAGATACTCAAATACAGTTTCTCCACAGGAGAGGAGACAGGAGTCATTTTTGACGTCTCTGCTACAGAGGGAGGGAAGATTGGCACGGTGGACAGTTATGTGCCAAGTCCTGACGACAAGCGCATCCTTATCGCGACGAATACCCGGCGCATCTACAGGCGCTCTGCCACGGCGGAGTTCTATGTCTACGAAGTGGATTCCCACCGGTTGACCCCTCTTTCGGTGAATGGTCCGCAGCAGTCGCCTGTATGGGCACCCGACAGTCGGAAGGTGGCTTTCGTCCGCGACAACAACATTTTTGTCGTTGACATCCTTGATGGGATGCGTGAAACACAGGTTACCACTGACGGTAAGCGCAATGAGGTCATCAACGGCATTCCCGACTGGGTCAACGAGGAGGAGTTCAGCATCTCCACCTCAATGGTCTTCACTGCCGACAGCCGCCATATCTGCTGGGTTCGCTATGATGAGAGTAAAGTGAGGACCTATGCCCTCCAACTGTTCAAGGGTCTCAGTCCCAATCGTGAGGAATATGCCGATTATCCCGGTTTCTATGATTTCAAATATCCCAAGGCGGGGTGTGACAATGCAGTGGTGACCGCATGGAGCCATGACCTCAATGCTAAGTCGAGCTCAAAGATACAATTGCCCTTGCCGGCGGAGGGTTACATCCCGCGTATCCTTGCTGGAATTGGCGAGAGTGACGTGTTGCTCTACACGTTGAACCGTCATCAGGACTCGCTGTGTGTATATAGTGCCGACGCAGCCACCCTCTCTTGCAAGCAGCTCTTTTTAGAGACTGTGCCCAAATATGTGAAGGAGGAGGTGCTCAGTCTCATCACATGTTTCCCAAAGGGAGCACTTCTGCCCAGCGAGAGGGATGGCTTCCTGCAGGTGTATCTCATCGACCAGGATTATAGGAGAATCAAGAAACTGACCAATGCCCGCTATGGCGTGACAGACATCTATGGCTATGACGAGAAGACTCAGAAACTGTATTATCAGGCGGCGGGCAGGTCGCCTATGGAGCGTGAGGTGTATGTGACCGACCGCAAGGGGCGCGCCACGATGCTCACCCAGCGTAAGGGCTGGAACAGTGCGCTCTTCTCAGCAGACTACAAATATTACATCTGCACATGGAGCGACATGTCCACACCCTACCAATGTGATGTGTTCACCACAGCGGGAAAAAAGCTTCGCTCTGTGGTTGACAATGCTTCGCTCAATGAAAAGCTGTCCACTCTCAGCAGCCCCATCAAGGAGATGTTCTCCTTCACCACCACTGAGGGAGTGACCCTCAACGGATGGATGGTCAAACCCGCCGACTTCAATCCCAGCAAGAAATATCCGGTCATCATGTTCCAATACAGTGGTCCGGGCAGTCAGCAGGTGGTCAACTCCTGGAGCTTCGGTTCAATGGGGCAGGGTGGTCTTTTTGACCACTATCTTGCCGAACAGGGTTTTATTGTCGTCTGCACGGACGGCAGGGGAACCGGCGGCAGAGGTGCAGAGTTTGAGAAATGCACCTATATGCAACTTGGTGAACTTGAGGCACGCGACCAGGTGGAGACAGCCATCTGGCTTGGCAAACAGTCCTATATCGATGCCGACCGCATCGGTATCTGGGGATGGAGCTACGGTGGATTCTGTACGCTCATGAGCATGAGTGAGGGAAGGGGAGTGTTCCGTGCCGGAGTGGCGGTAGCACCTCCTACCAACTGGCGTTTCTACGACTCCATCTATACAGAGCGCTTCATGAGGACGCCGAAGGAGAATCCCGACGGTTATGCCGTCAACCCATCGGTAAGGGCAGACCGCCTGCATGGCAGCTTGCTCATCTGCCATGGACTGGCTGACGACAATGTTCACCCGCAGAACACTTTTGAGTACAGTGAGGCACTCGTTCAGGCAAACAAGGATTTCCGAGAAATCATCTACACCAACCGCAACCACAGCATCTATGGTGGCAACACCCGCAATCATCTGCTCAGGCAGATAGCGCAGTTCTTTGAGGAAAACCTGAAAAACAATCCATAAAGCAATCATCAAAAAACGAACAATAATTATGAAATCTACAAAACTATTTTTCTTTGCTATCGGCATGGCAGCGCTGACCATGCCCGCAAACATGTCGGCGAAGGACGTCAATATCGTAGTCACCAACAATGAGCCTGTGCAACGTCAGGAACTGGTCGAGGTCAGTCTCGATGAGGTGTATGCTCAGATGGGAGTGGCAAAAGGTAAGGAACTCATCGTGAAGAATGCTCTCGGTCAGGAAGTGGCATATCAGGTCACATACGACGGCAAATTGCTGATTGACGCTTCTGTCAGGCCCTGCGGAAAAGCCACTTACACTGTTGCTGTGGGAAAACCTCAGCAGATGAAGGTCTTTGTCACAGGAAAGATGTACCCGGAGCGTGTAGATGACATTGCCTGGGAGAACGACCGCACGGCATACCGTCTCTACGGTCCTGCTCTGCAGCGCTCGGGCGAGAAGGCCTTTGGCATCGACGTATGGTTGAAGAACACTCCCGACCTGGAGGTGGATAAAAGGTATAAGGTGGAACTCGGCAACCATGAAAGAATCCAGCAACTGCTCAAGGATGGCAAGAAAGATGAGGCAAAGCAGGTGGAGATAGAGACGACATACCATTTCGACCACGGCTACGGTCTCGACTGCTACAAGGTGGGACCCACGCTCGGCTGTGGCGCACCTGCCATTATGGAGAATGGTCAGCTTGTCATGCCCTACAGTTACAAGGACTATAAAATCCTCGACAACGGCCCGCTGCGTTTTACTGTCGACCTGACCTACAATCCCACTACCGCCAATGGAGACAAAAACATCATTGAGCACCGTCTGCTCAGTCTCGACAAGGGTTCGAATTTCAACCGCATGACGGTGTGGTATGAGAATATGTCGAAACCGACCGACATCGCAGCTGGTGTGGTCATCCATGTGGAGGACCAGCAGACGTTGAAGTGTGGTCGCGACTTCGTGGCATATGCCGACCCCACAGACAACCCTTCGGCACAGAATTTCCAAATCTACGTTGCCGCCCTCTTCCCCAACGGCATCAGCGAGACACGCGCATTGCTCTATCCGGAACCCCTCAATGGTGCCGCCGGTCATGCCGTGGGCATCCTCAAGGGATATACAAGCAACGATAAATTCACCTATTATTTTGGTTCGGCGTGGAGCAAGAATGACGTGCGCACCTTCGATGAGTGGGTGGCCCGCATCAACAGTTTCCTTGACGCCCTTCACAGCCCTCTTGTGGCAGAGGTCAAATAATAGCAATGAGGGCATGATGTCTAAATTTCTAATTTAAACAACATAAAAATGAAAAAACTTCTTTTAGGCGACGAGGCCATCGCACAGGGTGCCCTCGATGCCGGACTGAGCGGAGTGTATGCCTATCCGGGAACTCCTTCAACGGAGATTACCGAATACATACAGCAGTCGCCGCTCGCTATTGAGCGAAATGTTCACCGCAATTGGTGCACCAACGAGAAAACCGCCATGGAGGCAGCCTTGGGAATGTCGTATATGGGCAAACGGGCCATGGTGTGTATGAAACACGTAGGACTCAACGTGTGTGCCGACCCCTTCGTCAACTCCGGGATGACGGGCACCAATGGCGGTATCGTTGTCGTGGCAGCCGATGACCCTTCCATGCACTCGTCTCAGGATGAGCAGGACAGCAGGTTTTATGGTCATTTTGCCATGGTGCCGGTCTTTGAGCCGAGTTCGCAGCAGGAAGCCTACGACATGATTGGTGAAGCTTTTGAGTATTCGGAGCAGATACACCTTCCGGTGCTCATGCGCATCACCACACGCATGGCCCACTCCCGCGCAGTGGTGGAGGTGGCAGAGAAAGCACGTGAGGAAAACGCGCTCAATTATGATTCAGTGGCAGCCAACTGGGTGTTGCTGCCCGTCAACGCCCGCCGCCGCAATGATTTCGTGACGGCTCAGCAGGCTGCGCTGGAAGAAGATGCCGCATCTTCCAATGCCAATGTGTATATCGACGCCCCCGACCATTCCATGGGCATCATCGCCTGTGGCATCGCTTACAACTATGTGATGGAATGCTTTGGAAAGGCATGTCCTTTCCCCTTGCTCAAGATTTCCCGCTACCCGCTTCCCAAAACAATGGTTCGCAGGATGACCGAGGAATGTGACAGCGTGCTGGTAGTGGAGGAAGGACAACCTGTGGTGGAGGAGATGCTGAGGGGCATCATGCCTGGAAATGCCGTCATCAAGGGACGGTTGAGCGGTGAGCTTCCCCGTACGGGCGAACTGAGTCCCGACTGTGTGAGGGTTGCCCTCGGCAAGGCCCCCATCGAAGGCTATGAGAAATGCGAGGACGTGGTGGGACGTCCGCCAGCCTTGTGCCAGGGATGCGGACATCGCGATGTGTACAAGGCCCTCAATGAAGTTTTGCTCGACTATCCCAACGCAAGGGTTTTCGGCGATATCGGGTGCTACACCCTTGGTTTCCTGCCCCCATTCCATGCCATCCACTCCTGTGTCGACATGGGAGCGAGCATCACCATGGCCAAAGGTGCCGCTGACGCCGGACAATGGCCTGCTGTTGCGATTATCGGAGACTCCACGTTCACCCACTCGGGCATGACGGGACTCCTCGATGCCGTCAATGCCAATGCCAACATCACGGTGGTCATCAGCGATAACCTCACAACGGCGATGACCGGTGGCCAGGACTCGGCAGGCACCAATAAGTTTGAGGCCATCTGCCGCGGTCTGGGTGTGGATGATGCACATCTTCACGTGGTGGTGCCCCTGCCCAAGAACATGCCTGAGATAACGGCCATCATCCGTCAGGAAATAGAATACAAGGGCGTGAGTGTGATTATCCCTCGGCGCGAGTGTGTGCAGACCCTTGCGCGTCATCACAAACAAAAGAAAGCAAAGGAGGCTTAGAAATGAAAACAGATATCATTCTTTGCGGTGTGGGAGGACAGGGTATCCTTTCCATCGCCACCATCATCGGCGAGGCAGCCATGAAAGAGAATCTTTACATCAAACAGGCTGAGGTGCATGGTATGTCGCAGCGTGGCGGTGACGTGCAGAGCAATCTGCGCATCTCGTCGGACCCCATTGCCAGCGACCTGATTCCCAAGGGACAGGCGGATGTCATCATCTCGATGGAACCCATGGAAGCGTTGCGCTATCTTCCCTTCCTCAGCAAGGAGGGGTGGATCATCACCTCGTCGGCTCCGTTTGTCAACATCCCCAATTACCCTGAAATGGATATCATCACGGCTGACTTGGAGAAAATCAGCAACGTCATCATGCTCGACATAGAGCGGTTGGCTAAGGACAATGGCGTGCCCCGCTCGGCCAACGTCATCCTGCTCGGTGCTGCACAGAAGGCATTGGGCATCGATTACGAGAAGATAGAGGATGCCATCCGCAGGGTATTCGGGCGCAAGGGTGAGGCTGTCGTAGAGGCAAACATCAAGGCTTTAGCCATAGGAAAGGAAGCACAACGATGAAGCCAACTCCCATATCCAAGTCGCTTATCGACAATGCCATCCGCGACTATGGCATCCAGGATTTCGCCAAGGCAACCATCCGCGAGGTGAAAGCCATTGCCGCCCATGCCGAACAAGAGTCGGGAGTGGAGTTCATCAAGATGGAGATGGGCATCCCCGGACTTCCTGCAGCCAAGGTAGGTGTTGAGGCACAGGTGAAGGCGCTTAACGAGGGTATTGCCAACAGTTATCCTGATATCCAGGGGTATCCTGAACTCAAGAATCAGGCGAGCCGTTTTGTCAAGGCGTTTATCGGTGTGGACATCAACGCCGAAGGATGTGTGCCAACTGTGGGTTCGATGCAGGGAACATACGCCTCGCTCATGCTCTGCCAGCAACTCAATCCCCAAAAGGATACCGTGCTTTTCATCGACCCAGGTTTTCCTGTGCAGAAGATGCAGATACAGGTGATGGGAGGGCATTTTGAGACCTTCGATGTCTATGACTACCGTGGTGACCGTCTGGCACCGAAACTGGAAGAGTATCTCTCACAGGGCAATATCTGCGCCATCCTTTACAGCAATCCCAACAACCCATCATGGGTGTGCCTCACAGAGGAGGAACTGAAGGCGATAGGTGAACTGGCCACGAAATATGATGCAGTGGTTATCGAGGACCTGGCATATTTCGCCATGGACTTCCGCAATGACCTCAGCCGACCGTTCCAGCCGCCCTACCAAGCCACTGTGGCACGCTATACCGACAACTATATGTTGCTCATCAGTGGGTCGAAGGCTTTCAGTTATGCAGGAGAGCGAATAGCTGTCACTTGCATCAGCGACCATCTGTTCCACCGCCATTTCGAGGCACTGTCGGCACGTTATGAAGGCTTGCCCTTCGGCATGGTGTTCTCCACCCGCATCCTCTATGCGCTCTCCTCGGGAACGAGCCACAGCGCACAGTATGCGCTGGCAGCCATCATGAAGGCAGCGTGCGATGGCACTTACAACTTCCACGATGAGGTGATGGAGTATGGACGCAGGGCGCACCGGCTCAAGGAAATCTTCCTGCGCCATGGTTTCCACATCGTCTATGACCAGGACATGGGACGCCCCATAGCCGATGGCTTCTATTTCACCATAGGCTACAAGGGCATGACCAGCGGTCAGTTGGCTCATGAACTCATGTATTATGGGGTGAGCGCCATCTGCCTGATTACTACGGGCAGCCATCAGGAAGGCCTGAGGGTATGCACCTCCTTTATCCGCGACAACCAGTATGACCTGCTGGATGAGCGTATGGCTATTTTTGAGGAAAACAACTGAGCATAGCTCTCAACCAATCAAATAACTTATGAGAAAAGTGTTATTATTCGGGGTCTTGCTGACGATGTCGTTGTCTGCTTCCGCAACAAGTCAGGAAGGTGACTTCATCATTATTGACGGCACTCAGTGGGAGATTCTTGGTCGTCCTATCAAAGCCGAGGCAGAGCGATACAACAAGATGTTGGCTCTTCTGCCAGAGGAAAGAGACATCCGTTCCTCAAACTGGGAGGGATACATTGCCTTCTGGAGCATCAAGCAAGACGCCCTTTGCCTGGACAGCATTCAATACAGCATCACCAACAAAGACACACAAAAGAAACTTGTGAAGTGTGTGAATGCAGAAGGGCTGAACCGTGTGTATAGGAATTATCTCGATGGGCAGAACATCGTTGCCACCTGGTACACGGGAAAACTCCATGTGGCCAAAGGCAAGGTGTTGCATGAACTGAATGACGGTTATGAGAGGAATTATGAGAACGAGCAATTCATCGACATCAACCAAGGGAAGAAAACCGGTCAGACAGCCTATGACAACAAGTTGGCAGTAGAGGGGTTGAATCTCAGCAATGTCAAAGATTTCTCTGAACTGAAGCAAAAATTCCAATTGGACCTCGCGAAATATCCTGGATTGTCGAATGCAAGGCGCATCATCTTCAGCATCAAGGATGCCAAGGTGGACGCCAAAGGAAACCTATTGGACTGCAATGTTACAGCTTATGTGATGTATGCTGCTGAATCCAGAAGCACCGGAGCCAATAAAGGCAGGGAAGAACATCCCGGTATTGCTGGTGAGATGAAGAAGTTGCTGAAAGCCTACCATCCGTGGGAGGTGTATCTCATCAATGGTGAATACATCGCTTACGGAGCAGCCAACAGGACTTTTCCGTATCTGGTGAAGGATAAGCAATGATTTATTTATCTTAGTCTGTCGAGTAGCTCGCTGGCAGCGCGGGCGGCTTTTTCGCCGCGCTCTATCATGGTGCTGATGCTCTCCTTGCCAAAACTCGAGACGCCATACTCGGCCAACTGTGGATTGATGTAGATATCTGCATCCTCACGGTTGGCCTTGTTCTTTTTCCAGTCGGGACGTGATACCGCCCAGTCAAGGATGCCTCCAATGCCAAAGGTCTCCTTCAGCGAGAAGTCGCGCTCCTCATGCTGTGTCTGCTCCAGGTCGACGGCGATGACGATGTCGGCTCCCATGGCCCTCACCACATCGACAGGCAGGTTGTTGAGCATGCCTCCGTCAACCAGCAACTTTCCATTCCATTTGACGGGTTTGAATGCACCGGGAATGCTGATGCTCGCTCGCATCGCCAATTCCAACTCACAACTGTCCATGATGACCTCCTCCTGCTTCTTCAGGTCTACTGCAACGCATCGAAAGGGGATAGGCAGGCTGTCGAAACTTTGGATGCCGTCGTATCGTTTTGTCAGACTGTCGAGCAAAAATGTAATATTGGTGCCGCCCAGGATTCCAAGGGGAGATTCCTTGGCCTCAGTCTTCTTGGTTTGTCCGCTGATGGGAAATCCAAAAAGATAGACGACCCCTTCCCGTTCGGTGAGTATATTGTTGCGGAGGTCACGCTTGCGGTCGCCGATGAGCGACAGCCATTCCTGACTGCGGAAGAGCGTGTCGAGGTCGGCAGCGCTATAGCCGCAAGCATACAGTCCTCCGACAATGGCACCGATGCTGGTACCTGCAATGTAGTCGGGACGGATACCTTTCTCCTCCAAAACCTTCAGCACCCCCACCTCGGCGGCTCCCTTAGCCCCTCCACCTCCAAGCACGAGTCCGATTTTGGGATGGTCGGAGGTGTCGCTGGCCAGCATCATGCTGCTCAGTGTGGTCAAAATAATGATGATGATGGTTCTCAGCATATTCTATTCGGTTGTTGTTTCTGATGGTTGGTTGTCTTCAATAGTGATGGGATGGTCGCGCCAGTACTGCTCCTCGTCGAAGGTGGGGATGGGGTCGATGACCTCATAGTCCTGCCGGAAATAGATGTCGGGGTCGTTGTCCACCATGTCGTTTCTCTCCGGGGCGATGTAATAATGATAACGGTTGAAGTCCTCTTTGCCCTTGTTCTTCTTCGCACCGGGGCTATAGCCTTCAAACTCATGGTAAATCTCAGGTTTCTCCTTGTCGGGGCTGCCCAATTTGTTGATGATTTGTCGGAGTTGTGCGCGGTTGCAAGAGGACAGTGTCACAATGCAGAGCAACACCAGCAAAAAACCGCATATGCATCGCCGTGGCGCATGCGGGTGGTTTTTGCTGCTTTTGGGATGTCTGACACTGATCATGGGGCTGTTTCTTTTCCAACCGCAAAATTATAGTATTTCAAAGGATTGGCAAAGTAAAAAATCGCCAAATGAGGAAAAACAGGCTTCTTTTGACATCGCTTTCAGTTTTTTTAGTTAAATTTGCCACCATAAGCAACATTAATACTCAAATTCAATGATTAGCACGATGAAAAAATACAAATACACCTATCTCATAGCTTGCGCAGCCGTAGCCTTGCTCACAGGATGCGGTTCTGTAGGAAACACGCTATACAATATCGGGCGAGTAGTGAACACCGCCGACCAAGTAGGAACCTATGCCGGGATTTTGGGCGGTGCAGCCAGCAGCAACACCCGTCAGACCACCTCTGCACCTGTGGCGACGACCGCATCATCAACATCATCGACTGCAACCGCAAGGCCCGTGGCTACTTCCTCCGTATCCACCTCTTCGGCATCCGCTTCTGTTGCCTCTACAAGAAACAACACATCTTCGACATCTTCCTCCACCTCCACCTCATCCATCTCCAATTCGGATTTGTATTACAACGGACGGCAGGTGGGTTCAATCCGCCCCAATGGCGATGTGTATATCAATGGCAGGAACGTAGGGCAAATCAGGTCAAATGGCGATATCTACGTCAGTGGTTCCAGAAAGGGCGAGATACGTTCCAATGGTGACATTTACAAAGAGGGAAGAAGGATTGGTGAGGTGCGCTCCAACGGTGACATTTACCAGGAAGGAAGAAGAGTGGGTGAGGTGCGCTCCAACGGAGATGTATATAAGGACGGTCGGAATATCGGCAACGTGAGGAACATGGGAGACCCCCGTTGGGTGGCTGTTATCTACTTCTACGGCTTTTTCAGCTTCTAAGAAGTGTCGGACGAGTCTGACGAGTCCGACAGGTCCGACAGGTCCGACATGTCTGACTTTTAATTGAATCCTACGCGCTTTTTGTGGTCTTTGCCTTTGCTTGGGTCAAAGTTGGGCCACGCTTTCTCGATATCTTCCCGGATGATGAGTTGGCAGTCGGAGGCACAGATATCCCTCTTGGCCATTACCCGTTCTGCCATCGCAGGCAGGATGCCGTTTTGCACATATTGCACCACCCATCGTGCATTGCTGAACAATGGACCTTTGTGGGCTACCGCATCTTCGATGGTGGAAAGAAAGTAGTCGCGTGCAGCTTCATCCAACAGATATTTGTCGCGGATAAGTTCCAGCATTGCGATATCCATCAGTTCAGCAGCGGAATAATCATCGAAATGAAGACTGTGGGCAAAACGTCCGCAAAGTCCGGGGTTGACGCTGACCATCCTGTTGAGTTCCTTTTCGTAACCTGCCATGATGATGAGCATGTTGGGATTCTCTTCAGCCATCTTGGGCAACAGGCTTTCAATCACGCGGTGACCAAAGTCGGAGTGTTCTGAGTCATTGACAAAGAGAGAGTATGCCTCATCGATGAAAAGCACTTTTCCCTCGGCTTCTTCGAGCAACTCCTGCATCTTAGTCTCTGTCTCGCCTAAATAACGGCCCACCATCTTGCTGCGGTCGGTCACAATCACGTCGCCGTCGCTCAGCAGCCCCATTGAGTGAAATATCTTGCCGATATGTTTGGCTACAGTGGTCTTTCCCGTTCCGGGATTGCCGAAAAACAGCATGTGGTGGGATTTGCTGCTGTTGTTGGGAAGACCATGCGACTCCCGAAGTTGGTTGAAGCGGACATTTGTGAAAATACTGTCAATCCCGTTTTTCAACTTCTCAAGACCAATCATGTTGCGAAGGGAGTACATGGCTTTTTGGTATGGACTCATCTCTTCTTCGCATATCTCCGGATTCATACTCCAATTGAGGTCGGATGGTTCCAGCGTGGTGAGAAACGTCTGCAAATTATCCCAATTGGAATCAAACTCAGCCTGGCGGCGCTTGTTGAAGTTCACGATGATTTCCTTGGTCACTTGACTGAGTCGGGCATTATCCCAAGGTTTGCCTTTGTCGTATTCCTCAGAGAACCATTTGTAGAGTTTTCCCATGGCAGCAGGAGAGAATCTGAGATGTCGGTTGGCCATCTCAAGGTTGAGCAAATCCATTGCATGACATGAATTGTAGGTGTCGGGCAGGGTGACACTCTCATTAATGGTCGCTTCGTCAAAGATGTTGGGGCATGAATATTGAGAACAGAGACAATTGGCGATTTGTTGCATATATCGTTCAATGCTTTTCAATGTGTAGGTGTGGTTGCCTGCCTGATTGATTTTGTTTTGCATATTCCTGTAGGAGTCGGGGGCTCTCTCACTGATGCGGACCAACTGGTAGGCAGCTGATTGCTCGTCAAGTTTTTCACACACACGTATCTCTCCGTTGGGGAGAATGTCGAACTCTACACCAGTTATCGGCAACAAACCATTATCGACAAGGCAAGTGTAGTGTCCTGGTTGCCAGATATGGACGGATATCATCCTCACGTTGTTGGTATGGGGTGAGATGCCGTCCTGATCCCACATCAGCACCTCATTGTCGTTGAAGCAGTAGAAATTGCGGTTTGAGATTCCTGGTTGTTCGTTGACGAAGTTGAGCATGAGGCTATCGGCAAGCATAGGAAGGTTATGGCCGATAGGCTTGACAGTGAAATGGTGTGGGGATGGCTCACTGAGAGCCTCGGCACGGCTGATAATGGTGAATGCGAAGACAGTAGCATTGTCGCGGTACTCAAATAAATCTTCGTATATGTTGTCGTATTTCAAATTAGACAAGTACATCGTATAACTGCCTGCATGAAGGCAAGTCACAATACTCAACATATCGAGGACTTGATAAGGACTGTCGTCCAATACTTCTGTTTGTTCATATACTAAAGCACCATCGGCATCATTGTATACGAGAATTCTTATGGTATCAGAATCGTCGTCGTCATCTTCCTGAGAATCGAGTGTTTCCAAATCATCAATAAACAGGGTCATCTTTTGGCTGTATGGGAGGTCATCTTCCAAGTAGATGGGGTTCTTGGTGATAACCTTATCGCCAATCACTATGTTGCCCAATGAGAACTTATACAGGGGAGGGGCGAATGTAGGAACGTTGTGCTTGGGTTGTGCCGGCGTGTTGGCAGCAGAAAGAGTTTGTAATCGTCTTGTCATAGTAAGCTGATTAGAATTGTTAATTGTCCCCCGAAAGGGGGATTGTATTCTCACACACATTCATAACATATACATCGGGACGGATTACCGAGCCCGGAGGCAAGAGGGTAGCTGCGTTCTTACGCAGCGGGG
>JAGCXX010000210.1 GCA_017961115.1 Prevotella sp. | reverse complement strand
CATCATCACCTTGAGGGCTGCCAGACTCTCACCCAACGTATGGTCCTTCTGATAGACCGAGCAGATGTCGGCTGTCAATTGTTGGAGTTGCTCGGCCTTTTCCTTTTCCCCATTGACACCTGCCTCATAGAGTTGCTCATAGAGATGGGGCACGAAATTGCCTCCTGACGGTACGATGCCATCGGCACCCAAGTCGAGCGTCTCCGCCGACAAGGCGGCACATCCACAGAAGAACGAGAAGTCCTCGCGGTCTTTGGCAAACTCGATGAGTTCCTTCATCCTCGGCAGGTTGCGCTCCGAGTCCTTGAGTCCCACTATGTTGGGATGGTCGGCAAGGCGCTTGATGATGTCTATGGGGATACTCATGTGTGTGGTCGCCAGGATGTTGTAGAGCATCAGAGGTCCGGGGATGCTGTCTGCCAAAGCCACGTAATATCCATACATCTGTTCGGGTGTGAGCGCATAGTATGTGGGCAATGTCGCCACGATGACATCTGCCCCCGTATCGACATATTCCTTGGCCGCGGAAACTTGGTCTGCAAAACAGTTGCCTGTGAGTCCTGCATATACCTTCACCCGACCTTCTGCAGCCTCAACCGCCTTGCGCACAAAAAGCAACCCATCTCTGCGGTTAAGCGAATTGCCCTCCCCCGTTGTGCCCATCAGCAGCGGGACTACATCATTCTTGGCTAAAAACTTCACGATTTTTTGCGTGGCATCGAGGTCGACTTCGCCATTTTCATATACGGGAGTGACCATTGGCACCACCACACCATGGTATTTCTTGTTCTTCATTGATTTTGATGTGTTTATGAGTGAAAAAACCACAATAATGACGTTTTTACAAGTGAAAAGTAATCAAAGTAGTGGCATTTAATCATTTTTATGAAAGTGATGGGATAAGTTTATCAATATTTATTGCTAAATTTGCAGCCGTTTAAACAAAATTGAATGAGAAGGATTTTCCTTTTGGCAGTCATGGCACTGTTTTCTTTGTTCATGATGGCCAATCCTATATCACCTACCCAGGCACTGAGCAAAGCCCGTCTGATAGCGGGTAAGCGCCTTGCAGGAAAGCCGACTGACATCAAGATAGCCTACCAGACAAAAAGGGCTACCGGGGAGCCATGCCTCTATATCGTCAATATGGGGCATGGTGGTGGCTTCGTCGTCCTTTCTGGTGATGACAGCACCGAAGAAATCATCGGCTACAGCGACAGCGGAGATTTCGATGCCGAACAGATGCCCGACAACATGAGGGAATGGCTGGAACAGTGGACAACAGAACTTGACGCTACCCTTTCTGCTGACATCTCGCAGAACTCAAGACCCTTCAAGGCAAAGGCACAGAATGTACATCCAACAGATGTTGTCGAACCGCTTCTCACCACCCATTGGGGACAGGGCGCTCCCTACAACAAATACAGTCCTACCATCAATGGTGTTCTGAGTCCCACGGGCTGTACAGCAACGGCAATGGCTCAACTGATGTATTTCCACCGCCACCCCACCGGCAACACGACATCCATTCCATCCTATGTGACGACTACGGCAAAGCAGAACATCCCCCAACTGCCCGCTACCTCCTTCAACTGGGACCTGATGACCCCTGAGGTGACAGAGGACAGCCCTGAAGAAGTCATTGACGAGGTAGCACGGCTCATGGTTTACAGCGGCCACTCCGTCAACATGGACTATAAGGAAAACACATCGAGTTCGTATGTCTACGATGTTCCAAAGAGTCTGACCAAGTATTTTGGCTATGCCAACACCATGCACTATGTGCTGCGCGAATCATACGACATTAGGGATTGGGACAACCTGCTTGTAAACGAACTCAAAAACAACCGCCCCGTCATCTACTTTGCAAACACCAACATCAATGCTGGCCATGCCTTCATATGCGACGGCTATGATGGAAAGGGCTTCTTCCACATCAACTGGGGCTGGTTGGGAGCAGGCGACGGCTACTATCTGCTGACCGCAGCGCATGCCAAAGGCGAAGGACTCAATCCCAATGTGAAGAACTATCACCTCACCCTCTTCCAAGCCGCTGTGATAGGCATTCAGGCTCAAGGCGAGGACGGATATGTGTTTCCCGCCGAGGGATTGAGGGCTTTCAGCCGTCCAAGTTTGAAAAACGGACGCACATACACCCGTGCTGACAACAAATCTGCATTCACCGACATTACTCTCAAACAGTCGGTCGTCAACACCCTCGCAGAACAGAAAGCATTCTTTCATTCCTTTGGACTCTTTGACGACACCGGCCTCTTGGTCTCCGAGCTGAAGCCAAGTTCCACCACCAGCACCTTCTCTGTCTATGGCAATAAAGACCTTGAGTTGTTATCAGCCAGCTTCGGTGCCAATATCTCCGAAGGACATTACACCATTAAGGCAATATACAGGGGAAATAAATCTGAAGAGTGGAAGTTGATGGGTGGAACGGACAAAAACTACGTCGACGTGGTCATCGAAGGCACGCAACTCACCCTCACACCGGTTCCCAAGGCTGACTTCACCGTCAACGCACTATGGATTGACAACTCATTCCTCCATATCGACTTCGACAACAACGATGAGGAGTTTTTCGGCCCCATCTACCTGAGGAAATACAACTCCAAGACCAAGGCTATCGTGGAAGTTTGCCATGACGACCTGTCTGTTGTTCCACAGGCACACATGCACTATGAGTTGTTCATTCCTGACGGCCAGACACTCAATCTGACAAAAGACCGTTTCTATCTGTCCGTCGACGAATACGACACCCAGTATTTCTATACCAACGACAATGCCACCCAGGCAAACCTCAGCAAGCGTGTCGATATCTACAATCTCGACGACGACCTCACCACTATCGTGGGCGACCGTCTGATGGGAAGGCTCGTTGTGAGCAACAATGGCAAGACGGCCTACGAAGGAGTGGTCAAGTTCAACCTGGGCGACAAACTGGACAACATCACCCCGTTGTGGAGCGACACGGTGAGCATCGCCTCTGGCGACAGCATCGTCATCCCCATTGAGCAAATGTTGGACGGCACCGACGAATTCCGTATCCTCAGCATCCACCAAACAGGAAACTATTCTTGGTCATGCGACAGTACGGATGTATATGACGTTGCCAAGGGAGCCATCTACTGGACCAAAACCGGAGAGATGAGCGTCATCAAATCGTCGTCATCCACCTTCCAGGTGCCTGAGGATGCGCTTGCCATCATCCTTGCCAACTCCTACACCAAGGATGTGAAACCCAACAGCAACCCCAACACCATCTACATGCTCAACACCACCATGCCAAAGAGCCTGAAGGAGACAAACTACGTGGATGGTTCGGGACAGGGACGCGACCTCATCCTTACCGACGGCTACGACTACCTGATACCTCGTGAGATGACATTTGGCAAGGTGACCTATTCACGTGAACTCAGCGACAGCGACTCGCTGGTGTGGACCACCATCGCCTTGCCTTTCAAGCCCGACGAAATCAAGGCCGACGATGAGAGCATCGCACCAAGGGTCACCGAGCAGGACATCGAAAGCCATCTGCGCATCCTTGAAATGACCGGTGTGAATGATACCATCGTGGCTACCTCCTTCATCACCGAACTGGAGGCTTACACCCCATACCTCATGGCATACGACACCATCCTTGTGGGCAAGACACTGACCTTCGAGGCACAGAAATGCACCGTCTCCCCCACCATTGCAGACAGTCTTCAGGTGGTGGCTGGCAACTACACGTTGCACGGCACTCATGTTGGCAACTCCCTTACCAACATCTACACTTTCGACGGCAACCGCCTGCGCCATAATGAGGAAGAATGCAGCGTGGCTCCGTTCCGGGCCTACCTCACCGGCAGCAGCAGCGACTCACCCAAACTGCTGGCGATAGACATCGACAATCCCATCCCAGAGATTCCCTTTGAGAAATTGCCTGGCGATGCCAATATTGATAGCAGCATCAACATCGCCGACATCATGCTCATTGTGCGCTATATCATGGAGGAGAATCCTGAGCCCTTCAATGAAATCAATGCCGACTACGATGGCAACGGCATCATCGACATCAACGATGTCACCGCCACCATCACCGACATCCTCGGCGGTGAGGATAAGGGAGCAAAACCCCAAACGGAAGAGACTCCTGAGGAAAACGAAGAAATGCCGTGAGCCGAAAGGAGCTCCCCTCCCCAGTTGGTGAGGGGTAAGTGAGGATAAGGGAGCAAAACCCCAAAAGGAAGAGACTCCTGAGGAAAACGAAGAAATGCCGTGAGCCGAAAGACATGCCGTGAGCCGAATGGAGCTCCCCTCCCCCGTTGGTGAGGGGTAAGTGAGGATAAGGGAGCAAAACCCCAAACGGACGAGACTCCTGAGGAAAACGAAGAAATGCCGTGAGCCGAAAGACATGCCGTG
>JAGCXX010000209.1 GCA_017961115.1 Prevotella sp. | reverse complement strand
TCGTCCTGCCAGTTGGTGTCATACTGGTAGAGGTATGACTTGTTGGCCTGTGGGTCGCGGAGGAAATTGAAATCATTGAAAAACGCCTCCATATTGGGATAATAGGTCAGGCCCACATCGCTGAGGTAGTTTTTATATTCAGATGCCCCCATGAGCGGGATGCGCTTGGAGTTCCAGTTCATGCCTGCAATGGCTGAGAACGAGATGCGTGTGTTCATGTCTGATGAGGTGGCTTGGTCGGTCTCAATCATGATGACTCCGTTGGAACCCATTGAACCATAAGCCGCCGCCTCTGCCCCCTTGAGCACAGTGATGTTGCGTATGTCGAGATTGTTGAGAGCCTGGAAGAACGACCTGGAATAGCCTCCGATAATCTGGCTGAGGTTGGCATCAGGCAGATAGGGCACTCCGTTGATGACAATCAGCGGAGCATTTTCTGCCACTAATGAGCGCACGCCCCTCATCTGCATGAAAGCGCCCTCGCCCGTCATTCCGCTCTTGTTGAGCACCTGCAGTCCAGGGATTTCTCCTTTGAGCGCGTTGTCGATGGAGAGCGACCCTTTGGCAAAATCCTTTCTGCTGATATTGACCATATTGACTGCCGACGGTTCGCCCTGTGCTGTTCCGAAAGGTGTGACCACGGTCTCATTGTAGCGGGTCTTGTTCTCCTCCACCATATAGATGTTGAGGCCTTTGGCGTTGGCATCGGTGATGTAGAGCACTTTTTGATAGAATCCTTCGTGCCAGATGGTGAGAGGATTGTCCTTGGTCGCACCCTCAATGGTGAATGCTCCGTCCTCAGCTGAGCGTACCGTCTTGCATCCCGGACTTGAGATGACGGCATCCGCTATGGGTTGGTTGGCAGTCGACCATATATGTCCGCTCAGTTGCTGTGAATAGGCATTGGCGGAGCACATCATTGCCAGCGCCATACATCCCAACAGTTTCTTGATAATATTGCTCATATTGATATGCTGTTCAAAGGATTAATAATTGTTGACCGTTGGCCTGAGGCACCAGTGGTGGATTTTCACATTGGATTTGCCTTCCCAGTTTTCACATTTAAGCCTCATGACAATCTGCACGGGTGAGCCATCCCCTTTAACATCGGGAATCACCAATTCGTCCATCATCTGGCCTCCGTCGGTGTCGTAGTTGGCCGCCTTGCTGTTGCCGCCCACTTCCCTCACATAGGTTGCGTCGAAGCCTTCGGGGTGGGTGTTGGAAAGCGTTGTGCCACGGTCGTAGTGGAACTCCGTCGAGGTGCCCCATGTGATGGCGCGGGAGCGTGCCACCTCCTGTCCATCGATGAGTATCGCGACCGTGATGCTCAGACTCTGGTTCTGCACCGACCCCATGGCAAACCGATAGGCTCCCGGTGGGAATAGATAGGGCCTCACGGTGCCGTCGGCATTGAGCTTGATGGGTGTGAAATCAAGTTGGAAACCATCTGCGTCGGCGATATCTGAAGGTTTGTCGAATCTGATGATTCTGTTCTCATGATAGGGCCATACTCCCGGCAGGGGTGACCATGCCGCCACCTCTGTGGCACATTCCTTGAAATTGAGGTTCACCCGTTTGAAGTAATTCTCTTTCTGCTCGTCGGTGCAGTTCTCGTAGTAATAGAAATAGTCCTTGAGCCTATACATGAGCAGGTTGTTGGGCAGGTGCATTTTTCTGACCTTGTATACTATGCCGTTTGACAGTTCCACGGGTTCAGACACATCCACCTGCTGCACGTTGGTGCGCCACTGGGTGCCGAAAATGCTCTTGATGTCATTGGTCTCAGCGGTTTGCATATCTGCCGGCGAATAGCGTTTGTTGTAGAATGAAGACTTGAGAATCCAGTCCTTCATGATGCTGTCGCTTCTCACCATGTCCCATGAGGCCAGTCTCTGGTGTGCATCCTCAAGAGCCTGGTTGATGACCTCATTTGACGGCAGTAGCAAGGTGGCGGTAAGCGACTCCGAATTCATGTCGAAATTGACCGCCTCGAAGAAGGTGTTGCGGTAGATGAAGATGGAGTCGTAGACGGTGTTGCCTTGGTCGTTGATGCCTATTGCCTTGGAATTGGTGCGGTCGAACTCCTTGCCTCCGGAAGCCATCACCATTTCGCGGAATAATGAATATTCATCAGGCAGGTCGTTGATGTAGTCGTAGAGCGATGTTGGTGTCTCTATCATTTCTGATATCACATAGACATATCCTGTTGCGGTTTTGATGACCTCCTTGACCGCTCCGTTGTTGAAAAGGATATGGTCGATGATGTTGCCTTCCTTTCCCATCTCGTCGATGGAGACATTGACGTATTTGCCATGCCACATCATCAGTCGGGTTCCGTCCTCCAGGTTGGCTGGCGAGATGGATATGTCGCTGATGTGGGAGCGGGTGATGAACTCGGTCTTCTCCTCTGGCTTGCGGAAATGGTCGTTGGTGACGACGAGAATGGTGCTGAGCTGCTCTTTCTTGTTGAGTTCTTCATAGATTCCCTGTCCGGCAAAGAGACCGTTCATTTCCGACAGGTCGTCTCGGCTGCTGATATACTCCTGTGATGACACATTGACGATTTTCAGCTCATGGTTGGAGATGGGCGTGTCGGCCTTTCCATAATGGTCGTCATCTTTCAGTTCCGAGCATGAGGCCATCAAGCCTATAGCCAGAATCATCATGTATGATTGATATAGCGTCTTCATATCTGTATGTATTTAGTCGATTGGAGTAAATTTGATGCAGTCAAACTGCAAGCTGAAGTTGTTGTTGGTGCTAGCAGCCGGGTCGAGGATGATGAAGCTGAACTGATGAGAGGCAGTCTCCTCAAATTCGATTTCTTCATAGAGCGTCGTGGTGTAAACGCCAGGAAGCGCGCTGTTCACCTTGGTGTATGGAGCGGTGAAGAGCGTCATGTCTTCCCTGTCGTCAAACGTCATCTTGAGCATTCCCCCGTTGCCGTCGGTCTGCTGCCTCATGAAATTGTTGCCCGTCATGAAGATGATGGTCAGTTCCACCTTGTATTTTCCCCTGACGATGGTGGGGGTCCGCATGCTTACCTTGCCCATATAGCCCAGGTTGAACACCACACGGTCGTAGTAGTTGGCATTCTTCATGTTGCTGCGGCAGGTCACATAGTCAATATCGCTGTAGTTGCGGTTTTTCGACCCTGCCTCGCCCATCTCATATTCGAAGCATGTGGCAGTTGCGATGCGGAAGCGTTGTTCTGACGCGGTAGGCTCTGCTGGCTGATAATATTCGGGGTCGACGAGGTTTTTCACCTCAGTGTAGTCGGCGAGGTCCCAGAGCACGGTTGCCTGCTCCGGTTCCCATACCGGCATCCATCCGTCGAGTTCATGGATGTACCCATTCTTCGCCAATACGTTCGACTCATTGGGAACAAACCTTGCGCGTTCTCCAGTGGCGTTGACAATATAGCGGTCGGCCTCGTTGGTGGCCAGACTGTCATAGGTGACTGTGAACACCTGGTTGTTGGCCGACGAACTCCAGATGCGTGTCACATCCGACCCCATCATGGCACCCAGTTCACTGGTCTTGTATTGGTTGGTGAGAATGTGGTAGCCCACATATTCTCTCAGGAGCGAGTCCTCTGGGATGCCGTCCTTGTCGGCAGACTTGAGTCGGCTTCTCAGTTGCTCGAGTGAGTTGATGCCCGCCTTGGCGAAGGTGGCGTCTGCCACATTGAGAAGGGTGTAGTAATAATGTGTGATGACCTTCTGCCGCTCCTCATTGATTGTGGTGTCGGTCACCAACGAGAGTTTCCTATCCCATCCGGTGGTCCGGAGCGCGTCTGCCATGATGGACGAGCGTCCGCCATCCACCACACGGTCGAACACGGTTTCCACCAGCGGTGTCATGGCTGATGAAAGCACATAAATCTTGCCGTTGAAGGCACTGATTCCCATCTCGATGACGCGTCCCTCCTCATTGAGCACTGCCTGTCCTGCGTTGACCGAGTCGATGCGTATGTTGATGATGTCACCGCTGAGGTTTTGCACGGTTTTCTTCTGCACGAACGACTCAGGAAGGATGGAGTCCTTGACGGTATGGTAGAGAACGAACTGCCGCGCGTATTCCTTGGTCAGTTGCTGCAGACTGTCTACTCCCCTTCGGCGGTAGAAATCATGCATCGCCTCATTGTTGGGAACAAAAGCGGTGAAGCTGATGCCCGACGACGACTGGTTGAGAGCGTTGAACATATTGGAATAGTGAAGCAGTTTCACATACTCGCTGTATCCCTCCGTCTCCTCCAGCAACGAAGAGATGGGCGAAGTGAGCGTTGTCGTGTAGGTCTGGTCTTTGAAAGGATCGGTGTTGATGTCAAACACATCCTTGTCGCATGCGGCAAGCATCAGTGCTGCGGCAGCGAGGCAAACAACATGGTGTGCGAAATGTCTCTTGTATTTCATGCTTCTTGTCCTTTCCTTACTTTGATGATGAGTAATACGGATTCTGTACCAAGAGCTTGTTGTGCTCGATATCAGCCTGTGGTATGGGCATGTACCAAGCGTTGGCATCCTGCAGCACCGACCGTATCCATTGGGAGTTGGTGGTTTGGTTGCCCTCGATGACCTTGGTCATGAACTGTGTCTTGTACTTTCCGCCTCCTATGCGTCCGAGCCAGAGCAGGTCGTACCACCGCTTGCCCTCCGCCATGAACTCCATCTCCTTTTGGTCGATGATTTCCTCAAGGAGCGTCAGTTCGTCGAGTTGTGAGATTTGTGCGGATGCATCAGCCGACTGGGTGTCGATATCCTTGAAATTGCCCAGCAACGCCCGGTTGCGCACCTTGTTGATCATGCTGACGGCCTCTGCCCATGAGCCTTGTCCCTTCATGGTGAGGGCCTGGGCTTTCATGAGCATGACCTCTGCCACCCGGTAGAGGATGAAGTTGGCATCCTGATGGGCACGTGCGCCGCCGGTGATGTCGGGCACGTCTGTCCCATAGTATTTCCAGATGTAATATTGGTTGGATGAAGCCCATCCGATTACCTGTCCGTTGTCGGGCACGTAGGTGGCCATGAGCATACGTCCCATGCGTCCGTCCTCGGTGAGTCCCTCGTCCTTCAGTGCCTGCGTCTCCTCCTTCATGCGTTCTGTCGCCCTTGTGGTGGGTCTCAGCGGTGATGAAGTGGTGAGGGTGAAGAGCGAGTTGAAGTTGTTGGTCTGGTTTTGTGAGTAATCCCAGTTGAGTTCGAGTATGGACTCATTGCTGTTGCCGGGATAGAACATGGTGTACCAGTCGTTGGTGTTGGTCATGAACACCGGGCGGAAGGCATCAGTGGCATTGAGAATGAGGTTGCAGTACTCGATGCACTGGTCATAGTCCTCGCTCCAGAGGCATGCATCGGCCATGAGCGCATAGAGCGCCCACTTGGTGGCCCTTCCCTTGGTGGCCCAGT
>JAGCXX010000208.1 GCA_017961115.1 Prevotella sp. | reverse complement strand
TTGTATACGAGAATTCTTATGGTATCAGAATCGTCGTCGTCATCTTCCTGAGAATCGAGTGTTTCCAAATCATCAATAAACAGGGTCATCTTTTGGCTGTATGGGAGGTCATCTTCCAAATAGATGGGGTTCTTGGTGATAACCTTATCGCCAATCACTATGTTGCCCAATGAGAACTTATACAGGGGAGGGGCGAATGTAGGAACGTTATGCTTGGGTTGTGCTGGCGTGTTGGCAGCAGAAAGAGTTTGTAATCGTCTTGTCATAGTAAGCTGATTAGAATTGTTAATTGTCCCCCCGAAAGGGGGATTGTATTCTCACACACATTCATAACATATACATCGGGACGGATTACCGAGCCCGGAGGCAAGAGGGTAGCTGCGTTCTTACGCAGCGGGGATAATATATCAATCAGTAAGTTATATTCGTTCCCATCATTCATGGGCATCTCCGCAGGTGATGCGCTCTCATTTCTCTTCTTTTTCCTGGTTGTGTCAAAGTGTCAATGACCGCTTTCAGAAGAAGCCTTGCTAATATTGAATGTCATTTCCACCTTTTTCTATCACAAAAAACAAGAAAAATACACATTTTTCTTATTTTATTACATTACCCGTTATTTTTCATCATTTTCCATCACTCCCATTGCTCCCCTCCTTGGAGGTGCTTGGGGAGGTATACAATTCATCCCAGTTATTCAGCAGTTGCTTGTTTTTCTTGCGTGCCTTCCGGCTGAGTGGCTTCTTGCGGATGAGTTCGGCGAAATCAAATGAGACGCCTGATCTTGGGGGTGCATAACTTGCCAAATCAGCGGTCGCGCTTTTCACAAGTGCTTGGATTTGTTGTTGTTTGTTGCCCCAAACCACCACCTCGCTCAGGCGGTTTTCGCGGGGAAGCAGCCAGATGGTATCTCGGAGTTCGTTATGCTTGACATAGCGTGTGAGGTAACTGGCGTGGGATATGGTGGCACTCTTGAAATCTCCCTCTATTTCCACAATTCCCCGATAGTCGGTGACCATCGTCTTACCATTGTCGGCATGGATGTTCACATTCCGGATGGGGGTTCCGGTCTCTTTGTCGACAATGACGCAATGTGACTGAGCACGTACTGCCATGCAAAAGAACAGCAGCAGTACATACAGCATCAGTCTGCGGAAAAAACATAACGTTAACAAATACATGGTAGGTGGTAGTGGTTTCTCCACAAAAGTAATAGCATGCTGTTTAAAAACAACAACAAGCCGACACCTTTTAATTATTTTTATTGACAAAAGCCAATATGGTCCTTAATTTTAAGTTAATGTGCCATCACCTTAACATAGATTGACGATGGATAAATTAATAAAAAATAAACAAAAAATAAGACACCAAAAGGATTTTTTATAATTTTGCATTATGAAGCGTTTCTCGTTGTTTTTTGTCATTCTCCTCCTTCAGGTGTTGGTGGCGGCGGCAAGGGATTACCATGCTGTGCCGGGCATGGATACAGGCACACTCCAGGATTTGATTGACAAGGCAAGTCGTGGTAGTGGCGGCCGTGTCGTTTTCAGTCAGGGTCGTTACCTGATTGGTCAATTGGAGTTGAAAAGCGGTGTGGAACTTCATTTGGAAGAAGGTGCCATGTTGCTGGGCAGTACATCACCATACGACTATATGCCGGTAGATGCCAAAGAAACCGCAGGCGACCGTCTGAAAGACAATTCGCATAGAGGACTGATAGTGGCTAAGGATGCCAAAAGGATAGCTATTACGGGAAAGGGCATCATCGACGGTCAGGGGCAGGTCCTGGCATTGAACATCGACAGCCTGCACCACATAGGGGAGTTGATAGACCCCAACTACAACGAGCGCAGGCAAAGACCCGGTGAGTTGGTCCGTCCCACATTGCTCAATATCGTGGGATGCGAGGATGTGCGCATTGAGGGCGTATGCCTTCGTAGCAGTGCAGGGTGGGGGTTGTCGTTCAACAGCTGCAGAGATGTGGTGTTGCGAAATCTCGACATCCACAACCGAGCCTATTGGAACAATGACGGAATAGACCTGACCGACTGTCGCAATGTGATGGTGACCGGTTGCCGTGTGAACAGTGCCGATGATGGCATTTGCCTGAAATCCTATGACCCTGATGGCGGTAATGAGGACATCACCATCAGCGACTGTGAGATAAGAAGCAGTGCCAGTGCGATAAAATTTGGTTCAGCCTCCTTTGGCGCTTTTCGTCGTATACAAATCCGAGGCATCCGTGTGATTGACACTTTCCGTTCCGCGCTTGCCATTGAGAGTGTCGATGGAGCGACGATAGAAGATGTGGTGGCCGACAGCATCACTGCCGTCAATACGGGCAATGCCCTGTTCATACGGTTAGGCCAACGTTCTGGCGACAGAAAAGGAGTTGTCCGGCATATTCGCATCACCAACCTCACTGCCCAGATTCCTTTCGGCCGGCCTGACATTGACTATGACCTACGTGGACCTGAAGTGGACTATTTCCATAACGTCCATCCTGCCCCCATCTGTGGCATCCCGAACAACTGTATCGAAGATGTGTTGTTGGAAAACATCCACATTGTCTATCCCGGACGCGCCTCGAAAGGAATGGCCTACATCCCTCTCTGGCGCAAAGGTGATGTTCCGGAACGGGAAGAAAAATACCCAGAGTTCACTATGTTTGGTGAACTTCCATCATGGGGATTTTATCTCCGACACATACGAGGTATCACATTGAAGAATGTGCAATTGGCATTGGAGGCGGATGATTATCGTCCCGCCATAGTGGAAGAGGATGTGGAAGGACTGATTATGGAGAATTTTAAAGCAGAATGAAACTTTGCCATCACAATTGGTCATGTGGCAAGACAATCAATCCTTCCCATTGGTCGTTCTTATGATTTCCTATTCAAAATAGTAAAGGTTGTTGTAGTTGAACTGTGTCAGTGCTGAATGTACGTCATCCAGTTCCTTTATCTTCGCGGGAGTGTCCTTGAGACCATATTGACTTATGCAGTCACGCAGTCGGCAGGCAAACTTGACCATTTCCTGATTCAACTCTTCTTGGGTGGTAGGTATGTTCAAGTAATCGGCCTCATACAGTTCAGAAATAATCATTCCGGAGAAAAGTCCATGAAGGTTATATAGCTTTGCAAATTGGTCGGCATAGCACCAGATGCCTATGCATGTCTTTTCGCGTAGAAACTGCACATGGGCGCTATTGACCAATAAACGGTTGTACCCACCTTCTTTGCTGGGTGTGGAGAATAATCCATAGGGGTTGCCGTGTCCGAGCATCATGATGGTGTCATCGCCACGTATGGCGCGGACGACATCCATGTTGGAACTGTTCTCCGTGACATGTGTTTTTATGTCCTCCCGCTGGTTGTAAATCAGCGATAGGAATTGTGTCGTGGGGTCATTGGCGTGTATGATTGTCATAAGCTGCAAATTGTTTTGTCATTTTACTTTGTTTCACATAGAACGATGTCTGCAAGTTTCTAATACAAAGATTGAAAACTAATCATCAAACTATCATTTTACCACGTGATTTTGCCAAACTACTGCAATGTTTATCTTGTTCTCCTTGGCATCACGGTCATGTTCTTCAGCTTGTAACTCTATTTAGCCAATTTTGAATAACCCATCGACACACTTGATTGCATTGATTAAGCGCTGTTCGTTTTCTCCACGAATAAGTGTATAGCTTATCCCACGTTTGATGAGCTGCTCCTCACATTTTCGAAAAAATGATTCTCTTTCTTTTGGCCGATAGCGGTGGATGGCGTCCACCCAAGGCAGATCGACATCAAGTAGTAAATAATGGTCGAAATGTTGTTTGGCGATATAGTCCTCGATGACAGGTGATTCTTTTCCGAACAGTTCGTTTGACCATAGTTTGGAAATGATGGCATCAGTGTCCACAAACAGCAAGGGGGTATTTTGTTGCCGAGCATCTTCAACAGCTTTGAAATGCCCTTCCACTATCAACTCAATATCCTCAAAACCAATGTCCCCTTTCTTTGAGTCGATGACCTGTTTTGCGTACTCTTCTACATAGGGCATATGGTAATGATCGGCTAACTGCTTTGTCAGCGTGGATTTCCCTGTCGATTCAGGACCATAGATGCATATTGTTTTTCGAAAATCGTCCTGAACAATTGGAGCCAAATATTGCCATTGGCCTATGATATCCTGACGAATAAGCGTGGCAGAAACAGGTACGATTTGCCTGCCGGAATCCACCATTACAAAATCTGCCGACAGCTCTTTTGCCAATCGTGCCCCATATGGCTCTGAAGCAAAGACGGCATCGACTGATTGTGGCAGCAAGCGCAACAGTTCTTCGCGCCAGATATCCCAAAAGAAAGGTGTCTCCGAGGGATCCTGAGGAAGCGGATGGCTTTGGGTCAACACTACCGACGTTGGATATTGGTGTTTTACCCATTGCATGCGCTGCTTCACCGGTATCACTTCATCCATGATATTGTCAACGACAACATAAACCAAGTCGCATACATTAAGTGCACGTTGGATGAGCAGCATATGCCCTCGGTGCAACGGACAAAATTTTCCCAAGACAAAACCTGTATTATAATGTTTCATATGATTGTCTGATATAGGTTTGAATGAGTTCTTTGTATTGCATACATCGTTGTGAGGTGGCGGCGTGCGTGTTTGTCATGTCGAATCGTATTCCGGTGGTCTGAAACAGATCCATGTATCTCATCTGCCTGAACAGTGTCGTGTCCATGCGGCAGAGCGACATTCGCAGAGCCTGGACGTCGGCATCGTCCGAGAAAGAACATACTGCATCCCTCCACTCTTTATCATCTACGATGTCGTTGATGATGCTTTCTTTTTTCATGATCGTGCAAAGGTCGTTATAGTTTAATGGGTTTTCACATGCAATATGATAAACTCCAGGTTGGTTGAGGCCAATGATGTCTGCCACGATATGGGATGCTTGATCTATGGGTGTGATATCCACTGCCATAGAATCAGATTGGTCGTAGGGGAGGATGCCGACTGTCCTGGCTCCCCTGAAGAACATGCCAAGAAAGTCCTTTGGAGAGGATTTGCCATGCACGGTGCTGCCACACAAAAGTCCATAGCGATAGATGAAGACGTCGCAGAGGGATGGAGGAATGGATTGTACCATCTTTTCGGCAACGAATTTGGTCTGTCCATATCCGCCATAAATGTTGGTGGGGGTGCTCAAGTCATCGTTTTCGTACACAGTTCCTTTATTTCTGTCGGTTGACACAAAGACAGAAAGGGTGGATGCAAAATGCAGCTTCTTTTTTGCACCTGTCATGCAGAAGTCGATGATGTTTCTTGTGCCAATGACATTGGTTTCTTTCAGTTTGTCGTAATTGGCAAGCATGTTGACGGTAGCAGCACAGTGAAGCACGGCCGTAACCTCATATGAGAGTCTTTTATAATCGCCTGTTGGAATACCGAGACAGGGCAAGGTAATGTCTCCACAGACTATTTCCATGTCTTTTAACACCTTCACATCGAGGCCATATCTGAGAAAGGTGTCCCTGACTTTCTCTTCACCGTTGTATGGTGACGTACATCTTACCAGACATATGGCCTTGATACGTTGTCCCCTGCTCAATAATTCGCTAAGTAGGTGAGAGCCTAAAAAACCCGTCGCTCCTGTTATAAGAAAACATTCTGTACCCTTTTTCGAGGGTGTGAGGGTGCCAGGTGTGCTAGGATACGACCACTGGCTCTCAAGCTGGGAAGAGTGCATGCACATGGATGTGCTTTCATTCCTCATATTCGCCAGCTGTCGTGGCGTAGGGCATTGATGCAGTTCGTCTGACGTAATGGCCACACCCATTTGCTGTAATTTGGATATCAATATGATTGTATCGAGTGAATCGCCACCGCATAGGAAGAAATTGTCGTCTGGACCCACGGCTGGCAGCTTGAGAATGTCGGACATGATGTAAGCAATGGCCTCTTCCTCTTTCGTCGCATATTGATATTCCGTTTTTAGGTTTTTATTGCTCTGGAGTGGCCATGTCAAAAGATTCTGCAGGTCTGTCTTGCCAGATGGGGTAAGTGGCATTGACTTGACGAATTCGAAAAAAGAGGGCGTCATCCATCCGGGCAGATGATGTTTGCAACACTGTCGCAATTGTCTCTCCATTATTTCCCATGCAACTCCGTCGTCCACAGGTTGTATGAAAGCAATAATGGCATCCTTAGGATTCTCCGGGCTGATGGATCTCTTGACGACGGCCACTTTGCCTACATTCCTATGGCTGCGGAGCACATGCTCTATTTCCTCCAGTTCGACAAGTTGGCCGTGTATCTTCACCTGTCGGTCAATCCTTCCGACAAACTCCAACTTGCCGTCGTGATTGATGCGGACATGGTCGGAAGTCCTGTAATAGCGAACACCGTCAACAACAGGAAACTTCTTTCTCGTCAGTTCCTCGTCTTTGTGGTATCCTATGGCTATGCCAACACCGGAAATCCACAACTCGCCATCTGATGCGTCCAATCGTCCGTCAGCATATACCTTATAATGGGTGTTCTCGATAACTTCACCCAGGAGCGGCGCCTTCCATTGCTCGTCGCATCGACATAAGCTGGTGCAGACGGTTGCCTCTGTTGGACCATAAACATTGATAAGTCTGACCCTACGACTCCAACGTCTCACCGTCTCTATGTCGGCAGGCTCGCCACCAATGATGATGGTTTGAAGGCTGCCAGGACAATTCTCTGGTTTTATCAACTTTAATAATGATGGCGGTATGTCGGTATGTGTCACGCCGCGTGTCCTGACCACCTCGAGCAACATGGTTGAAAGCCTCTCCTCTGACATGGGTTCTATGACCAATGTGGCGCCTGATGTCAGTGTGACAAGGATGTCGGAGATGGAGGCATCGAAGTTGACTGACAGAAAGAACAAATAACGTGAATGATGATTCACGTCAAAAGCATGTTGCTGGCACCGAGCCAGGTTGCAGAGTCCAGAATGCCCCACAAGTATACCTTTGGGTGTTCCCGTGCTTCCCGAACTGTAAATGATGTATGCAGGACTGTGTGGTTGGCACGGGGCAATGGCATCCTCCATGGGGTAGGATAGGGCATCGCTAAAGGAGTCTTTATCCAGACAAAGAGCGATGTCGGCATGGGCTGCTATATATTGCCGGCGGATTGGTGGCAGGTCTGTGCCTATGGGGACGAATGCTTTTCCTGACATCCAGCAACCTATCATGCTGATGATGTATGAAGAGGATTTGGGCAGATGGAGACCTACGAAGTTGCAGCCTTCACTGTGGAGTTTGATGTACTTTGACACTCGCCGGGCCTGCTGCCACAGCTGCCGGTAAGTGAGCGTGTCGTTATCGCCCTCCACCACAGCTATATGGTCGGGATATGTTTGGCTGACCTTGTGAAGGACGAGAAGGATGTCATCACAATTTGTGTCCATAGAGTATCATGCTTGGATGGTCTTCATCGTAGGGAGAAAGAGCGATGTCACCATAAACTTGTTCGACTTGGAGACCATGACTCAGGAACATGGTCCGGAATTGTTCGACACTGTAAAGCTTCGTCTGTCCGAAAGCTGTTTCTCGATGCCCATCGGGATGTATAATCAGCCAGTCTGATTTCATCATCCCATTCTCTATCCTGCTTTCACGTATGGTTATGATGGTGCTGTCGCCAGAAGGCACTTGTTTGACAATGAAGCGCTGAAAATGCTTGTTGATGAACAGTGGATTCATTGTCGAGAAGAAGAACTGCCCATCTCGCTTCAGGTTGTTGCTAAATGGCACCAGCATCCGCTCGTTTTGTTCGTCATCTTCGTGATAACCGAAACTGGTGTTCCAATTGATGGAGATGTCGTATAGTCCAGGACGTAGGAAGGTCTCGGCATCGCCTAACACGAATTCGGCATGGGGAGAGGCAAGCAGCTTGCGGGCATATTCAATATAGGGCTCGGATATGTCTATGCCTGTGACTGTCAATCCTACCAGGTCCAATTCATGTGCCAGATACCCTTTTCCGCAACATTGGTCAAAAACTTTCATTCCAGGAAGCAATTGTCCTATCTTCTGCATGAAGCGCACCGTTTCTGCCGCTTGCTGGTTGAGCACCACTTCCGTAAAGTCGCCTTTAAAGAAGTCTATCCACCACTTCTCGTTTTTGTTGGTCTCCATCTTCTCAGTTCATTAGTTTTTGGTTCATATGAAAAATGGTAAGCATTAGCATCACCACTGGTTCGTAGACGGTCTGCTCTAATACGCTCATGGACGGAAGTGACCGCAGCAGGTTGATGATGGAATCTCTGTTGAAGATCCCCATGCCCATGAAGTTGGCAGATGTCAGCTCATCGTATATTTGTTCATATTCGGACTTGCTGAAATATCGAGTCAACGGTGGTGCTTGGAACGGATGTTTCTGTCTTCGGTAGACACTGTCGGTGATGTAGGGACAAGCTGCTTCCTTCAGCACGTATTTCTCATTGACATGGTCTCTTATCTTCATCTGCATGGGAAGACGTGTCGCCTGTTCAAAAAGATGGTGGTCAAGGAAAGGCAACCGCCCTTCAACCGATGCTGACATCTCGCAGCCATCGCCAAGTGTGCCTAATATGTAGTTGCAGAGTGCATGCTTGTTCCAAAGATACAGTGATTTGTTGACTGGGTGCACACCAAGAAGTTTGGTCTCTACTTGATGATGGTCACACATTTCAGCAAGAAAATCATGGCTGCTGCAACTGTGTAGTATGTCGCTGTTGAGATAGTTGTACATTTTATATCCTATGCTGGCCTTGGCCGCCAAGAAGGATGGGACAAAGCCCAACCTTTCAGCCAACCTGTCACAGCCGAGCGTATTGCCAACGGCAATTTCAGTCCCCGTTATGGCAAGGTTGGTATGATAGAGGTTTTTTGTCAGTGCTTCTTTCTCTTTGGCAGGCAAAGTGGCAAAAAGGTCTTTCCGCAGATGTGGATAGCCTGCCAAGCATTCGTCGGCACCCTCGCCGGTCAATGCAATTTTGAATCCTGCCTCATGGATTTTCTTGTTAAGGAGGTATTTGCAAGACA
>JAGCXX010000207.1 GCA_017961115.1 Prevotella sp. | reverse complement strand
TTAGGAGTTTAGACATATGATTCTTTTTGAGGAGTTTAGGAGTTTAGGAGTCTAGGAGTTTAGACATATGACTGACTTGTCATGAGATTCTTTAGACCCCTCGGGTAAAAGCGGCAAATCCCGATGAACGGGTCCATCCTGAGGAAGCGGACTATCAATCTTTCATCCTTCATCCTTCATCCTTCATCTTTCATCCTTTTTGGGAGTATAGGAGTTTAGACATATGATTGGTAGGGATGGGTCGCTGTGGTACAGCGACATACCGAACACTAACGACGGAAAGCAAAATTTAAAACCTCAAATCTCAAATATATAAAGAAAAGATATGAAACCAATATTAGCAATCACAATGGGTGACCCTGCTGGAATAGGACCCGAAATCGTGGTGAAGGCGCTCAGCCATCAGGAGACGTATGAGAAATGCAGACCCATCGTCACTGGTGACGCCAAGGTCATCAGCAAGGCGGTCGACCTGCTTGGACTTGAAATGCAGGTGAATGCGGTCAGCAGCGTCGAGGATGCCCGTTTCAGTTATGGTGTTATCGATGTCTATGACCTGAAATGTGTGGATATCGACAAACTGGAATACGGTCAGGTGGCAGCGCAGTGTGGCAACGCCGCCTTTGTCTCCGTGCGCAAGGCTATTGACCTGGCGATGGAGGGGAAAGTGGACGGCACCGTGACAGCCCCGCTCAACAAAGAGGCACTCAACTTAGCGGGTCACCACTACGACGGGCATACTGAGATTTACGCCACTTTCACCCACACCAAGAAATATGCCATGCTGTTGGCAGACGAGCATCTGAGGGTCATTCACGTGTCCACCCACGTGCCGTTGAGGAAGGCGTGCGACTTGGTGAAGAAGGCGCGCATCATCGAGGTGACCGAACTGATAGACGATGCGTGCAGGCAGTTTGGCATCCAGAATCCCCGTATCGGTATCGCAGGACTCAACCCCCACTCATCAGACAACGGACTGTTTGGTGATGAGGAGGCATTGGAAATCACCCCGGCAGTGGATGAACTCACAGAAAGGGGTTTCAACGTGGTGGGACCTGTGCCGCCCGACACCCTCTTTGCCAAGGCGAAATGCGGACAGTTTGACGGATGTGTGGCGATGTATCACGACCAAGGACATATCCCATTCAAGGTGGTGGGATTCAACTGGAATGCGGAGACCGGAAAGATGGACAGCGTCAAGGGAGTCAACATCACATTGGGATTGCCCATCATCCGCGTGTCGGTGGACCATGGCACCGCATTTGACGTGGCAGGAAAAGGAATCGCAAGTGAGGATGCCCTGATGGTGTCTGTAGATTATGCCACCAAGATGGCGCTCAACAGGATGAGTCGCTGATGAGGAAAAAGATTGTCGTCATAGCCGATGACCTGACAGGGGCAGCAGAGATGGCAGGCCTCGCCAACGTATGCGGACTGAGTGTGGACCTGCTGGTGGCGATGCCTGAAGAGACCCTGAGGGTTGATAAAGAGGTGACGGTGCTGGCAACGGATACCCGCTCTGCCGACGAGAGTGAGGCAGTGGACGTGACACGCCACGTGGCAAAGGCACTGCCTCGTGATGTTGTGTTGTTCAAAAAAACAGACTCGGCGCTACGTGGACATATCATAGCGGAATTGCTGACCTTGCTAGAGGTGACGGGAAAGCAACGGGCATTTTTCATCCCAGCCAACCCATCGAAGGGAAGGGTCATCAGTGAGGGAATCTATTATATCAATGACGTTCCCATCAGTCAGACAAAATTTGCTGATGACCCGGAGTTTCCTGCGAGGTCTTCTTCACTGCGTATGCGGTTTCCTGAGGCAGAAGACATGGGCATTATGATACCGGACATCTCTTCAGAGGATGACGTCAGGCATTGGGTAGAAAAGGCGGATGACCAAACACTTCTGGCGGGTGCGGCAGATTTGTTTGTGGCTCTCCTGCAGCAATTGGCGAATCTGACAGGTCCGACGAGTCTGACAAGTCCGACAGGTCCGACAAGTCCGACAGGTCTGAAAGGTCCGACGGATGTGGCAGTTTTTCCGAGGGAGGATGTGCTGGTGGTGTGCGGGAGTACGCAGAGCAGACCAGAGGCACTGCCCATGCCCACTACTTTTATGCCGCTGGCGCTATACAACGGAGAGGTTTCCGCAGACGAGTGGACGGAGGAGGTGGTGTCGCAATATGCCGCCCATCATACCTTGGCATTGGCTATAGCCCACCATCACCTGACCGGCAGGATGGTGGCAGTGCGGATACGTGAGACCATGGCGGGAATCGTCAGAAAGATAGTGGAAAAGCATCATCCTCAAGAACTGATTATTGAGGGAGGTGCAACGGCTTTTGCATGTTGCCGTGCCCTGGGCTTTTCACATTTCAGCGAGATATGCCAACTGGCGCCAGGCGTGGTGCGGATGAAGGCAGACAACGGTATGCTTGTCACGATGAAGCCCGGCAGTTATCCGTGGAAATAATCACGTCCAGAACTCCTGCTCACCCGTCTCTTGCATCTCACCCTGACATTTGGGGCATGTCTTCTTGTTCCACACCTTGATGTCGGCACTGCCGCAGCGGAGGCAGAGACGCCCCACCTCACTGCGGAAGGAGGGAGCGACATCGGCGATGATGCCCCCCACCACAATGTTTTGAATGGTATGGCAGTCAGGACAATACATCGCACTGATCTGTTGTCTGAACAGACCACGTCCCTCATACACCTCTGCCTCATAGCCGCATGAGGAGCAACGATATTTCTTTTTCCAAGACATATTTTTTTGACAAGTCGGACAAGTCGGACAAGTCGGACGGGTCGGACGGGTCGGACAAGTCGGACGGGTCGGACAAGTCGGACGGGTCGGACAAGTCGGACAAGTCGGACGGGATTGACGGGGCTGGTGGGTCGGACGGGACTGGCGGATGTGGGCTATTGCCCGTCTTTCACCATGATGACGATGGACATCACATCAGCAATGGTGATGTCGCCGTCGTTGTTGACGTTGGCGGCGACATGGTCAAATTTGAATGGTTCCTCATTGTCCTGGCCCATGAGAATCTTCAGTGTCGCCATGATGTCGGATATGTTGACGTTTCCGTCTCTGTTCACATCACCCAGCAATGGTTTTACGGCACCCGATTTGAAGCAGGAGAACTCCACCACGACTGGTTTGTGGTCGCCCAAAGGATTGGCGTTGTCTGAACCATCCACCTCCCCATAGATGTAGTCGCGCTCAATCTTGAAACTCTTGGCGAGGAGTTGGGTGGTGTTGTCAACCTTGGGATTGAGGTAGATGATTTTGTCTACCACCTCGTAGTTGGCATAAGCGGTGGGGTCTTCATTATTGGTGAGGTCGCCCATTGCCGTTGTGGGGTATTCGTTGTTGAGGCAGAGTTGTACCCAGGCGTCAGCGATGCTGAATTGGGGCAGTTTGTCGAAGAAACAACTCTTGATTTCCTCACGGGTCCAACGGCTGTTGGTGTCGCCGATGACGAGTTTGGGTCGGTTGCTGTCACCATTGCCGATGGCACCAGCCAACTGCTCCCACTGAGATTGTCGGGAAGAGATGGCGTCGCCGGCATCCATGTGGAGCACATAGACATCAATCACCATGTCGTCGGCAGGTGTCATCTCATAATGACGGAACCCTTTCTTCACGTATTGGTTGCCGTCGGTCGAGGTGGTGGAGGTCCATCTTGTCCAACTTTCCGTGTCTTTGTCCACCAGTCCATTCTTCCAGATGAGGTTGAGGCCGTCGGTGTCGAAGGGGATGCTGAGGTCACCGATACTGAGTGTGGCGCGAACGGTGCCGCTGGAATAATTGTCTTCCAAAGCGCTCATGAGAGAACCGTGATAGTTGAAATCCTCGCTGACACCAATGATGTCGTAGCCTTTCATGGCGAGATACTTGCTGATGAGTTTGGTGCCGTCGCTGCCGGGACCGTCGTTGTTGACCTCGATAAAGCCAAGTATTTTCTGTGGCAGGCCATCAACATTGAGGGCGGTGGCGGTGAAGGAGGCTTCCTCTATCTCGCGGTCAGAGGTGATGCTCAGTGTGGCATCGCTGCGGGTGGTCTTGAAGTACACACGCCCTTTCGCCAAGGTCATTTTCTTCTCAGCCGGTTGGGTGCTGATTTCGCTGACCAACGAGTTGCCGTCGGTGCTGTATATCATGTCGGTGATATTGCCTTTAAGACGGTATTGGGTGAAATAACTCACTTCGTAGTAGTACCATTGTCCAGGGGAGAGTAGGGTGGTGTCGTCATTGGGCAAGGGCAGTGATACGCCGTCGAGGAAAATGCCCTGACAGATGAGCCGCACGTCGTCTAATTTGAAGAAAGTCTGGGTCTCTCCCTCGTGACCCTCGTTCCACCATTGTGCGGTGCTGCCTGCGCTGATGGTGAGTCTGTTGTCGCCAGAGACGGTGAGCGGGATGTTCACCGGGATGCCCGTGGCATCATTGATGCCGGTCTTGGTCACCGAATTGCCGTTGCCCGAGAAGGTTACCTCACGGCCTTCCCAGGTGGCAACGACGGCCGACAACTCGTAGATGCCGCTTGGCAAATGCTCCACGGTCTGGGTGACCCCGAGGCTGGACGCCCACCATTGATAGGCGTTGAAGAGATAGCCTCCCTCCTTGTTGGTCATGTCATAGTCGCGTGTAGTGAACTCAAGGTCATCCGTCACGTTGGGCATACGGGTCCAGCCTGTCACGTCGCCACTCTCAAACGAAGGATTGACAATCAGCCATGTGGCATCAACGGGATGGTCGGCGGTGGCAGTGAAGAGCTCCTGACGTTTCAACTCCTGGTATTGCGCCTCATAGTCGGTTTTGGCGATGCGGAAGATGCGGAAGTGTCCAGCCTCGTCGCCAGCAGTGTTCTTGCGGTTGAGGGCGAGAGCCTCTCCTTTCTCCACTTTGTTGTTCCATGGTCCGAGGTAGCCTGAAAACCCGTCGCCTTCTGCAATGGGATATTTGCCACTCTCAAACAGCCAGTACCCGTCGTGGTAGGAGGGAGTGAGAAAACTCCATTCATCGAGGACTTTGTCGGTGAAGGTGTTCACATACATGAAGCCAGCTTCATTGTGGGTCTGAAAAAGGTCTGCGCTGTACACGATGTTGCGGAGTCCGATATAGTTGTCGTCGCGCTCAATGGTGAAGTAGTTGGAGCGCTCCAGCATGGGGTCGGATGATGCTTCTTTGTAGCGCAGTGCCTTGGAGTCCTCTTTCGCCCATCCGGGTTTGGCTTCATAGGCGCCGATGCCAACAATCAGTCCGTTGTCCTCGGCAGAAGTCAGGATATAGTAATAGTTGTTATCTGAGGCGAGGTCATCGGTCTTGGTGACTTCCACATATCCTCTCTCCTGGGTAAGAAAAGACAGATAGTCGGTTGCTGTAGCAGGCATGATGCCCATCAACACGATAGCTATGGCTGCGAAATGACGGAGTGCTTTCATAATTGTTTGGTTGTAGTAGTTTAGTCTTTCAAAGACTCTTTATCGCGGAGCAAAGATAATGAATAATAGACATATTGCAAAACAAGAGGATAAGTTTTTGAGGTTTTTTCATTTCGTCTCATTTCTTTTTGTTAACTTTGTAGCATCAAACAATCTATAAGCCTCATGTTACAAATTCGCTGCAAGAATATCAATATCACAAAGAGTTTTCCTGAGGGCACGTCGCTGCTCGATGTCTATCAAGCATTTGCGGATGAAATCAAACTGCCTTACCCCGTGGTGTCGGCCAAGGTAAACAACACCTCTCAGGGATTGAAATTCAGACTTTTTCAAAACCGTGACGTGGAGTTTCTCGACGCGAGTTCGGGTGCAGGACAACGGGCATATGTGCGCTCGTTGTGTTTTGTGCTATACAAGGCGACAAGTGACCTTTTCCCGGGAAGCAAGCTCTTCATCGAACACTCCTTGTCGGGAGGATACTACTGCAATTTCAAGAAAAAGGGCAATGACCCGCTGACTGAGCAGGACATACAACAAATCCATGCCCGTATGCAGGAAATCGTCAACCTTGACATCCCATTCAGAAGAACAGAGGCGACGACAGAGGAAGCCATTAGGGTGTTCAAGGAAAGGGGATTTGCCGACAAGGTCAAACTATTGGAGACGAGCGGTCAGATTTACAGCGACTACTATATGTTGGGTGACACAGCCGATTATTACTATGGTCCATTGGTGCCGTCGGCCGGCTATCTGAAAGTTTGGGGATTGGAACTTCTCAACGACGGTATGTTGCTGAGGGTGCCAGACAACCACAACCCGCTCCAGTTGGCAGAGAAAAGGGAGATGACCCGCACCTTTGAGATGTTTGCAGAGAAGGTGAGATGGGACATCATCATGAGGCTGTCGAATGCCGGAGATGTCAACAAGGCGATAATCAAGGGGCATGCCTCAGAGTTGATTCAGGTGAGCGAGGCGCTTCAGGAGAAGAAAATCGTGCAGATAGCAGAGGAAATCGACCGGCGTTTCAGGAGGGAGGAGAACCCAGTGAGAATCGTTCTCATCACCGGTCCCTCAAGTTCAGGAAAGACGACATTCACCAAACGACTCTCCGTGCAGTTGCTTGCCTGCGGACTGAGGCCTATCTCTTTCTCCACTGATGACTATTTTGTCAACCGAGTTGACACGCCGCTTCTTCCCAACGGACAATATGACTTCGACAATATCAAGGCGGTGGACTGTGCCTTGCTGGAGGACCATCTGACCAAACTGATGAAAGGTGAGCGTGTGGAGGTGCCCGAGTACAACTTTGTCACCGGCATGCGTGAGTTTAACGGCAAGAAACTGAAGTTGCAGGGTGACAATGTGCTCATTATCGAGGGAATACATGCGCTCAATCCCATGCTCACGGAGAGCATCCCCAGGTCGGCGAGTTTCAAGATTTTTGTGTCCGCGCTGACCAGTGTGTCGCTGGATGACCACAATTGGATTCCCACCCGCGACAACCGCTTGCTGCGAAGAATCATCAGAGATTACAACAAGGGTGCTTATACGGCAAAGGAAACCATCAGCATGTGGCCCAATGTGTGTGAGGCAGAGGAGAAATGGATACTTCCCTTCCAGGAGTCAGCAGATGTCATGTTCAACTCTGCGCTCAACATTGAGTTTGCCGTTCTCCGAACCAATGCAGAGATTATCCTCTCCACCGTACCCAAAAACTGTCCGGAGTATGCCGAGGCCCATAGGCTGCTGAAGTTCATCCATTATTTTTTGCCTGTCAGCGACAAAGAAATTCCGCCGACAAGCATCATGCGTGAGTTCGTCGGCGGATCCAGTTTCAAATACTAGAGTTAATCAATTAGCGGAGGAGTTATATATAGTTGTGTTAGTTGTTGACTAAAGCGAGGGTTTTGTTGGGCAGGATTTGATATGCCACCTTGTTGAAGGGTTTGCCATATTGGTGCTTGCTCTCGTTCCATTTGCGTGTCTCCACAGTGAAACTGTCGGCATCGTAGGTGTAATCGAGGCGGCTGTCGGTATTCCATTTCCTTGAGACGTTGTCCCAGCGCAGTTTGGTGCGCGAGAGAAGACGGTCGGCTGAGTCATATTCATATTGGTATTGAATGCTGGGCCTCAGTTCGGTGCCGTTGTCGCCTACCTTGCGATAGACATACTGAGTGGTGATGCGACCTTCAGTCATTTGGACATTGTAGCAGAAGTCGCTGTTTTCATTCTCGGTGGCATTCTGATAGTTCTCAAGAATGCTGTTAGCGGTGATGACCTGTGCGTTGGCGATGATGGTCATCAAGCTGATGATGATGAGGTGGATTAATCTTTTCATTGTTTTGGTTTTTTTATTGATGTTGATTGAACTGTTTCTGCTCTTTAGTCGTTCGATACTCACAATTAACTACAAGAAAAATGGAAAATCTTCATTTTATTTGTAAATTTGCAAAATGTTGGTGTGTCAAAAAGAAAATCTTGTGCGCCAGCAGCTTCCCTCTCTTTCAAGGGAGGGACTGGGGTAGGGCATGTAACTAATTGAGATTCATAAGAATAATTCCCCACCCCTTACCCCTCCCCAATGGGGAGGGGAGCTCCATTCGGCTCACGGCATGCTCTTCAAAATCAATATACTTGATTTTGACACACCCTCTGGATGAAGGATGAAAGATGAAATTTCATGGATTAAGGATGAAGGATTGATAGTCCGCTTCCTCAGGATGAATGAGAAAATGATATATTGACTAAACTTCAAAACTATATATGAAATGACCGAAAAAGAGAAAATGTTGGCAGGTGAACTTTATTCTGCTGTCGATGAGGAATTGCTAAGGGAACTGAATGAGGTGAAGGAAATCATCCATGACTACAATAACCTCAGGCCCTCGCAGACTGATGAGCGACTGAAGATATTGAAGGGTTTGCTGGGGCATATCGGCGATGACCATATTCTCATCAACCAGCCGTTCTATTGTGACTATGGCAAGCAAATCAGTGTAGGGAAAAGGTTTTTCGCCAACTTCGCCTTCACGGTACTGGATGAGGCGAGGGTGACCATCGGAGATGACTGCTTTATCGGTCCCAATGTGAGCATCTATACTGCCTGCCACAGCACCGACCCTGTGGAGAGAAACTCACGGAGGGAGTGGGCGCTGCCGGTATCGATAGGCAACAATGTATGGATAGGTGGGGCAGTGACCATTCTTCCTGGCGTGACCATCGGCGACAACGTGACCATTGGCGCCGGTTCGGTAGTGGTAGCGGACATCCCGTCAGACTGCATCGCGGTGGGCAACCCATGCAGGGTGGTAAGACACCTGTCCTCCTGGTCGAAGGCATAGAAATAGAAAAGGTATAGAAAAAGAGGCACAGCCATCGCAGCGGCTGTGCCTCTTTATATTGATAAGGTTTAGGTTTATAACGATATCTGTAGCATGACCATCGAGTAGGGGGCAAGGTCAAGGTCCATCTTTTTCGTGACTTTGATGGAAGATGTCTGCGGTGCGATGGGCTGCTGGTCGTAATTGTTCTCATCGTCGGGCTGACCAGAGATGACGGTCTTGGTGGCAGACTTCATCCCATTGAACCGTGAAAGGTCGAGGTGAGCCTTCTTGCCATCTGCACTGGCATTGCACAGTTTGACGAAGAGTTGTCGTGTCTTGACATTGAGCACCACCGACTGTCCCTGGAGATTGGTTGCTTCGTCGATAGTCACACAGTCGCCGTAGTAATACTGTCCAGCCGACAGGCCAAACATCTGCTGTACATAGTAACTACAGGTGAGATACGGACGCTCGTTGTCGAAATAGATGAGGTCGGGATTCCAGTTGGTGGCGTTCTTGCGTGCGAAGAGCGGGGCATATGAAGTCATGCACACCACGTCGCCGTTGCGCTCCACATGGAGCAGGTACAGGCCCTCGGCAAGGGCATCGATGAGTTTCTTGTCCTTGGCTGCATATTCACCCAGGTAGACCTTCGTCTTGCGGTCGCGAGGATAGTCGTCGTATTGGCGCTTGTTGAGGAAGAAGTCGCGTGGTTCATAATAGTGCTCGTCGAGGATGGGAAGACCAATCTCGTCGGCCAGTTTCCATCCAGCCTCGAAGTCACGGTTGCCGGGGTGAGAGCCAGGGCCAGCGGTACCGACGATGACAATCTCGGGATGAGCGGCACGGACTCGCTCATAGATGTATTTGAAACGCTCGATGAACTCGGGGGAGATGCGCTCCTCGTTGCCCAGACCGAGGTATTTCAGGTTGAAGGGCTTTGGATGGCCTGCCTCTGCACGCAAACGGCCCCAGCGGGTATTCACGTCACCGTTTGCCCATTCGATGAGGTCGAGGGCTTCGTCCACCCATTCGTCCATCTCCTCCATGGGAACCACATCCTGTGCTTGGTCGCGCATGCCCCATCCGCCGTTGGTGCCTTGACAGCTTACTCCGCAGGGGAGGATAGGCAGAGGCTCCATGCCGAGGTCCTCACAGAATTGGAAATATTCAAAGTAGCCAAGACCCATCGACTGGTGGTAGCCCCATGTGTTCTTGAGTCCACGGCGTTGCTCTTTCGGACCAACAGTGGTCTTCCAGCGATAGGTGTCCCAGAATCCGTCGCCACCGCCATGCACCACGCAGCCACCTGGGAAACGCATGAATTTCGGATGGAGGTCGGCCAAGGCCTGAGCCAGGTCTTTCCTCATGCCGTGACCCTTGTAGGTATCCTCCGGCATCAGCGACACCATGTCGACATCCAAGATGCCGGTTGTCAGGGAGAGAATCTGAATATTTGCCTTGCTGGCATCTTCTTTGGCAGTGAGCTGAGCCTCGTATTTCTGCCACCCGTTGCCGCTCACCTGGAATTCCGCGTCGGCAATGAGTTTCGGAGGACGGCCCCATCCCTGCTGAGGTTCAGACAAGGCGATGCGAACTTTCTTGGCGTCACCCTTTACATTGCGGAGGAAGATGGAGAGATTGTATTTGGCTCCCGCCTTCAGGTTGATGCCGTCGAATCCGTCGTTTTGTATGCCAAAGCCAGTCCAACCATTATAGTCGTAGTAATGGCCGACACGTTCGGTGTGAAGACGCATATAGGTTGGATTGTTGGAGTTGAGGGGCTGCTCGGTGCCAAATGCAATCCAACCGAGTGAGTGGCCAGGACGCGTGATGCGCCATGCAGTTCCGGGTCCCCAGCCGTCGCGCTCAGCAGGGCTGTACTCAAAAGAACCATTTTGGATGAGTTCGGCATACAGGCCTCCATCGGCGGCACTGCTGATGTCCTCAAAGAAAATGCCGAGCAACTCGTCGCTGATGGCCTTACCCCCCGCAGGAGCTTTCATGGCTTTTTGGGCATAGATGCCCATACATGCAACCAACAAGGCTGCTAATAATGTCATTCGTTTTTTCATTGTTGAAAGGATTTGTTTGTTGAAATTTTCTGCTAAATTAACCATATTTTCTTAAACAAAGACCATTTTGTATTAAATGATTCCGTAAAAATACAATTTGAAAACAATGTGATACAATTATAGACCTATCCTCTGAATATGTTTAGTACCTTTGTTCCCAATTCGTAAACCAACATTTTAAAATACATAGTGGAAATGAGAAAAATACTCGTATTGATGATGGCATTGATGATGTCGGTAGTCGTATCAGCCTACTCGCCATGGAAAAAGGGCGCGTTTGAAACCAAGAAATACAGGAACCTGCTTGTGGAGATGGGCTATGGCAAAAAGGAGGTAGACCAGAAACTCCAAGAAGTATTCAATGATGTATTCTATGGTCCGAACAAGGTGTATTTTGAGGTGGGTGACTCCATGGGTTACATCTCAGACATCAAAAACCATGATGCGCGCACCGAGGGCATGTCCTACGGTCTGATGATTGCCGTGCAGTTTGATAAGAAAGATATTTTTGACAGACTATGGAGATGGACCAAGAAGTATATGCAGCATCAGTCTGGAAGAAGGGAAGGCTATTTCGCATGGAGCTGCAGGACAGATGGCACACGCAATTCTGATGGTGCAGCCTCGGATGGCGAGCTCTATTTCATCACCTCGCTTATCTTCGCCTCCAACCGATGGGGCAACGACACGGGCATCAACTACAAGGCCGAGGCTCAGCATATCCTCGACTGCATACAGCCCCGTGAATATGAGGAAGTGCAGCGTGGCGGATTCTGGGGCGGATTCGGAGGTCAGGCACAGGGTCAGCAGGCTCAGCAGAACCAACAGCCTCAAAAGGCGATGCAGTATCTTATCGACCCCGAGACGAAACTCATCACCTTTACCCCGGATGGTTATGGACAGCGCTTCACCGACCCCTCCTATCACATCCCCGCCTTTTATGAGGTATGGGCGAAATGGGGCGACGATGGCCGTGCAGACTTCTGGAAGGAGTGTGCCGTGAAGAGCAGGGAGTTTCTGCATAAGTGCATCAACGAGAAAACAGGTTTGAATGGTGACCAGTGTCAGTTTGACGGCAGTGAGATGCAGTCACCCCGCTTCCCCGGCATGCGGCAGGGTCAGCAGCAGGGTGCTCCCCGTCGCAACGGCAACAACAATTTCCGTTATGACTCATGGCGTGTGCCCATGAACATCACCCTCGACTATGAGTGGAGTTGTGCCGACCGTGAGTGGCAGCAGCAGTATGGCGAGAAGATACAGAATTTCTTCTATTCGCAGGGAGTCAACGACTTTATGGACCAGTACCGCACGGACGGCACACTGCCAGAGGAAGGAGAAATCATTCCTGCGGGCGGATTCCGCAAGCTCCGCCATTCCATCGGTCTGGTCTCCACTGTGGCAGCCGCCTCGATGTTGTGCAGCCATGACAAGAGCAAGGAGTTTGTCGATGCCTTGTGGAACGCCAAGCATGTGCCTTTCGAGGATGGTTATTTTGACGCTTATTATGACGGACTGCTGAGGCTTTTCGCCTTCATGCACCTCAGTGGAAATTACCGTATCATCTTCCCCAAATAAAAGATTGCCGTGTTGTCCACCCTAAATGACAGGTAAGACAACACGGCAATGAAATTTGTGTGACAGGCGGTGGCATGGCCACCGCTTTTTACATGCTTGGCGATGAAACGATGATTTTCGCCTCTGTATTGGAGTAAATGGCAGGGATGGTGAACGTCACTCCATCGTAAGACTGTGTAGAACCACCTTTCACATTGATATCCTTGTATTTCTTGCTTCCGTGGGTGGAACTCTTCGCACCGGTGGTGGCCTTGCCGCCAATGCCCATCAGTGTGGCACCGTTGGTGAACACCTCATAGTCGGTCTTGAATGCCGTCCCGCTGTCCTCCGAGGCACATGAGAGAATGGTGCCGCCGCTGAGCGTGATGGATTGGTCGCTTTTGATGGCCTGCGGCTTCGTGTCCAGGGTGCCGTATTCAAATACTTTTCCCGTGGTCACCACGGTCAGCGTGCCGCCACTGATGGAGATGGCTCCGGTGGCGTTGATGCCCTTGCCGCCCGCTCCGGTGCTCGTCAGTGACATTGTGCCCCCCGACATGGTGAATGTGCCGTCGCATTTGGCAGCGGCATTGCTGGAGATGTCGGCGACATCAGCCTCATAGATGGCGGTACCACTTGTCGATGCGGTGATGACGCCACCTGTCACAATCATGTTGCTGTCGCATTTCATTGCCTTTGTGGCATTGCCCGTGGTTGTCACGGTGAGTGTACCACCTGAGATGGTCAGGTAGCCATTGTCGGTCTTGTCGCTCTTTTTCTTCTCCACGTCGATGCCGTCGCCAGCGGCGGTGATGTTCAATGTTCCCCCCAACATCTTGAAATACTGGTTGATATGGAAACCATCGCCGATGGCATTTACGGTAATGACGCCAAGGCCCTCGTTGAGCAGCGTGTACTCATCACTGTCGTAGGCATGCTTCACATTGCCGGTGATGGTCAGGCTGCCAGAACCAGTCCATGACGAATGTCCGTTGATATAGAAAGCACACTTGTGGCCGTCGCTGCCATCATCCACAACGCTGGTCAATCCATCGGCAAGGCTGTTGCTTGTGCCTGCTGCCAATTCCACGCCAATCATCTTGCCATTCTGGATGTTGATGGCGGCACTGTCGGGATTGGTGAGTGAGATGTTGTTGAGCACCAGTTGCATGGCTTGACTACCCTCCATGTAGAACGAACCATTGTTGCTGTTGCCGCTGAGGGTATAGGTCACATTTTGAACAAGGTCGTCGGTGGCGGCGACGCACACGTGTGCTCCATTCACTTTTGCGGTGATGAAGGGAGCGATGTTTCCTGAAATCTCCACCTTGGCAGTGTTGCCAGAATAGTTTACGACCACACTGTTGTCGCTGACGCTTCTGTTGTCGATGGTGATGGTGGTGATATCGCTCAAGGAATAGACTTTATCACCTATTTTCAGGGTGGAACCTTCTTGATAAAGCATGTCGCCAGCCTGTGATGCTGGAATGGCGTATGTCACGTCGCCCATATTGACACGCAGCGTCTGTGCACTGGCCGTCAGGGTCAGCACAGACAGGATGGCTATGGTGAGTATCTTTTTCATCTTACGACAGTTTTGAGGATGGTACCTTTGGTGTCCCTAATCACATAGAATCCCTTGGGAAGACGTCGGAGGGCATCCTTTGTGTCGCCGAATGTCCCGACATGTATGCCTGATGGCGTATAGGCATCGACCGCACCTTCCGGAAGATTTGCCTGAACGGTCGTGATGCCGGATGTCTCGGTGAAAAACATCTTGCTCAGGCTTGACAATGGGATAGTCGTGCCGTCGCTTGAAACGAGATTGCCGTCTGCGAAGGTGAGGGTCAGTCCCCCGGCAGGAATAGAGACCTGAGTACCGTCGGTCTTCTCAAAGGTGAGGTACTCAAAACTCTGCGCCCTGCACGTCGTGATGACAGCAAGGATTAATGCGGTCAATAGTGCTCTCTTCATCTTATTTTTCGTTTATATTCAATTTTTGGTGTATTTTGGCCAACAAAAGTAAATAAAAACACGGAAATTCGCAAAATTTTAACCATTATTGCATAAAAAAACATGGAAATTGTCTCCCGACAACTTCCATGATTAGTTTTTTCTAACTAACTTATTATCAACTATTCATTACTCTTCCTAATTCTGGTGCAAAGGTAAGGGATTTCCTGCAAATAAATCGAATAATAAATGCAAAAACACAACGTAAACGTTTGCGAAACAGACATTTTTCATTATCTTTGCACCAAGTATTGATGTTTTTTCCATTGTTTAACAATTTGTGGGGTATTTACCCCCCTTAACTGATATGTTATGAAACAGCGCAGAGTTTCTCTGAAAGACCTTGCAGACCAACTTGGAGTGTCTATCGCCACAGTGTCGAGAGCACTGAGAGGCAGCCATGAGGTGGGAGAGGAGATGAGAGCGAAAGTAAAGGCATTGGCCAAGCAACTCAACTACAGGCCCAATCCGTTTGCTCAGAGCCTGAGAAAGGAGGCCCCCCGTATTATCGGGGTCGTCGTGCCCAATCTCGTCACACATTATTTTGCAGCTGTGCTTGATGGTATTGAGGAATATGCCTTACAACAGGGCTATTCGGTGTTCAGTTCCAACAGCCATGAGGACCATGAGCGTGAGAAACAAGCTATCGACAACTTCATTTCCATGCATGTGGAAGGCATCATCGCATGCCTTGCGCAGGATACGGTCGACTACTCTCATTTCAAGGAAATCCACGATATGGGCATCCCACTTGTATTCTTCGCCAGGACATGTCTGCCCGAACTATTCTCACAGGTGGTGGCCAACGGTGACATAGCCGCACAGGAAGCCACCCAACACCTCATCGACAACGGTTGCCGGCGAATAGCCTTCGTAGGAGGCCCCAACCATCTTGATATGGTCAAGCGGCGCAAGCACGGCTATTTGGAGGCACTGCGTGAAAACCGCATACCGATAGAGAGGGAGTTGGTGGCTTGTGGGAAAATCGACTTCGACGTGGCCAGAAACGCTACGCTTGCCCTGCTCGACGGTCCCAATCCCCCTGATGCCATCCTCGCCTTCAACGACATCGTCACATATGCTGCTTTTGATGCCATCAAGAGCAGGGGCCTGAATATTCCCAGCGACGTGGCAATCATCGGGTTCACCGATGGCGACACGGCAGCATTTGTCACCCCTAAGCTGTCGGCCATCATGGACCAGGCCCACATGCAGGGTATGAAAGCCTGCGAATTGCTGATGAAAAACATCAACGGCGACCGCAAAATCTATAAGGAGGTCATTCCCATGATTCTCAAGATAAGGGACAGCAGCCTCAGGCAGCCCACCTCGCAACAATAACAAAATGCATAAACAACAATCTCAAAAACAATATCAATGAAAAAGCTACAGTTATTCTTCACGGCCATCCTGCTGATGGTGGCATCAATGGCGGATGCCGCTGGTTTCACACGAAATGGCAACACCGTCACCATACAGGTGGCTAATCCCCGGAATGATGGCGCACGGTTGGTGTGCCTGGAGGTTGTCAACGGCAACATCATTCGCGTGAGGGCAACATCAGAGCAAGTGTTTCCTGAGAAAAAAAGCCTCATCATCGTGCCTCAGAAGGCGAAGCCCCAATTTGAGGTTACTGAGGAAGCCCAAAGCATCCGTGTGAAAGCATCCAATGTCAGTGCCTTGGTCGACAAGCAGACAGGTGATGTGTCATTTTATGATGCACAAGGCAAACAACTGCTTAAAGAAGCCCAAAACGGAAAGACTTTCAAGCCTTTCAGGGTGCCAGAGCGAGAACTCGGAGTGCAGCAGCGCCAACTTTCAGAAAGTGAACAGAACGGGTTGTCATGGCAACTGCAGTTCGACCGCAACCCCGCCTTGAAGGCAGTCTACGGACTTGGCCAGCATCAGGCGGAGGAATACAACATGCTGGAGAAAAACGAGGAACTATATCAATACAACACCAAGGTCAGTGTGCCGTTTGTCATGACCAACCTCAACTTCGGTCTGTTGTGGGACAGTTACAGTCTTGGCAGATGGGGCAATCCCAACGACTACATCCAACTCAACAGGGCCTTCAAGCTCTATGACAAGAATGGGAGGGAAGGCCATCTCACCGGCACATACGTTGACAGAAATGGCAGAAAACTCGTGCGTGACGAAGACTCGCTGTATTTCGAGTTTGACTGTCCGAATACATCCAAGATAGGCAATGCCACCGAAGACGGAGGCATCAAGAACCTGCCCAAGGGATTCAATCTCGATGGTGCCCAGGTGGTGTATGATGGTTTTGTTGAGGCTCCTGAATCGGATGTCTACCACTTCATCCTCTATTATGCCGGATACATGCGGGTGTATGTCGGTGGCAAGGAGGTGGTGCCCGAGCGGTGGCGCACGGCGTGGAACCCCAACTCATGGAAATTCACGGCTCCCCTTCAGAAAGGAAAACGCACACAACTGCGTGTAGAGTGGAAGCCCGATGGCGGCACGAGCTATTGCGGTCTGCGTGTGGCCCAGCCGTTTGATTCAAAGAAAACCCTCAGCATCTGGAGTGAGATGAGCCGCGACATGGACTATTATTTCATCGCCGGCAACAATATGGATGAGGTCATCAGCGGATACCGTACCCTTACCGGAAAGGCCTCGCTCTATCCCAAATGGGTGCTGGGATTCTGGCAGAGCAGGGAGAGATACAAGAGCAGCGCAGAGATAGAAGAGACACTGGCAGAGTTCAGGAAACGCCATATTCCCATTGACAATATCGTGCAGGACTGGAACTACTGGCCTCTGCCCGACTGGGGCAGCCATGAGTTTGAAACCTCCCGTTTCCCCAACCCCCAGGCGATGCTTGACAGTGTTCACCAGATGAATGGCAGGTTCATGATATCGGTGTGGCCGAAATTCTACGAGACAGTGGACAACTACAAGGAGCTCGACAGCAAGGGATGGATTTACCGTCAGGCCATCACCGACGACATCCACGACTGGTTGGGCTACAAAGGTTCTTTTTATGACGCATACGATGCAGGAGCCCGAAAGGTGTTCTGGAGGCAGATGAACGAGAAACTCTACAGCAAATATAAATTTGGTATAGACGCATGGTGGATGGATGCCTCCGAGCCCAATGTGAGAGACTGCACACCGGTGTGGTATCGCAAGGCACTGAGTGGTCCAACAGCCCTTGGCACCTCAACGGAGTATTTCAATGCCTACTCCATCGTCAATGCCGACGCCATCTACAACGGACAGCGCTCGGTCAACCCCAACCAGCGCGTGTTCTTGCTCACAAGAAGCGGATTCGCAGGTGAGCAGAGGTATTCTACCGCCACATGGTCGGGCGACATCGGCACACGCTGGGAAGACATGAGGGCACAGATGACCGCCGGACTCAACTACTCGATGAGCGGACTTCCCTTCTGGGGAATGGACCAAGGCGGATTCTCAGTAGAGAACAGGTATGTGAAGGCACAACAGGACTTTGACAGGACGGGCGTGGAAACCGCCGACCTCACCGAGTGGCGTGAACTCCAAGCCCGGTGGAACCAGTTTGGCTGCTTCATACCCCTTTATCGTGCCCACGGGCAATGGCCGTTGCGTGAGGTGTGGAACATCGCACCTGACAATCACCCGGCATACAAGACCATCGTGTGGTATGACAAACTGCGCTATCACCTGATGCCATATCTCTATTCCATGGCGGGATGGGTTCACTTCAAGGACTACACCATGATGCGTGGTCTGGCCATGGACTTCAACGGCGACCAGAACGTGTATGACATACCCGACCAGTGGATGTTTGGTCCAGCCTTCATGGCATGTCCTGTGGGTTACTACAAAGCCCGCAACCGCAGCGTTTATTTCCCGCAGTCCTGTGGATGGTATGATCTGTATACCGGTGAGCATGTGGATGGCGGACAGACACTAGTGGTGGATGCGCCATACGAGAGGATTCCCGTTTATGTCAGGGAAGGCAGCATCGTGCCTTTCGGACCAGAGATGGAGTGGTGTGACCAAAAGCAGGCAGAACTCATCAATCTTTATGTCTATCAAGGCAAGGACGGGGAGTTCCAACTCTATGAGGATGAAGGCATCAACTACAACTATGAGAAAGGAAAATACGCCACCATCGACATGAAATATGAGGAGGCATCAAAAACACTGACTATTGGACAGCGCAGCGGTTCATTCAATGGCATGCTCAAAAACAGGCAGTTCAATATCGTGGTCATCTCAAAGGACAAGCCTCAGCCGCTCAACCTGGTGAACCCAGAGGGACAGTTGGTCAACTATACAGGAAAAGAAATCAAGATCAAACTCTGAGGAAATGAGAAAACTGCTGTTCATCATTTTGTGCGTCTCCGCCTTGACAGTCAGGGCACGCGACCGCCAATGCTTTGATGAGGGATGGCGATTCATCCTCGCCGACTCAGCCAAGATGTCAGAGACCGGATACAATGATGGTTATTGGAGGACTCTCGACCTGCCGCACGACTGGGCGATAGAGGGCGATTTCTCCCCGTCGAACCCCTCTGGAGCAGGCGGTGGCGCATTGCCAGGCGGCGTGGGGTGGTACCGCAAGCATTTCCGTGTTGGTGATGCCGACTGCTATTTCATCGAGTTTGACGGAGTCTATATGAATGCGGCAGTCTATATCAACGGGCATCGCCTCGGACAGCGTCCGTATGGCTACAGTTCGTTTGAATATGACCTCACTCCATACCTCAACCGAGGAGGAGACAATGTGGTGGCAGTGAGGGTGGACAACAGCGACCAGCCCAACTCCAGATGGTACAGCGGGTGTGGCATCTACCGCCATGTATGGCTGACCGCCACGGAGAAGGTACACGTGGCACATTGGGGCACCTTTGTGCAGACCACAGCGAAGGGTGATGTCACCATCACAACGGAAGTCGTTGGTCAGGACGGAGGGCAGCGACCCACCGTCCGCCACACCATCCTCGATGCCAATGGCAAGGTAGTGGCAAAGGGTTCGGGAGTGAAAGCCCAACTGAAGGTGCGGCGCCCGCAGTTGTGGTCGGTTGACAATCCCTATGTCTATCAGGTGCTGACGGAGGTGTTGGTAGCTGGTAAGGTGACCGATGCGGTTACCACCACAACGGGATTCCGCTCATTTGTCTTCGACCCGCAGAAGGGCTTCTCGCTGAATGGGAAGTCGATGAAAATCAACGGAGTATGTGAGCACCATGACTTGGGTTGCCTCGGTGCCGCCATCGCAGAGGATGCGTTGCACAGAAAACTCACCATCCTGCGCGACATGGGTGTGAATGCGGTGCGTTGCTCCCACAACCCTCCTGCCCCCGAACTGCTGAATATGTGCGACACGATGGGACTCATTGTCATGGACGAGTCGTTTGATATGTGGCGACGCAAAAAGACCCAGAACGACTATGCCCGCTTCTTTGATGAGTGGCATGAGCGCGATTTGTCCGACCTCATCCTGCGCGACCGCAACCATCCCTGCATCCTCATGTGGAGCATAGGAAATGAGGTGCTCGAGCAGTGGTCGTCGGCAGAAGCCGATACGCTGACACTCGAACAGGCCAACCTCATCCTGAATGCGGGGCACGACGCCTCAACATTGGCTAAGGAAGGAGAACTGAGCGTCAACTCACTGCTCACCCGCCATCTGGCAGAAATCGTGAGGAAATACGACACCTCACGGCCCATCACGGCGGGATGCAATGAGCCAGCGCCCAACAACCACCTCTTCAAGAGCGGTGCAATCGACATCATCGGATTCAACTATCACCATGAGTGGATAAAGGATGTGCCCAAGAACTTCCCAGGAAAACCGTTCATCATGAGCGAGAGCGTAAGCGCATTGCAGACACGAAGTTTCTATATGATGCCCAGCGACTCTGTCTACAAGGCACCCAAGGAGTGGTGGCTGCCCTATAC
>JAGCXX010000206.1 GCA_017961115.1 Prevotella sp. | reverse complement strand
GGGAACTCATCGATGTTGGTGTGTCGGATAAACTCCCCAAAGGGGAATTTCCTCGGGTCGTCCTTGGTGGCCTGCACGAGGTCGGCGTCGGCATTGACGTGCATGGAGCGGAACTTGTAGCAGGTGAAGGTGCGGCCATTGAGTCCTGTGCGTGCCTGCTTGAAGAACAAGGGTCCGGGACTCTGTCTCTTGATGAGCAAGGCGATGATGGGAATGAACGGCAGCATAAGGATGCATACGATGGCGCTCACCACGATGTCGAAGGTGCGCTTGATGAAGCGGTTGAACGGATGTGAAAGCGGTTCGTGGTGGTTGGTGAACACCATGGTCTCGCCCAGTTGCTCCGGCTGTAGGTTGAGGAGGAAGTTACCCGACATCCTCGGCACGTAGTAGAAATGCACGAGATTTTTGTCGCAGAAGCGCATCAGCCTCATAATCTCCGTATTCTCATCGTGAGAGAGGCTGACGAAAAGTTCGTCGGTTGTGGAGATGTCGATGTCGCCCGGTGCCACCTCGATGCCCTCCTCTTGTGAGGAGAGTGAGTAGGTATCCATGAGACGGTTGAGGTCGTTGATATTGCCCAGTCGGGAAATGGCCTCAGGGCAGTTCTCCATGTACTCGTCGGCGAAATAGCCTCTGATTTTGTAACCGGTCGAGGAGTCTGAGATGAGGTTTCTGTAGAGGATGAGCAGTGATGGGTCGCTTCCCACGAAGACAACGCTCCTGGTGTTGCGTCCCGCCTGTCTGAAATAGCTGATGAGGAGTTTCTCCACCAGTCTGACGAAGAAGATGCATGCCGTCTCCGTCATGAGGAAGAGTCCCATGAACTGGAACATACCTCCGCTCTCTCCGAGCAGACGGAGGCTGACGAACATGAGCGACACCTGCAGGAGGCAGAGTTTGACGACGCTGATGAACACCTCGTCGATGCCAGTCCTTCTTCGGTGGATGATGCTCCCCACGACGAACTGGCTGATGGCCATGGCGAAATTGGCGGCAATGAACACCTCACGGGGTTCCTGCTGAAAATATGGAGGGTAGAGGATATGTATGACGTACAGGTATCTGGAGGCCAGGAACAACAGCAGATTCATGACGACAAAATCGATGACAATCACACCGGCCCTGATCATTCCATTACCCGTAGAGTATTTTTTGGCTGCCATAAAGCTAAATTACAGTCTCATTCTTAATGATACTGCAAAGGTAGTGCAAGGCGAGCGAAAAGCAAAATAAAAAGCGAAGTTTTTATTCTTTCAGGCTTGTCCGACCTGTCGACAGGTCGGACAAGCCTGACTAGTTTTTCTCTGCGACATGGTAGTCGAAGCGGTCGACGTCGATGTATCCGCCGGCACGCTTGGTGGCATAGCAGAAGATGGCGAATTTCGTTCCCATGAAGAATCGCCGATAGTCGAAGCGCATGCGGAAATCGCTGCCAATCTTTGTCCACTGCTCCCCGTCGAGGCTGTAGTAGAACGTGGCGAGGTCGCGTCCGCCGCCGCGCTCTCCTGCGCGGAAGTCACCATCGATGCGGAGATACACCGTTTTCCCCTTGAGGTCGATGCTCTCCACCACCTTCTCCTCCACTTTCTCTACCGCTTTCTCACGGCCGGAGAGCGATACGCTCTGCTCGCTCATCTCGAGTACGCATTTCTTTCCCACTTTCTTGATGGTGAGCGTTCCCGCATCGCCGTTGAACGCAGAGAAACCAGCGCAGTCGCCATCCTTCAGGGGTGAGAAGTCGATGGCCACCGCCCCGCTGCATGTGGGTCCCTCCATGCGCTGCGTCAACGTGTTGGGGGCCAGGAAGATATTTTCCACCACCCGGTTTGTCTTCAGGCGCAGGAATCCTGGTCGTTCGGAGAGCGACCACGCGTTGTCCACCGGGTTGTGGTTCCACTGCCAGTGGAGACCCAACTTGGCATCATCGAAACCGTCGGCCTTGACGATGCCGGTCTTCGGCTGGTTGCTCTTCAGCGGGCGCATCGTCTGCGGCACCTTACCGTTCTCGTCGCCTATCATCGGCCATCCATCAATCCAGCGACAGGGCGAGAGGGTAAGCACACGGCCCACTCCGCCACGGTCCTGGAAGATGATGCCATACCAGTCGCCGTCCTCCGTGTCGACGATAGTGCCCTGTCCCACGTAGGGGAAGCCACCGAAGTCGCTCTGGAGGATGACATTTTTCTCGTATGGCCCGTGGATGTCGTCAGCACGATAGCACACCTCGCGGCGGTGGCGCCCTGGTCCATACGACTGTGATATCATCAGCAGGTAGTACTTGCCACGATGCTTGATGACACGGCTGCCCTCGAGGAGTCCAGTCTCATCCTCCTCACGCTGGAATATACGTTTATATGTCCCCTCGATGACGTCCGAGAGGTCGGGTTTGAGTTCCATCAGTTCGCCAGTGCCGTAGACGACATATACACGTCCGTCGTCATCGAAGAAGAGGGAGCAGTCGTGAAAATGGCGCATTCGTGAGACGAGGTTCCATGGTCCGGCCACCTTCTCTGCGGAGAAGATATAGGTATCACCCATTGCCCCTTGCTCGTTGGGTGCGAGCAGGGCATAGAAACGTCCATTGTGATACTTCAGTGAAGTCGCCCACTGTCCGCGTCCGTATACCGTACCCTCCTGCAGGTCATACTTGGGGGAGTCGGTGAGGCGGTCGAAGATATAGCCCACGGTTTCCCAGTTGAGCAGGTCTTTCGACTGCATGACGGGAGCCCCGGGCATGAGGTGCATGGTGGTGGAGACAAGGTAGAAGGTGTCGCCCACACGGATGACATCGGGGTCGGGCACATCAGCCCACAGCATAGGGTTATAAATACGCTGGCCGTCATCGGCCTTTGCTGTTGACATGCCACCCATGAAAAACAGGGTGACCACTACACTCATCAAAAACATTCTTCGCATGATCTCTGGTATTTGGTTGATGGGTGTAAAATTATAAAAAATGAAGGAGCGCACAAAGGGCGTCACTCAATTTGGTAGGTCTCCATGGCATATTTGTAACTTACGCAAAAAAGTGTCTACGGATCATTAGGGCACAAAAATAAAATATCTCAATATTTTCAATATGTGCACGTTTTTGTTGCTTTGCCTGAGCACAAACCTTTTTACCACACAATTTATCAAAGCTCTCAACATCAAAACCTTACAACCTCAGAAAAATGAGAATCTTAGAGATTTTTGTTTTTTATTTAATGTATCAAAAACATCACCATTTGTTTTATTTGCAACAAAAAGAAAAAAATGGAACTTATAAAATGTATAATATTATTAAACAAATACTATTTTTGCAACCGAATTTGTCGTGAGAATTTATACATGTCCTGATTTGAGGACAAAGATACAAAAAGGAAGAGTTTTAATTCAACCAAACTATATTTTTAGAAACCAAACTATTTTGTTATGAACCTAAATTCCGCATCGGATACAAAGCTGAAAGATGGACATCTTCCTAAACTGAATACAAATCAGACAATATATCATTCACTAAATTAACCAAACAATAAAAAAATGAAGAGATTACTTTTTTCTTTAATGTTACTGACGGCATTCATTGGGAATGTCAAAGGGGAAAACTACACGTGGTTTCCTCAAGAGTCTGTACAGTTGTCAAGTAGTGACTCTAAAGAGTTTGCTCAAGAGATTTGGTGGCATAGCGATGCTGATAATCAGCATATGGCACTTCCAGATTGGGCTTATGGTGATTTCGAATTCACGTCTGAGGTGAAAAGCGGAGACTTGGTTGTTACGTCTTTAGTTCCTGGTAATTTCACCGAAGGAGAACAAACAAAATATGGATTGAAGGTCACATTTACAGGCAGTAAGGGTGTCATTGAAATCACGGCAGCCAATTATGGTAAACATGATGACAATACCTATATTTGTAAGTATGTGCTGTCTTATGGAGGTGGTTCTAAGAGATGGGATTTTAACACAAGACCTATCAATCCCGAAGCTACACATTTCTTTAGTAGTAATCAAAATTTTGGCACTACGCTTTTAAATTTTGTTTCAGGCACACCAGCCAACCATTTTTACTATTACCCTTATACTCGTGACAACGTCTATGAGTTTTTCACAAACTATAGTGTAGATCAATTAAAGAATGAGAATTTTTCAGAACGTTCAACAAATTATTTAGGCGTAGCAGAGGCAGAAGGTTTGTTCTTCGGTTTTTACAATGGTAATTGTGGCTACAATAATGGTCGATATTTCCCAGGTAATACTCCAGTGGATAAAGGTTCCGATGTTGTCCATCCCAATGGGGATCAAAACAAGGACGAGAACTGCTATACCCGTTTCCTCTCTCTAAAAGCAGGATCTGTACTTTTTATACCCAAAGAACAATTTGCTGGTTTTGGTGACCATCCACGCATTAAAATCAAAATGAACCGAGATGGGCAAAGAAATGATGGAATTGATTTGAATGTTTATAATGCATTGGATGCTTTAGGCAATAAAATCGATGAAGGTGGTGTTTACAGAATTGGTGGATGTGCTTGGTGGAGTAATTATAGTCTATATAGAGCTGAGTACCATTTTATTGTTGAGGATGCAAGCAAAAACTTTGTTATTAGAATACCTAATAATGACTATAATACTGCTTCAGCTTGGTTACTTCTTTACACAATTGAAATCTATGATTCAGAAGAACTCGTCTCCGAAAATGCTGTACTTGATAATGGTCAGAATTATGAATTGTTGAACACCTACAAGAATACATTAGGGAGTGATGGCCAATCAGGAACTTACCATCTGCATTATTATGGAAAAGGCGAGAGAACTGCTTGTACGACAAATATTAATACTGGACCTGATTGGAAATATTGGCCAACAGGCACTGTGACATGCGATAATTCCCGTATAAACTCCCTCACCGATGGTCTTAATCATAAATACACATCGAAAGTGGGCGAGTTCGGAACATTCAATCTCCGGATCGAGTGTCAGACATTTGATTTAGGTAACAATAATACTACGAAATATTGTACAGATTATGCCACTCGTTCTATGGCTGTAGGCTATCTTGATAAAAAAACATATCCATACACATGGGATTTCACTGATGTGGCTGAATATGAGAACCAAGTTGGACGAATGGGTAGGAATAATGATGCACCTTATGGAGAAGGAGACTACAGTTATTACAACAGATGGGAAAAACGTTATCATTGGGAGCAAGTAGATAATGACATTTACGGCCATAGACTCTCTAAAGATGCAACTTCTTATGATAGATTGTATTGTAGAGGTAGCCAATTATGGTATGGAAGTACCCTTATTCCTGAAATAGAGGGCTTGGGCTTCTCATCGACAAATGTGAATGGAAACTATAATAGCACACTGCAAATTCTACCTACTGGACTGAAAATAAATCAAGAAGACGATAAGGATTGGTGCTATCGCATGACTATTCCTGAAGTACCATCAACTGGTGTGGTTTATGCTCGTGTGCATCCTGATCGTTCTGATGAATATTTCAATGCTGGTTATTCTTATGGTGAAACAAACTTTAAGGAAGGGAGTAAAGAGGAAATTAAATTCTCAGCCACAGAAAACAATGCTTCAGTTACTCTCAGTACCAATGACGGTACGGATGATGTGATTTATGTGATACCTGGTGACGGCACAAATTTGACGCTCTATTTCAATGGCGTTACAATCAAGAAAATTGCCGTCTCACTTGACCCGAAGGCAGTGAATATAAAAGGTTGGGCATCAGAAAGCCGCAAAAGGGTTATCGACCCTGAACTTACAGGTTATATGACGGGTACCAATCTGCAAACCTTTATTGTCGACCAACAGGAATATGGTAATACCGTGACCCTCACACGTGTTGATAACGATGGTGTGGTAATGGATGCAGTTCCCGAAAGCGGTGACAACCATGCCGCTTGCATCATCTTCAACAATGATCCCAACTATACTGACGAAGGTTCCGAAACGGAGGGAGGTATTACTCCTAACAAGGTTGAAATTCTGGATGGCCAATTCCACCTGTTTGTGCCTGATATGCACGACTATGGCACAGACAATCCGAAGAAACAACTCGCATCAGCGAAATATCCCAATAATCAACTGATGTCAGCAGTTAATCCGAATACAAAAATTCTTCAAACCTCTAATGGATATACCAATTATGCACTTTCTTACAAGGGATATGGTGAAGTGTCAGGCAAAAATATTATTGGCAAGGAAGGTTTTTATAGGATTCAGAAAGATGGCGTTATAAGCAACGGCAATCAGGCCTATCTGCCTGTATTGAGTTCGGCAGACGCCTTAATGTTCAACCTCTCATTTGGTGATGAGGATACAGAAATTGATGGTATAAAAGAGGATAAGGCTCTTTCACAAAAAGAAGGAAATAGTATCTATTATAATGTGAATGGACAACGAATCCAAGGACAACCCACAACTCGTGGCCTCTATATCGTGAATGGAAAGAAAGTTATCGTCAAATAATTACATAAAAAAGATATGAATATGAAAATCCAATATATCAAGCCCGTCACGGATGTTGTCTGTGTTTCCCTAAAAGGTGCGGTTCTCGAGGTTAATGTTCCTTACAATCGAGGCTCGATTGTCACTAGAACTATGGACGCCAACTCTACCTCGTTAAATATTGAAGAGGAGGGAGATGATTTTGTGCTGAGTAACCATTCATTATGGGATGAGTAATCTTTCCAAAATCTCTATACAATCGGGGCAGCCATACGGCTGCCCCGATTTTTTATATAATGTCGGACAGGTCAGACAAGTCGGACTCGTCGGACTCGTCGGACAAGTCAGACAGGTCGGACAAAAATAGCCTCAAAACTCGAAGGGTATGGTGAGTTGGCGGTCGCCAAGGAGGTTGTAGGAACGGCGGTGATAAGGTGTGATGCCATACTGACGGATGGCCTCACGGTGCTTCTTGGTGGGATAACCTTTGTTGTTCAACCAGTCGTATTGGGGGTATTCGGCTGCCAGTCCATTCATATAGTCATCACGAAAAGTTTTGGCAAGGATGCTCGCTGCCGCTATCGACAGGTATTTGCCATCGCCCTTGACAATGGTGGCGTAAGGCAAATGCTGATAGGGCTTGAATCGGTTGCCATCGACAATGATGGCCTCGGGACGGACAGCAAGTTGGTCGAGGGCACGGTGCATGGCAAGAATCGATGCATTGAGGATGTTAATCTTGTCGATTTCCTCGGGTGTGACCACCCCTACCGCCCATGCCACGGCATCGCGCATAATGACCTCACGCAGGGCATAACGCTGCCGCTCCGTGAGTTGCTTGGAGTCATTGAGTTGTTCGTTGGAATAGTCGGATGGAAGGATGACAGCCGCCGCATAGACGCTGCCAGCAAGGCAACCACGTCCTGCCTCGTCGCAGCCCGCCTCAGTGAGACCGATATGATAGTGGGAACACAGTTGATGGTGCATAGTGCTTAGTTGATAGTTGTCGGACGAGTCAGACAAGTCAGACTGGTCGGACGAGTCGGACTGGTCGGACAATGCTAAAACATTCTGGCGACGCGGCGGATGGCGCCGACGAGAGCATCGACATCCTCTCGGGTGTTGTAGAGAGCGAAGGAGGCACGGACAGTGCCGAGGATGCCAAGGCGCTGCATGAGCGGTTGGGCGCAGTGATGCCCAGTGCGCACGGCAATGCCGAGGCGGTCGAGCAGCGTACCCATATCGAGATGATGGATGTCGCCGACAAGGAAACTCACCACGGCATCCTTCTCCGCAGCCTCACCGATGAGCCGCATCCCCTCGATGGTGCGCAACTGCTCCATGCAATAATGGGTAAGGTCGCGCTCATGGGCTGCTATGCGGTCGAGACCGATGCCCTCGATATAGTCGATGGCAACCGCCAGTCCATGGGTGGCGATATAGTCGGGCGTGCCTGCCTCAAACTTCAGCGGCGGACGCTCAAAAGTGGTGCGCTCAAAACTCACCGTGGCAATCATCTCTCCCCCACCCTGATAGGGCGGCAGACGGTCGAGCCACTCCTCCCGGCCATAAAGCACACCGATGCCCGTAGGACCATACATCTTATGACCGCTGAATGCGAGGAAGTCGCAGCCGAGTGCCTGCACGTCGACCTTGAAGTGGGGCGCGCTCTGCGCGGCGTCAATGAGCACCGGCACGCCATGCTCATGAGCGATGCGGATGATGTCGGCGACAGGATTGACGGTGCCCAGCACATTGCTCACATGAGCAATGCTGACGAGACGAGTGCGGTCGGAGAACAACTGCTCATACTCGTCCATGAGGAGCTCGCCGCTGTCGCTGATAGGGATGACACGGAGGCGGATGCCCTTGCGTGTCTGCAGCAGTTGCCACGGCACGATATTGGAATGGTGCTCCATCACCGACACGATGACCTCGTCGCCCTCCTTCATGAGTTCGCCCATGCTGCTTGCCACCAGATTGATGGCTTCGGTGGTGCCACGGGTAAAAACAATCTCCTCCGTCTTCGCTGCATTGATGAAGCGGCGCACGGTCTCGCGGGCTGCCTCATGGAGGTCGGTGGCCTGCTGCGAGAGATAGTGGACGCCACGGTGCACGTTGGCATTGACGTTGAGGTATTCCTCGCGCATGGCATCAAGCACGCACAACGGCTTCTGCGTCGTGGCGGCATTGTCGAGATACACCAGCGGCCGGTCGTAGACCGTGCGTGAGAGGATGGGGAAATCGGCTCTCAGTCTGTGCAGTTCTTGCAATTCAGAGTTCATAGTGCATAGTTTTGTCGGACTTGTCGGACCCGTCGGACTTGTCGGACTCGTCGGACCCGTCGGACTCGTCGGACCCGTCGGACCCGTCGGACCCGTCGGACTTGTCGGACAATAATCAATTATTATTTACAGAGTTGGCAACCCTCGCATTTGCTGAGCTCGCCACGGAAACGCTTGTCGACAAGGTAGTGGAGGCGGTCGCGAAGAGGAGAGAGCTGCATCTGGTCGATAACCTCGTTGACAAAGGCGGTCTGGAGAAGCAATAGCGCCTCCTCACGGCTGATACCCCGCTGCTGCATATAGAAGAGGGCGGCATCATTGAGTTGTCCCACCGTACTGCCATGCGAGCACTTCACGTCGTCGGCGTAAATCTCCAACATGGGTTGGGTATACATCCTCGCCTCACGGGTGGCGCAGAGATTCTGGTTGGTCATCGCCGACTCCGTCTTCTGGGCACCCGGTTGCACGAGTACTTTACCTGCGAATGCTCCCGTTGCCTGGTCGTTGAGCACATATTTATAGAGTTCCCTGCTGGTGCAGTGCGCCGCCTGATGGACGATGAGCGTGTTGTTGTCCACACACTGCTGCTTGTCGGCAATGACACAGCCGTTGAGCACGCATTCAGCCCCCTCGCCCACAAGCGTGACATCGGCACGGTTGCGGGTGGTGCCGTTGTGTAGGGTGATGATGTTGTGGTGCATACGGCTGTCGCGCTGCTGCTCCACATAGAGGTTGCTCACCCGCACGCTCTTGTTGTGCGTCTCCTCGAGGCAATAGAGGTCGAGCGAGGCATTGGCACCAACAAACGCCTCCGTCACCTGAGTGGCAAGAAAATGACGGTCGTCGGCAGCATGGTCGCAGAAGAGAAGTTTCAGTTCTGCCCCTTTGCCGAGGATGATGAGCACGCGGCGGTTGACCATCAGGTCGACGTCGGCTCGCAGGATGTTGATGACCTGGATAGTGCGCTCCACCCTCACGCCATCGGGAACATAGACAAGCAGACCGTCCTGTGCCAGCATGGTGTTGAGTGCGGTGACAGCATCTCCATCGGTCTTGGCAAGCCGTGCATAATGCTCCGACAACCATTCCGGGCGCTCTGCCGCCACCCTGCAGAGGGAGTCGACAACCACACCTTCGGGCAACTGACTCTTTGGCAGTGCCTTGGTGTAGAACATATCGTTGACGACGAAATAGAGCGAGGTGCTCAGGTTGGGCACATCGCACCGAAAAGCATCGTAAGGATTGACGGGTATGTCGAGACGGTTGAGGTTGAGACCATAATCGGGTGCGAAGAGTCGCTGCATGTCGGCATAGCGGTAACGCTCCACCTTCTTGGAGGGGAACCCCAGACGGCGGAAATCGTCGAATGCCTGTTGACGCACAGCATTGAGCACATCGGCGGAATGGCCGTCAATCATGCCACGGCACTGCCCGAAGAGGTCGATATACTGCTGCTCACTGCTCATGGACCGATGCTTTTATCCAATCATAGCCCTTGCTCTCTATCTCCTTGGCGAGTTCAGGACCGCCAGTGCGCACGATGCGCCCCTGATAGAGCACATGCACCACATCGGGGCGTATCATCTCGAGCAACCGCTCGTAGTGGGTGATGACAATGACTGACGTGTCGGGCGTGTGCATCCTGTTCACGCCATCAGCGACGATGCGCATGGCATCGACATCAAGTCCGGAGTCCGTCTCATCGAGGATGGAGAGTTTAGGCTCGAGCATCGCCATCTGGAAAATCTCGTTGCGCTTCTTCTCTCCACCGCTGAAACCCTCGTTGACCGAGCGGTTGGCGAGTTTGCTGTCGAGTTCCACCATCTTGCGTTTCTCACGCATGAGTTTGAGGAATTCCGATGCGTTAAGGGGTTCAAGTCCCTGGTATTCACGCTTGGCGTTGACGGCAGCGCGCATGAAATTGGTCATCGACACACCTGGAATTTCCACTGGATACTGGAAAGAGAGGAAAATGCCTTCACGGGCACGGTCCTCGGGTTTCATCTCCAGCAGGTTTTTGCCATTAAACCACGCCTCACCCTCGGTGACCGTATAGAGGGGGTTGCCGGTGAGCACGGCCGAGAGGGTGGACTTGCCCGAACCATTGGGTCCCATGATGGCATGGGTCTCCCCGGCACGGATTTCCAAGTCGATGCCGCGCAGGATTTCCTTTTCGCCGATATTGGCGTGGAGATTTTTTATCTTAAGCATTATTATATTGTTTTTTGTCGGACAAGTCAGACGGGTCAGACAGGTCGGACGTGTCTATCTATAATCATTCATATCCTTCACCCAACCGTGCCCTCGAGAGAGACGGAGAGGAGTTTCTGCGCCTCGACGGCAAACTCCATGGGGAGCTTGTTGAGCACCTCCTTGGCATAGCCGTTGACGATGAGGCCGACAGCCTGCTCCATGGGGATGCCACGCTGGTTGCAATAGAAGAGTTGGTCTTCACTGATTTTCGACGTGGTGGCCTCGTGCTCCACGATGGCGGTGTCGTTGTGGATGTCCATATAGGGGAAGGTATGTGCCCCGCACTCACTACCCAATAGCAGCGAGTCGCAACTGGAGTAGTTGCGTGCGCCGTCGGCATGGGCAGTAGCCCTCACCAGTCCTCGGTAGGAGTTTTGCGAGTGTCCAGCGGAGATGCCTTTGGAGATGATGGTCGACTTGCTGTTGCGGCCCATGTGAATCATTTTGGTGCCGGTGTCTGCCTCCTGATAGTGGTTGGTGACTGCCACACTGTAGAACTCCGCCACGGTGTTGTCTCCTCGTAGGATGCAGGAGGGATATTTCCAAGTAATGGCACTGCCTGTCTCCACCTGTGTCCATGAGAGTTTTGCTCCCTCGCCGCGCAAGTCGCCGCGCTTGGTGACGAGGTTGAACACCCCTCCCTTGCCGTGCTCATCGCCGGGATACCAGTTCTGCACCGTGGAATATTTCACCTCCGCACGGTTGTTGACTATGATTTCCACGATGGCGGCATGCAACTGGTTCTCATCGCGCATGGGTGCCGTGCAACCCTCGAGGTAACTGACATAGGCGTCGTCATCGGCAATGATGAGCGTGCGCTCAAACTGTCCGGTGTTGCGTGCGTTGATGCGGAAATAGCTGCTGAGTTCCATGGGACAGCGGACGCCCTTGGGAATATAGACAAAAGAACCGTCGCTGAAGACGGCGCTGTTGAGGGCAGCGTAGAAATTGTCGCGATAGGGAACGACGGTACCCAAGTACTGTCTGACGAGGTCGGGATGCTGCCTTACGGCATCACCAATGGAGCAGAAGATGATGCCCTTCTCTGCCAGTTTCTCCTTGAAGGTGGTCTTCACCGACACCGAGTCCATGATGGCATCGACGGCAGTACCGCTCAGGGCGAGCCGTTCCTCCAAAGGGATACCCAATTTGTCGAAGGTCTTCTCCAGTTCGGGGTCAATTTCTTTGTTCTGCGGCTTTTTCGCCAAAGGGTCAGCATAATAGGAGATGGCCTGGTAGTCGATTTCAGGTAGATGGACGTGTCCCCAGGAGGGCTGCTTGAGCGTGGTCCAGTATTTGAATGCCTTGAGGCGGAACTCAAGGAGCCAATCAGGCTCGCCTTTCTTCTGGGAGATGAGCCTCACCACATCCTCGTTGAGTCCCTTGTCGATGATTTCGGTAGGCACGTCGGTGGTGAAGCCGAACTCATATTTCTGTTCGGCGATGCGGCGCACCAACTCATTTCCGTCCTTCGGGGACTCTATCTCATTATTCATAGTTTTTCGTTTTCTTGAATTGTCGGACCTGTCGGACTTGTCGGACTTGTCAGACTCGTCGGACTCGTCGGACTCGTCGGACTTGTCGGACTTGTCGGACTTGTCGGACTTGTCGGATAATCAATCCTCTCACCTCTTAAACTTAACAGCGAGCATTGTCTGGTCGTCACTCTGCTCCGCACCACCAACAAAGGCATTTACTTCCTCTGTGACTTTGGTGATGATATCCATCGGGGTGTTTTTTCCTTCAGCGAGCAATGCCTCGGCAATGGCGGTGACACGCTCGATGCCAAACTGTGCGTGGTCGGCATTCTCTGCCTCAGTAAGTCCGTCAGTAAAGAGGAAAATGGTGGTCTGTGGGTCGATGTCTGCCTCCTGTACTGTGAATTCCCATCCCGACATCACCCCGAGGGGCAAGTTGGAATCGCAAGGCAACAGCCCTACCCCCCTGCCGATGAGCATCGGGGCATCGTGACCGGCATTGCAGTAGCGCAAGATGCCAGTCGAAAGGTCGAGGACGCCGACAAAGGAGGTGACGAACATATTCGTCTCATTTCCCTCGGCCAATGCCTCGTTGAGGGCAGAAATGATATGGTCGGGTTTTGCCGTATGGGCAGAGATGTTGCGGAACAATGAGCGAGTGACTGCCATCACCAGTGAGGCTGGCACGCCCTTTCCCGACACATCGCCGATGCAGAAGAACATCTGATTGTCGCGGATATAGAAGTCGAAGAGGTCGCCGCCCACCTCCTTGGCGGGGTCCAGTGAACCGAAGATATCGATGTCGCCTCGCTCGGGATAGGGTGGGAAAATCTTGGGCAGCATGCCCATCTGGATGTCATGGGCAATCTTCAACTCATTCTCGATGGTAGCTTTCGAGGCAGTAGTCGCTTTCAGTTCATCGACATATTTCACCAATGAGTGTTGCATATCGTCGAAGGAGTTGCGCAGCAGTCCTATCTCATCGTTGTGCTTGATGACCGGAAGCGGCGTGCTGAAATTGCCTTTTGCCACCTCATCGGCCGAAAGCGCGAGTTGCTTCAGCGGTTTTACAGCACGCCGGATGACGAAATGGCTGACTAAAAAGGCGACGAGCAATCCGATGGCGATGAGAACCAGAAGTATCACTCCCACAAACAGTCCTATCATGTTGAGGCTATACTCAGGAACGGCAAGGGCAAGCGACCAGTCGGTGTGCTTGATTGGTGAATAGAAGACAAACATGGAGCGACCGTCGAGTTTGAAGGCCTCAGGAACCTCTTCATCCTTCAATCCATAATAACCCTTCTCGCCTGCCAACATCTGGCTGACAAAACTGTCGTCGGCGGTGTCGGGTGTGGTCTTGGTGTAGTCGCTGATGTTCTTTCTGAGAATGCGCTCGCGTTCGGGATGCACGAGATAGGTGCCATCACTTGTGATAAGGAAACTGTAGGGTTTTACTTTGCTGAATTTTCCATTGCGGAAATCCAACTCCTTTCCCCTGTACTTTTCCGAAACTTCCACGCTGGGAGACATCCACTCCTGTGAGAAGACATCCCAGTCGTGATCACGCATCCTTATACGGAGCCATTCGAGCGACATGTCGGCGCCAAGCACTGCCACCGTCCGCCCCGTGCGGTCGTGGATGGGGAAGAGGCAGGCCACCAATGGCGTAATGGAATCGTTGCCCTCGAAGAACGGCTTCGACCAATAGCCCTCAGTGGCCTCCATAGCCTCGGTGAACCACTCGGCGCTGAGGTAGTCGTGAGTGGGACCGCCGATGGTCTTCGTCTCGATGTGGATGCTGTCGGTGCGCACCGCATAAGGACAGAACCAACGTCCCTTCTGCGGATAGTAATCTGCCATGAAGGAGAGACCGCAACTGTGGATGTGAGTGTTCATGCTCACGATTCGCTCCATGAGGGCATACAGGCGGTCGGGATGTCGGAGGCTCTCCTCAATCTCCGGTATATGGTTTGACGCACCGGTAAAGACATTAGAGGTCACCCGTCGCACCTCTTGGACGGAGGCTTCAAGAAACACCTCTTGGCGCATTCCCTCAGACTCTATACAATATGCCTTGATGGCATCATAAATTATCCATGCCACCAAACCCATAGTAATGAGCATCAAGAGCACAATCCGCTTGGTCAGACGCCCAGCGAACGACCGCATCTTCTTTTCCTCCATTGGACCTGAGAATATGATTACACCTGCTTAAAGCGAGCCTCCAAACCTCGATTGCCGCGCAAACCGAGTGCAGACGAAAGCTTAAACCTTACAGCTTCTGCTCCACCTCGATTTCCATAAAGGTCTCGATGATGTCGCCCACCTGGATGTCGTTGAAGTTGACGAGCGAGATGCCGCACTCCAATCCGGTGGCAACCTCCTTGGCGTCATCTTTGTAACGCTTCAGGGCACTGATAGGAGCGGTGTGCACCACAATGCCATCGCGCACGACGCGCGCCTTGTCCTTGTTGTGCACCTTGCCGTCGGTGACAAGACCACCGGCGACGGTTCCCACCTTGGAGATTTTGAAGACTTGCTTCACCTCTATCTCTGCAGTGATAACCTCCTTCTTCACCTTGTCGAGCATACCTTGCATGGTGGAGCGCACCTCGTCGATGGCATCGTAGATAATGGAGTAGGTGTTGATTTCGACACCCTCGCGCTCGGCAAGTTTGCGGGCCTCTGCCGAGGGACGCACCTGGAAGCCAACGATGATGGCCTTGGATGCCGAAGCGAGCATGACGTCGTTTTCGGAAATCTGACCCACCGCCTTGTTGATGACATTGACCTGCACCTTCTCGGTGGACAGTTTGATAAACGAGTCGGAGAGTGCCTCGATGGAACCGTCGGTGTCGCCTTTGACGATGATGTTGAGCTCGTGGAACTCGCCCAACGCGATGCGATGCGACAGTTCGTCGAGACCAAACTTCTTGGTGGTGCGCAGACCCTGCTCACGCTGCAACTGCAAGCGCTTGTTGGTGATGTCGCGGGCTTCCTGCTCGGTAGACATCACGTGGAAGGTATCGCCTGCCGTGGGAGCGCCGTTGAGTCCGAGGATGATGGCGGGCTCTGCAGGTCCTGCCTCCTGGATGCGCTGGTTGCGCTCGTTGAACATGGCCTTGATGCGCCCGAAACTGGTGCCGGCGACGACGATGTCGCCCACCTTGAGCGTGCCGTTGGAGACGAGGACAGTGGAGACATATCCACGGCCCTTGTCGAGCGATGACTCGATGATGGATCCCGTGGCCTTGCGGTTGGGGTTAGCCTTGAGGTCGAGCATCTCGGCCTCGAGGAGCACCTTCTCCAACAGGTCGTCGACCCCAATGCCCTTCTTGGCAGAAATCTCCTGACACTGGTACTTGCCGCCCCAGTCCTCAACGAGGAGGTTCATGTTGGCAAGGTCCTCACGTATCTTGTCGGGATTGGCTCCCGGCTTGTCAATCTTGTTGATGGCGAACACCATGGGCACGTTGGCTGCCTGTGCGTGGGCGATGGCCTCCTTGGTGGTGGGCATCACGGAGTCGTCGGCAGCAACGATGATGATGGCGATGTCGGTGACCTGTGCACCACGGGCGCGCATGGCGGTGAACGCCTCATGACCCGGAGTGTCGAGGAAGGTAATCTGACGGCCGTCGGAGAGTTCCACATTGTAGGCGCCGATGTGCTGGGTGATACCACCCGCCTCGCCGGCGATGACATTGGTCTTGCGTATGTAGTCGAGCAACGAGGTCTTACCATGGTCGACATGTCCCATCACGGTGACAATCGGGGCACGCGGCACGAGGTCGTTCTCGTCATCCTCCTCCTCGGTGATGGCGTTCTGCACCTCTGCGCTGACAGACTCGGTCTTGAAGCCAAACTCATCGGCAACGATATTGATGGTCTCAGCATCGAGGCGCTGGTTGATGCTCACCATGATGCCGATGCTCATGCAGGTACCGATGACCTGAGTGACAGCGACGTTCATCATCGTAGCCAACTCGCTGACGGTGACGAACTCGGTGAGTTTGAGAATCTTGCTCTCTGCCCTTGCCTCTGCCTGCTCTTCCTGCAGACGCTCCTGCACGGCCTCGCGTTTCTCCTTGCGGTATTTGGCGCCCTTCTTGTTCTGGCCCTTGCTGGTGAGGCGGGCGAGGGTTTCCCTCACCTGTCTTGCCACATCCTCCTCATTGACCTCAATGGAGCGGACGGGAGCCTTCGGCTTCTGCTTGTTCTTCTTGCCTTTGTTCTTTCCACCCTGGCCCTGACTCTGGGTCTGGCCCTGACCCTGGCTCTGACTGGCAGCGGCAATATCCACACGCTCCCTGCCACCGATGCGGCTGCGCTTGCGCTTCTCACCTGTGCCTGTGGTCCCGGCGTGCTGCTGCTGGGCTTTCTTCTCACGCTCCTTGCGCAGCTCCTCCTTGGTCTTCTTGCGGGGACGGGTGCGCTGGTCGACACTGCCAAGGTCTATCTTGCCTATCACCTTCGGGGCGTTGGCCTGCTCGATGGGGATGGCGAAAATCTCTGGCTCACCCGACTCTCTGGCTGACTCATCATTCTCTGAAGATTCCAATTGGTCAGACTCGTCGGACTCGTCGGACCTGTCGGACACGTCAGACAGGTCGGACACGTCGGACTGGTCAGACTTGTCGGACACGTCGGGCTTGTTGGAGGATTCAGGCTGAGGGGTGGCTTTTTCAGCAGCTGCAGGCTGCTCCTTAGGCTGCTCTTCAGGCTGCACAACCTCCACGAATGGTGCCTCTGCCTTCTTCGTTTCCTCAACAGACGGTTCTTCCTTGGGAGTGACCTTCTCCGGCTCTTCCTCCTTGGCGGCGGGCTCCTGCTTGACTACGGGAGGCTCAACCTTTGGCTCTTCCTTCTTGACAGGTTTGGCGGGCTGTGCCGGTGCTGTATCCTTGGGCTTCTGCGGTTCGGCCGGTTTCTGCGGCTTGCCCACATTGGCAAGGTCTATCGAACCGAGCTGTCTCACCTGCTGCCTATTGGAATCAAGGAGAGTCTCGGCACGATGGCTTTCAGGTTCCTTTTCCTTTTTCTTCTCCTTGTTCTTCTTCGGGAAGATCTTGTCGGCCTGCGTCCTCACGTCCCTGTCTTTCTTGAACGCCTCGACCAATGCCGCATACTGCTCGTCGTTGAGCTTGAAACTGGGAGTCTCCTCCACATCGCCCAACTCCTTCCGCTTCTGCAGGAACTCCACTGCGGTCGAGAGTCCAATGTTCAGTTCTCTTATTACTTTATTTAATCGTATTGCCATTCTATGCTTATTCTTATTCTAATGTTTTTGAGATTTAAGCTCAATTCTCAAACTCGGCTTTGAGGATGCTGAGCAGGTTGTCGACTGTTTCCTCCTCCAGGTCAGCCTTCTCGACAAGCATCTCACGGGGTGCCCTGAGCACAGCCTTTGCAGTGTCGAGTCCAATGCGCTTGATGGCGTCGATAACCCACTGGTCGACCTCGTCGGCAAAATCGTCGAGGTAAATATCCTCCTCTGCATCGTCGACCTCACGGAAGACATCGATGGTATACCCTGTGAGCATGGAAGCGAGTTTGATGTTAAGACCACCGCGGCCGATGGCGAGCGACACTTCCTCGGGCTTGAGATATACCTCAGCCTTTTTATTTGCCTCGTCGATGTTGATGCTCGACACCTTGGCGGGACTGAGCGCGCGCTGGATGTAGAGCTTGGTGTTGGTGGTGTAGTTGATGACGTCGATATTCTCGTTGCACAACTCCCTCACGATGCCGTGGACACGGCTGCCCTTGACACCGACACAGGCACCGACGGGGTCGATGCGGTCGTCGTAGCTCTCGACAGCCACCTTGGCTCTCTCGCCCGGCATTCGTGCAATCTCCTTGATGGAGATGAGGCCGTCGTTGATTTCGGGCACCTCACCCTCGAGAAGACGTGCAAGAAATGATTTGTGGGTGCGTGAGAGGATGATTTTGGGATTGTTGTTCTCGTTGTCCACACGGAGGATGACGGCACGGATGGTCTCACCCTTATGATACTGTTCGTTGGGAATCTGCTCCGACTTGGGGAGAATCAGCTCATTGTTCTCATCATCGACAATAAGCACCTCGCGCTTCCAAGTCTGATAGACCTCGCCACTGATAATCTGTCCCACGCGGTCCTTATACTTGTTATAGAGGGAGTCGTGCTCCAACTCAAGGATTTTTGAGGCGAGGGTCTGCCTGAGGTTGAGGATGGCGCGACGGCCAAACTTCTCAAACTGTATGCGCTCACTCACTTCCTCATCGAGTTCGTAGTCCTCATCGATTTTCTTTGCCTCAGAGAGTGCAATCTCCTTGTTGGAATCGTTGACTTCTCCGTCGGGCACGACGATGCGGTTTTGGTAAATCTCAAAGTCACCCTTGTCGGGGTTGACGATGACGTCGAAATTCTCATCGCTTCCGAAAATCTTGGAAATGACATTGCGGAAGCTCTCCTCCAGCACGCTGACGAGCGTCGTGCCGTCGATGTTCTTGTTCTCTTTGAACTCCTTGAACATCTCAAACATATTCGGCTTGGAATCTGCTGTTTTCTTTGCTGCCATAGCTTTATTTGAAACTTATTATATATTTTGTGTATTTTACTTCATCCATGTTGAACGTGTGGTCGATGTCGGTAAGCACGGAGCGTTTCTTCCCCTCTACCTTCACTTTCTCCTGTGCGGTGACAGTGAACTGCCTGCCGTCAACCTCCTTGAGCACGCCTTTGGTTTTCTTGCCTCCGGCGTCGAGTACCTCGACTTCCTTGCCCACGAAATTGACATATTGCTGGGGAACCTTGAAGGGCTGACCCAATCCGGCGGAACCTACTTCAAGTTCAAAGTCCTCTTCGTCGCGGTCGAGGCGGTCCTCGATGTAGCGGCTCAGATCCACGCAGTCTTCTATCCACACGCCATCGGCATGGTCGATTTCGACCACAATCTTGTTGTCTTGGCTGATTTCCACGTCGACCAGGAAATAATCCTTTCCTTGCAGCCATTCGTCGACCAATTTCACAATAATACTTTTCTCAATCATTTTAGATGTTCTATTTTCGCTATATATCTCCTTATTCTGCTTTGCTCATTTCAATATAAAATGAGGAGCTTTTGCAAGCCCCTCATTCCACTGAACGGTGCAAAGGTACGAAAAAATACCCACGCCGCCAAACTTTTTCCTATTTTTTAGGCCATTGGCCGTAGATTTTCCATATTTTCAAGCTTCCTTTTAATCATTACAACCGATGAAATCTCCAACAACGCCCTCCGTGAGGACACTCATCCACTCCCCGGGGAGGGCTATGGACAGGTTTTCACTCCTTCCCCTTTGAGGAGGGTTGGGAAGAGGAGCTCAGTATCTTCCCATATTCCTCGGGACTGTTGATGAGGCGCACGGCCTCCTCCATCTGTTTGTCGCCCCTGAGGCTGTTGGCAATGACACCCCGCTGGTAATAGTAGGCTGCCACAATATCATTGGCAAGAATTTTCTTGAGTTGCTCCTTATTGTAGTCAAGGTCGTGGGAGAGGTTGTGCTTGAGTTTTTTCTCCAGTTGGCCAAACACCTCCTGGGCATCGTCATAATATCCCTCAAACTTGGCGAGCTTGATGAGTTGCTGGAGATATTTCTCACTCTCTGGGTCATAGGTGAATCCGCTGTCGAGCACCCGTTGCTTGAACTCCTCGTACTCGGCGTCAGAAATCTCGAATTCGTCGGCAGGAGGAATGGTGGCATGGCGTGAGATATAGTCAACCTCGTAGTCGAACATCACCTCGGTGGAGTCAACACCTGAGGAGGCAAGGTAATAGGCGATGTTGGGCAGTGAGTCGGGCTGCACCACCACATCGGGCATGATGCCTCCGCCGTCGCGCACCTCCCTGCCATGGGCGGTGTAGAACACCTTGGTGAGCGAGTCGGGAATATGCTCGGTGTATCCGCCGCGCGCATGCTTATAATTGATGGCCTGGATGCATCGTCCGCTGGGGATGTAGTATTTGTTGCTGGTAAGTTTGAGGCTGCCGTTGTAGGGCAGGTCGACGGAGGTCTGGACGAGTCCCTTACCATAGGTCCGGGTGCCAAGAATGACAGCACGGTCGAGGTCCTGCAGCGCACCACTGGTAATCTCGCTGGCACTGGCGGTGGTCTCGCTCACGAGCACGACGACGGGCATCACGGTGTCGAGGGGCTCCGATTTGGTAATGTAGTCGATATTGGAGCGTTTCAACTTACCACGGTTGGAAACAATGAGCTGTCCCTTGGGCACAAAGAGATTGACTATCTGCACCGCCTCCGACTCCGACCCTCCGCCGTTGCCGCGAAGGTCGAACACCAGTCCCTTCATACCTTTCTCCTTCATCTCGATGATGGCATTGCGCACTTCCTTGGCACAGTCCTCGGTGAACTGCCTGAGGTTGAGGTATCCGATGCCACCAGGCCGCAGTCCGTAATAGGGCACAGAGGGGGTCTGGATGGTTTTCCTCGTTATCTTCATCTGCATCTTTTTTCCCGTGGTGGGTCGCAGGATTTTGAGGATGAAAGACGAACCGGGGTCACCGCGCAGGTGACTGCTCACATAACTGACATTCTTGTCGACCATCGATGAGTCGTCGATGGCGAGGATGATATCTCCCTTGCGAAGGCCCGCTTTGTCGGCCGGCATGCCCTCGTAAGGCTCATCGATGACCACGCGCTTGATTTTGGTGTTGTAGCGGATGAGGGCACCGATGCCTGCGAACTTGCCGGTGTAGATTTCCTTGAGGTCTTTCATATTCTCCTCGGGATAGTACTCAGTATAGGGGTCGAGGCTTCGCAACATCGCCTTGATACCCGTTCCTATCACCTCCTCAGCATCAAGGGTATCGACATAGATGAGGTCGAGGTTTTTATAGATAGCATTGAACACATCGAGGTTTTTCTTTACCTCAAAGTTGTGGTCGCTCTCTGTCTGCGCCATAGCGGGGAAGCAGACCATTGCGGCTACAAGTGTCAGCAGTATGTTTCGTATCTTCATGTGCTTGTTGCGGTAGTTGCTTGATAATAATTGTATTGATGAATGATGGTAGTCGTGTAAATGACGCTGCAAAAATACATCATAATATGCGT
>JAGCXX010000205.1 GCA_017961115.1 Prevotella sp. | reverse complement strand
TGATAGAGGTGCCGGTGATTGATATGTTGCCCGGCGACCGCGAGAGCATCATCGCCCATTTGGTGTAAGGAGGCTCAATGCAAAGAGGAGGCCAGAATTTTTGTTCTGGTCTCCTCTTTGTTTTTGGAGTTTTTAGAAATTGTCTGACGAGTCCGACAAGTCCGACCAGTCCGACAGGTCTGACAAGGATGGCGGTGCGTCTTACAACTCCGCCATGTATGTCAGGGCCTCGCCAAGGCTCATGGTGGGGAGGTCGCAGAAGGTGGAGACCAACTGCCAGAGTTTCAGTTCGGCGTCATCAATGTCGCCATCGATAGCCATCAGCGTACCGAGGAAGGCACCCACATAGCGCTTCCGCTCCTCATCAAAGTTGGATATGACAGAGAGGGCATTGACGAAATCAAGTTCCTCAGACTGCTCATATAAGGTGCGGAATTCCGCTTCCGCAATGCCGAAGCGCTCCATCTCCAATGTCCATGACGACATCTCATTCTCTTCCACCTTACCGTCGGCGGCTATCATCGCATTGGCTATCTTGGCAATTGCCATCAATTCATCCCTATTGAAATCCATAGTCTATATTTTTGGGAGTTTTGGGGGTTAGGGGTTTAGTAATAGGCTGTACTTGGATGGTGTCCTGATTTCAATCTTTTACCAGTGGTACCTGGCGACGGTAGGCCGAACCTATCATGACACAAATGAGAAGGCCATCTTGATTGGTCACCCGTATCTCGCAGAAAGGCATCTTGTGATGGTCCTCCTGACGTGCCTCTGCTGTGAGGATGTCACCGACATGGGCAGAATGCAGGTAGGTGATGCTGTTCGACGTGCCTACGGTCATCAGTCCTCCGCTATTGACGGCTGCGGCGAAAGCCAGGTCGGCCAAAGTAAAGATGGCCCCACCCTGACATACGTTTGCTCCATTGACATGGTCTTCGGTGACCGTCATCACCGCACGGGCATATCCCTCGCCTATCTCCACCAACTGCACCCCGGCACCGGCGGCGAAGCGGTCATGCCGGTTGAGATAATCAATCAGTTCCATCGTCCCGGCCTTATGCCTTTACGGCTTCCACAAACGCCCTGACCTTGTCCATGTCCTTCTTGCCCGGCTCAATCTCGAAACGCGAGTTCACATCGACACCGACGAACTTAGGATGGGAGAAGTTTCTGATTGCCTCCACATCATCGGGACCGATGCCGCCACTCAGCAGGAAAGGCACCTTGCCATCGTATGCCTGAATCACGCTCCAGTCGAAGCCCTCACCGCTGCCGCCTTTCGCTGCAGTCTTGGTGTGGAAAAGGAAATAATCGACCACGTCCTCATACTCGCTGCATATCTTCAGGTCCTCGGCCTTCTCCACAAAGATGGTCTTGATAATCTTCACCGGACGGATATCGGGAATCAGCGTGCGGCGCAGGTTGTCAATCATGATGGGCGACTCCTCACCATGCAACTGCACCAGGTCAAGGTTGAAGTTATATACACGGGTGACGATGTTCTGGGGCATGTCGTCCACGAAGACACCCACACGCAGCGGATGGTGCTGTTTTTTGGCCTCTTCGGGCATACCACCCAACTCATCCACATTCTTTGCGAAGGTATAATAGTCGGGATAAAAACCACCGCGGGCAGAAATCTGCTTGACATACCGAGGGCTGCCTGGCCAGAACACCAATCCCAGCCAATCGACATCCATTTTTTCCAACTCCTGGATATTCTCGCGTATGCAGATGCCGCAAACTTTTATTATCATAATTGTATTATTTTGTATGTTCAAAGGATAAAGTGCTGCATGAAAATGCCTTGTGATATTGAAAGTGCAAAATTAGTATTTTTTTTTGATTTCTTGACATGAAAAATAAATTTTTGGCAAAAATATAATAAAGCATTCGTTTCCAACGTTGTTTAGATATAACCCCAAAAGATTTGCCTATGAAGATTTTTACCCACGAAGAAACTGAGCCATCCCCCCGCACCCTCAACTTCATCAGAGAATTCGCCCGCACCTATCGTGTGATAGAGATGAGCGGACGCCACGGAGTGTATTGCCTCAACTAAATCCCCATCAGATGTCTACCATGGTTTCTCCCTCGCTGCTGGCAGCCGACTTCACCAACCTTCGCGGCGAGATAGACATGATCAACCAGAGTGAGGCCGACTGGCTTCATATGGACATCATGGATGGTGTGTTCGTTCCCAACATCTCGTTTGGCTTTCCCGTACTCGAGGCGGTGGCAGGCATCTGCCGCAAGCCGCTCGACGTGCATTTCATGACTGTCCATCCAGAGGAATACATCGCACCAACCGCCCGTCTGGGTGCCATGATGATGAACATCCACTACGAGGCATGCACACACCTTCACCGCACGGTGACCGAGATTCACAAGGCTGGCATGAAGGCCGGTGTGACACTCAACCCCTCCACGCCTGTCGCCATGCTGGAGGACATCATCTGTGATGTGGACATGGTGCTGCTCATGAGCGTCAACCCAGGTTTCGGCGGACAGAAATTCATCGAGAACACCATTGCGAAGGTGAAGCGGCTCCGCTCGCTCATCGAGACCTCAGGCAGCCACGCGCTAATCGAGGTGGACGGCGGTGTGCAGGCAGAGACAGCTCCCCGGCTGGTGGCAGCCGGAGTCGACGTGCTTGTCAGCGGCAGTTACGTGTTTAAGGCCGACGACCCCATCGCCACCATACAAGCATTGAAAAACTTAGGATAATCCTATTCCATTTCAAGTACCACACTGTGGTCCCTCACCATCCTGCGAAGGTTGAGGATGGCATAGCGCATGCGCCCTAAAGAGGTGTTGATGCTCACCCCTGTGGCCTCAGCGATTTCCTTGAATGACATTTCCTGATAAAACCTCATATAGCACACCTCGCGCTGCGTGGGAGGCAGCATGTCCATCAGTTTGCGCACGTCGCGCAACACCTGATCGTTGACAAAATGGTTCTCCACGTTCATGTCAAGGAGTTCGCTGTTCAGGTTCGACAGGTCATTGCCCTCGGTGGGTTCCACTATCCTCTCCGAGCGCTGCTCCCTGTACCAGTCCATGATGACGTTGTGGGCGATTCTGACAAGCCATGCACTGAACTTGCCGGAATTGGTGTATTTCCGCTGCTGCAGTTTGGTGATGACCTTGACGAACGTCTCCTGGAAGATGTCGTTCGCCACATCCGGGTCGCGCACGACAAACATAATATAAGTAAACAGTTTGGATTGCGTCCTTGACAAGAGCAAATCAAACGCCTTATTGTTACCATCAATGTATGACAGGGCGAGTTGTTCGTCCGTCATCTCATTCAGATATTCCATTCCTTAAATGATTTGATTCTAATTAAGTAATGTTGTTCCGATAGGCGTTTTTTTTAAGTTTTGTCAATGAAAAAGTAGAATTCGCGTGCAAATATAAACACTTTTGACCATTCAAGCAAATTTTTAATCAAAAAATTGTATTCTCTCCTCTCAGCGGTAGTCAATACGTGCCTTGGAGTCCACCACCCATCGTCCCCGCTCCAGATGAGCCTTGCCCGGTGTGCAGACATACTGTCCCGACTTGGCGCCGGTGAAGTCGCATGCCCTCTCGATGTATTTTTTCGAACTGTTGTTGGCCTTGCTCAGTTGGGTATCGCTCATGGTGACGAAGACAAATTCCGCCTGTGTGCGTGTCTCATCGAGGCGGAAGAGGTAGTAGGTCTCCTCTGTCTGCACACGGAGGCGCTGTGCATCAACAAACGTCCCGTCGTCGCCCGGCCATCGGAAATAGACAACGGAGGGGTCGGGCTCCACCACGGGCGCGCTCTTTCTTTCCTCGGCAGCCTTCTCCTCCTCCTTCTGGGCGAAGAAAGCCTTCTCCTCCACCGAGGCGATGCGCTCGTCGAGGGCTTGCCTGTCGGCCGATGCCTTCTCATTCAATGTCTTGACCGCCTTCTTGAGTTCCTCCTTGGTGGCGAAGAAGTCGAAGGCGCCTTTCTGGTCTTGGTCATTCTCCTTGCTGATTCGCTTGAGACGATACTCAAACCATGCGATGGCGGCGGCAAAGAGGAAAAGGGATAGGACGGTATTCATTTTTTGAGGAGTTTGGGAGTTTAGACATATGATTACTAATGTGGTCCATCCTGAGGAAGCGGACTATCAAACCTTCATCCTTCATCTTTCATCCTTCATCTATTTCAGGAGTTTAGACGGATGATTGGTAGGGATGGGTCGCTGTGATACAGCGACATACCGAACATCTACGATGGGGAAGCTTAAATCTCAATTTCAGTTGGTTGCGATGTGAAGAGCCAGTCGGCTGATGCCGCCGGTGAGGGGAATGAAGAAGAGCGAGTCCTTTATTTCGGGGTTCTCCTCGTCCGTCATGCTGTCGCGGCGCGCCTCAATGGCCTTGTTGAAGTCCTGCTCCGCCTTTTCGGTGAGCACGGTGCGGAAGAGAGCGAACTCCCTCTCGTTGGACACACCGAAATATTTGGTGAAACTGTATTTCTTGTTGAGTGCGAAGAAATAGTCGACGAACTCACGGTAGGATGCAAGCACCTCCTCGCGCACAGCCTCGTTGATGTCGTTGTAGCGCGGCACAGTGAAGGCATCGAGAATCTCCGACCCCGTGCGGAAGCGGGTGATTTCCTCCACATCGTCCACCACGAAGCGCTGCTTCATATTGAGGCCGCCCTTGCAGGTGATTTCCTTCGGGTTCTCCACCAGTTTCAGTTCCACCTTGCCGTCGTCGCCCAGCACATCGTTGAAGATATGTGTTGCCAGTGCCTGCAGGGCATCGATGCTGCCGATGAGTCCCAGCACCTTCGACGCTGTTCCGCTCACGGTGATGTAGGCAGGTGTCTTGAGACCCTTCATCTCCAACAGGCGGGCGGCATACCACACCTCGGCAGCAAAGAAGAGCATCAGCACGACACGCAGTTCCTGATTGGCCCGCAGTTCCTCGGAGAACGACACGCCCCGTCCCGCCATGCGCGGATTGCTGTCGAGCGAGTAGAGGAAGGAGACGAATTCCGAACTGTTGCGCTTGGCCTTGGCATAGACATCGCTCACACCGCTGATGTCACGCAACTTCATGTCGAAGTCGGGTGCGAAAGCTTTGTAGAATCCGTTGTATTCCGTCCCCCTTCCGAGGAAGTCGCCATAGATGTTGTTGCCAGCGAAGCGTACCGACGAGATGAGCACCGCCGTGTTGCCACGGTGATAGACCACGAAGTCGGTGGTGCCACCGCCGATGTCCATCGACACCACGGGACGGCTCTCGGCATCCACGTCCTCTTTCTTGGTATAGTAATAATATGGTGCGAGCGACTCTGCCACCTTCTGCAGTTTGTATCCCTGTGGAGCGATGAGCCGGCGGCACAGTTTGTTCCAAGAGTTCTCCAGGTTGGAAATCTGGTAGGGCTGCATGCAGACAGGATAGAACCATGTGATGCTGGTGCGGCTGAGGAAACCTCCGGAGAGCAGCACCTTATTGCGGATGAGCATGAGGATTTCCTCGAAATAGGCCTCGATGAGCAAGTTGTTGCCACGGCTGCTGTCCCATTTCAGGTCGGGCCGTGTCTCGTTGTAGTCATAGGTGTCCTCCTTCTCGTAATGGAAGCCGATGTTGTAGTCGGCGAGCGGGAAGATATCGCGCCCCTCCACGCTGTGGCCCGTGCGGTAGCACAGGTTGGTGCGCATGGGGAAGCGGGCTATCTCACCCTGTCCGATGCTCACGGGCACAAACTCCTGCATGAACGCCTGAGCGGGTCCGCCATAGAAGGACTCCAGTCCCTCCTGGTCGATCATCTCCACAGAGCGGCGTGAGAGGGAGTTGAGCGACAGCACCTGCACCTCCTCGGGCGTGATGGCAAACGGCTGCGGTTCGGCATCGGTGTCGGTGCGATATTCGATATGCGTGTTGGTCGTGCCGAAGTCGACAGCGAAGTCGAAGATGCGGCTGCCCTGCCTCACCTCACGGAATAGCGGCACCAGGATGCCGTTGGCGATGGTGTTGGTGACCACGAGGAAGTCATACTCCTCGTTGAGACAGAAGTATTTCGACGAGAGGAACTGCCTCCGCTTGTCCGCCCTGTCGACGAGGGTGTGCGTCAATGGCTCATCCCCGTAGTTGCGATAGGCATAGACAGAATAGCGGAACTGGTCCTTGCGGTAGCCTGCGGTATCCTCATCAACGAGGTATACCCGCTGCGGCTTCTCCAATGTCGGGTCATCGATATGGTAACTCGGGAAGAGGAAGAGGTCGAACTTGCAGTCCATGATGGGCCAGATGAGGCGGTCGGGATCGGGGTCGACCTGCGCCGCCGTATATTCACGGTGGAGGGTGACATAACGCCCTTTCTGCACCGGTATGTTGATGACTGCCTGGATGCGCCCGTCGGGCATCTCAGTGAGTTGGAATACCGGTTTCGATGTGTTGCCGGCATAGCCCGTCAGCGTCTTCACCGACAGGTAGCGCATGATTTCCGGTTTGAGCGGCAGAAGATACTGGCACTCATCAGCCGTCTTGTTGGACCCACGGAAGAAATTGGTGAAGAACGCGCCCTCGTTCACCGGGAACGGCACCTTCATCAAGTAAGGCTCAAACACGTCGTCGGTGGTGAGGTAGGGATACTGCGTGGTATCAAACGGCAGGGTGCGCTCCTCCATCGGACGGCGGTCGAAGAGCGGCGCCATGAGATGGGAGTTCCAGTCGGTGGTGGTGTAGCGCATCTCTGGCTCGAAATAGGGTTCAGAGGGCAGCACCAGCGGCAGTCGGTCGCCGCCATTCTCCGAGAAGATGCGGAAGTCGCTGTCGGTGGCAATCCTGTCGCCCGGAAGGCACATCAGGGGTATGTCGCCCGGGAGCATCAGTTGTGAACTACCAGCGATGAGCGGTTGATACATGCTCATATACATCCCCGGCTGCATGGCATTCATGCGGTTTTTAAACTCCGTGTCGTTGTCAGCCCTGAAGCAGGCGTCGACATAGGCATGCACCTCGGGGTAGAGCGCGTTGAACTCCGGCTGCTTGGAGAGCAGGTAGATATACTCGCGGAACTCACGGTCGCGGCCTACCAGTGAGCGGTAGGTGCCGTCCTCGTCGGGATGGAACGCCTGGTGGTATCCGCTCAGATAGACATCGTTGACATAGGTGAGGTCATTGGCCGACGCCATCGCCACCGATGTGGGCGAGGTGCCGCCCACGATATTGATTTGCCCCACTGCCCCGGCGCCGATGTAGTTGAGCATATAGATATACTGCATGCGGGCGAAGTTGAAACTCCGTGCGTCCTGCGAGAGGAAGAGTTGGAGCGTCGCCGCCACGGCAGCATGCTCCGGCACACCGTCGGCAGCCAACCGCTGCAGGTCGTTGGTCTTGTCCCAGGTCACAATCTGGAACAAGCGGGCATATTTGGTTCGGTAGCCAAAGAATATCTCGAGCACGTCGAGTGCGTTGGCTGCCATCTTGTGGTAGATGGACGAACCCTTCACCCCCATCTCGGCGCAGTAGCCAAAAGCGGTCTTCGCCAGTTCGAAACCGGCGAAGGGTGTGGGGATGGAGGTGATGGGCAGCGATGCCTTGGCACCATTGGGGTCCTCGATGGCCTCAATGTCCTTTGTGCCGAGTTGGGTGGTCTCCTGCCATCCCTCGATGGTCTCGCTGCCTTTGTGGAATCGGAAAACGTGTGGCATATAGCGTCAGATATAGCGTCTAAATGTTGTATTTCTTCTTGATGACATTGTTGATGGCGGTCTCGTGCACGGTGATGAAGAAGTTGTAGGTGTCGAGTCCCCTGTACTTCTTCATCGACACGTCGGAGATTTCGGTGTCGATGGCGGGATATCCCCTGAGGTTCTTGCCCAGCAACCTGCCCAGCATGGATGTCTTGCGCGGTTCAATATGCATGATGGTGTCGAACACGTCGTCGGTGTTGGCGAAGAGGTCGAAGGGTTGGAAACTGCGCTGGTTGTCGGACAGTTCCTTGAGCCACTGGTTCTTGTAGGCATCGGCAAACTGGCGGAGGTCGGCGAAGAAGGCATCATTGAAACTGGCATTCTTCATCTGCGTCGTCTTCGCCCACGCATAGTCGCGTGTCTGGTCGAAATGCTCCATCATGAACCGTGAGAAGAGGTAGAAACTCATCATCTCGCGCCCCACCTGTCCGAAGGTGGAGGTGCACAGGTCGCCCAGCGACAGCGGGTTTTGGTCGCCCCTGACGGCGAACTCCCGGAATGATGAGTTGGTCTGCACGCGGTTGTGCTCCACATTGCCAACGGCGAAGTCGACGATGGCGAGGGCTGCTGCGAGTTCCACGAAGTGTGCCTTGTTGCGCTGGTCGGTGGCTCCCTCCACATTCTCATACCTGTTTTTGATGGAGTCGCAGATATAGTAGAGATTGTCCACGTCGAGGTTGCCGATATAGTATTTCAGGGCCGCTTTGGTCTTGGAGATGAACGTCTCCATGTTGATTTCGCTGTCCTTGTTCTCCTTCAGTCCGAAATAGGGCAAAACGGTGACGGCACCTATGGCGGAATTGGCGATGGCAGAGGAGTTGGGCATATTGAGCCGCTCTGCCTCACGGAAGGTCTTCTGCAGCAACGGGAATCCTGCGGCTCCCGTACCGCCGAAGATGCTGCTGACGATGAAGATGCGGTCTTCGGACTGGAAGTGCTGCAGCAGGGAAATCATCGACTCGGTGTTCTTGGGGTCGTTGAGCACGATGCTGCCCATGTTGGGATTGCCCTTGAAGCCCACGTCGAGCGGACAGGCGAGGTTCTTGTCAGAGAAGAGCAGACTCAGCAGTGCCTGGTTGCTGTCTGCCTGTCCTTGGTTGGCGAACCTGTTGTATGCGATATAGTCCGAGAACTTCATGTTGGCCACATTGTTGAGGTGCAGCCTGAAACTGGTGTTCATGTCGTCGATACCCACACGGAAATAGCCATTCTTCTCCGGACGGTTGTCGAAGTTGAGATGCTGGCGTATCTTCATGTAGAGGTTCATGAGCGACACGGTGCGCGTGAGGTCGCCGTTGCTGGTATCGGGGTCGATGATGACCGGCACGATGGTGTCGGTCTTGTCGCCCAACGATACCCCTGAGGCGAGGAGCATGGTGAGTGAGCGGAGCACACGAGCACCCGTTCCTCCGATACCGAAGATATATAATTTGCTCATTGTTTAGAAGGGTATGTTTCTGGAGCGGCTGCTGAACGACTTGAAAATCAGGGAGAAGAGGAAGTAGAGCAGCGCACTGTAGACGAAGATGATGAATCCGAAGGACAGGAAGTCGGCTGACCCTACGCCAGCGTCGACGATGTTCTTCGAAAAGGTGTACCCGGAGATTTTCTGGTGGGCGATGAAGATGTCGGCGAGGGTGGCGACGGCCGCCGTGGCGAGTCCGATATACAGCCATTTCTTGACCTTTGCCAGCAGGATGTGGTCGAGCACGATGTAATAGACGAACGCCACGATGAGGGGCAGGAACAGCATGACGTAGAACACGGGGCTGTAGCCTCCCGATTGGAACATGTACTTGGAGAAGTCGCCAAGGTAGGCGGCTCCGAAAAGTTCCAAAATGTTTGATATGATATCCATAGATGCGGGTGTTTTATTCTGTTGGATGAATGGGCCTACTCGTAGGCGTCGAATCGGATGTCGAGCTTGAAGAGTTCACGGCTGTCGCTCTCCTTCGAGTTGTAGAAGGCTCCGTAGATACCCTCCACCATCTCCTTGATGGCATACGACTGATGGCTGGGGGGCAGGGTGCCAAGGCGCTGGTTGTAGCTGCACTCCTCCACCCATGCCGGAATCTGGTTTTTGAGTTTCAGCGTGACCTTCGGCACATAGTTCTGTCCGAGGGCGACGAGTTGCACGCATATGGGGTGTCGGAAGAAGTCACACTCGGTGAACTTCGCCTTGTCGTTGACGTCGGTGATTTTATATTGCTCCGGCTCCACCTCGTAGTTGTTGGCATCGAGCAGGTAGCTATCGTCGGCAAAAAGTTGCGACACACCCAGGCCAATGGCGAAGTTGAAGTTGGGCTGTTCCTTGTCGAGTGTCACCTTGCGCACGTTCAGTCCGTCGTGATGTGCCTGGATGCGCAGCGCGTTGTTGAAGTTGCTGGAGAAGATGCGTGCGTTCATGTGGTTGAGCAGCCATGTGGGTTCGGAGGAGAGCATGAACTTATGGCGCAGTCCGGGCAGTCCTGTTGGCGTGTCCTCCAGTTCCATGTGGCGGTTGAAGTCCATCACCTGCTCCTTGTTGCCCATGACGATGACATAATAGGGCCGCTCACCGTTGCAGGCGATGGCGGCATTGCCCTCGTAGTAGTTGCCGCTGAACTCCGATGCGCACTGCATGATGATGGCAGCGAACTCTTGCTTGCTGTCGCGCGCACGGCGGATGGCCTTCATGAATGTTCCCGTCGTACTGCTGGCAGCAGCGGAGAGCAGGTTGCCCACATTGTCGACATCATACATGCAGTCGCTCACGAGCACCGAGATGGTGTCGCGCTGCGTGTGGTCGAGAATCATCTTGAAGATTTTGTTGATATCCGTCGAACTGGTGTTGCCCACCTGCATGGACTGCGGGTTGAGGTTGAGCACGAAATTGTCGAGGTCATCACACAGGGGAGTGTGGTAGATGCCTTGGTTGATGAAGTCGAGCGACGTGCCGCTGTAGAAGCCGTCGGCCTTGGTGATGAGATGCCCGAGGGCGTTCTTGAACTGTGAGTTGGTGGTCACGTAGCCGTTCATGCTGCCCGAGTTCTCCATGTAGATTTTCACCACGGGTTTAGCAGTCCTGACGGTAACGGTGTCGGCGGGGAGGAAGTGCTCGGCATCGCCTGCCTCATGGGAATGTCCCCTTCCTATCCACACCACCACAATTGCCAGAACTGCCACCAGCAAGATGGCGAGCATTTTTCTCATCATATCGTCTGTTTGCCTATTCTATTAGTCCTACATCGCCATCAAAAATGGCTATTGGGTGCAAATTTACGAAATAATGCGCAAATACCGTTATTTTTTGTCTGTTAAATAAGATTTATTTGATTTTGTCCTCATTTGGCGCGTTACAACTTCACGCTCACCTCACTGCCTTGGTAGCTGACGGTCTTGGCATCGGCTTGACCGACGAGGCGGATGCGGAACTGCCTTTGGGTAAGCATGCCCGGGAACTGTCCCTTGCGTGACTCAAAGACCAATGTGCGACGGGCGTTGTCCCACCGCATGGTGATGGTGGCATAGGCTCCCTTCTCATAGTTGTAGTTGTCGCCCTCATCCTCGTAGAGAGTGAAAGAGGCGTCGGCACCAGGATAGACCACGATGTCGAGCATGTCCCACTTCCGCTCTGCGGCATACTGCATCACGGGGGCGAGAGGCAGGATGCTGCCCGCCTTTACAAACATGGGCACACGGTCGATGGAGGTCTCTATCGTCACGTCCTGACCGCCTTTGTAGCGCTGCTCGGTATAGTAGTCATACCAGTCGGCACCTTTGGGCAGGTATTTCACAGCCGTTTTCTTCGCCGTGAAATCAACGTTGGCAGGACCTTCAAACTTGGCCTCCTTGCGGTCCCATCCCGACATGGCGTCCTCTCTCATCACTTTCTCCTGGGTGTACTGCGGGGAGGTGATGGGGGTGGCGAGGATGCTGCGGCCGAACATGAACTCATCGGGCATGTCCCACACGCGGCGGTCGCCGGGGAAGTCATAGATAAGCGCACGCATATAACTGTCGTTGTTGCTCGTCACCTGCCATGCGGTGCTGTAGAGATAGGGGATAAACTGGTAGCGGAGCCGTATCTGAGCCTCGATGGCATCGAAGATAGGTTCGCCCTTCTTGCCAAACTGATAGATTTCGCGCGGAGCGTCGGCACCATGGCTGCGGAACACGGGACAGAAGAAGCCATACTGCATCCACCGCACATAGAGTTCCTGATACTGCTTGTTGCGTGGTGCGCTGCCACCGCCCTTGGTGTTGTAGGAACCGCAGAAGAAGCCTCCGATGTCGGTGTTGAAGTTGGGGCATCCGGTCATGGTGTAGTTGAGTCCCGCAGGTATCTGTTTGCGCAGCATGTCCCACGACGATGCCACGTCGCCGCTCCACAGACCGGAGCCATAGCGCTGCTGTCCGGCGAACGCCGAGCGTGTCATGATGAACACGCGCTTGTCGCTCCCTGTCGCCCGCTGTCCCTCGTACACGCCACTCACGGTGCACAACGGGAAGGCATTGCGCATCTTGCGCCAGGTGCCCATCGTCGACATATGGTCGTAGTCGCTCTCGGTGGGGTTGAAGAAATCGGGGTCGGTGGAGTCCATCCACCAGGCATCACAGCCGTAATTGTAGAGCGTCTTCAGGTTGTTCCAATAGATGTCTCTCGCATCCTGACTGAAGGCATCGTAGATTCTTACGGGCGACGGATAATCCTGCCTTGGTGGCCAGAGGGTCAGTCCGCTCTGTGGCCAGGTCTTGAAGGGGAAGAGCAGTCCCTTCTCGTCCAACTGTCTGTATGGTTTGGTGTGCATGCCAAAACTCGCCCAGATACTGATCATGAGATGGGCGTTCATGTCGTGTACGCGCTTCACCATCTGCGGTCCGTCGGCATAGTTCTCATCAAGAAAGTCCATGGCGTTCCACGTATAGTTGCTGCCCCAGTACTGCCAGTCCTGTATGATGCCGTCGATGGGCACCTGGTTGTCACGGTGCCACCTCACCACGTCGAGCACCTCCCGGGTCGACTTGTAGCGCTCCTTGCACTGCCAGTAGCCGAAAGTCCAGAGGGGGAACATGGGCACCTCTCCTGAGAGGGCGCGCATCTGCGCATTGACACCGTCGGCACTGCCGCCATACATGAAGTAGTAGTCGAGGGCGTCGCCCACCTCTGCCGAGAAGGTCATGCCCGAGGCGTTGTCGATGAAGTCGGCGCGGGAGTAGTTGTCCCAAAAGATGCCCCACCCTTTCAGCGACTGTATCACATACTGGAAGTCCTCGAGATTGCTCTGCTCCAAGAACTTACGCTCCGTCCCCCGGCGGTTGAGCTTTCCGTCCTGCAGCGTTCCCAGTCCGTAGATAGGCTCATCCTTGTCGAGCAGGTAGGTCTGCGTCACGCGGTAGGCTCCCTTGTCGGGACCCTCGGTGCGCATATCAAAGGCATGTGCCTTCTCCCGAAGGAGGTTCTTCCCCGCATGGGCAAAGCGTATGTTGCCTGTGGTGCGGTCGATGACCACGGAGAGTTGGTTGGAGGTCATCGTGATGGTCTTTCCCGCCTCTTTCTTGGTGATGTTCAGACCGCTCTGCGGCTGCATCGTCACCACGAGGCTCTTCGCCTGCGGTTCGGCGGCAGTGGCGGCCCATTTGGTCACCCTCACGATGTTGGGCGAATAGAAACTCACGCGGCAGTGGGTGCCGTCGCTGGCAACAGTCTCAGTGGTCTGGGCGGGCGACATAACTGCCATGGCCAGACAAGCGAAAAGAAGCAGTAACTTTCTCATGGATACTATTTTTTGAATTGTTTTTGCAAACGGTTTTGCAAATTTAGATAAAAAAATCGGAATTATCTGCCTATCAGGGGAAAAATAAAACAATAAAAAAGGAGAAGGGGCAAGGAAACTGGTTCCCGCCCCTTTTGAAGAATTACATTCTCACTGATCATCTCTATGATTCATCCTCCTTTCTTTTACTTTTCAACCAAAACTTAACTATCTATCAAATCCTTTTTACTAACTAAACCTAATAACTAAAAACCAAACTATCTATCAACCTAAATATCTAACCTATGAAACTTTTTTTGCTTTTGACAATGCAAATATACACCCGTTTTTCCCCACCTCGAATCATTTTTCTTGTTTTTCTCTCTCATTCGTTGCGACACACCGCCTCATTTGCGACAAATCTGCGTCAGGTCCTCAAAAGATGTCGCATTTGGGGAGATTTATAGGAGTTTAGGAGATTTTTGGGGAGTTTAGGAGATTTATTGAGGAGTTTAGGAGTCTAGGAGTTTGGGAGTTTAGACATATGATTTTCTTGTAAGGAGTTTGGGAGTCTAGACATATAATTACTAACGTGGTATCAAACCTTCATCCTTCATCTTTCATCCTTCATCCTTTCAAAACCTTCATCCTTCATCCATTTTAGGAGTTTAGGAGTCTAGGAGATTAGGAGTTTAGACATATGATTTTCTTGTCATGGGATTGCAAATCCCTATTATTAAGGCATCGGGATTGCAAATCCCGATGAACGGGTGATGAACGGGTCGAAAAAACATAGATTTTATTGTCGGGATAGTTTTTTATACTTAATTTTGTGGGAGAATATGAAAAGAAAGCTTCCAGATGTAAGGACGAGATTGCACAAACCATACGACAACAATGAAAGACTTTGCAGCAATAGACTTTGAGACGGCCAACAATGAACTCAGTTCGGTTTGTTCCGTGGGCGTCGTCATTGTACGTGATGATGAGTTTGTGGATTCGTTCTATTCCCTCATTCAGCCGGAGCCAAACTATTACAGCTACTGGTGTTCAAGAGTGCATGGCCTGACACGTAAGGATACGGAGGAAGCCCCCGTATTCCCCAAGGTATGGGCGCAAATTGAACCGCTGATTGAAGGTCTGCCACTTGTTGCACACAACAAGCCCTTTGACGAGAGATGTCTGAAAGCCGTTTTCCGTGTCTATCAGATGGACTATCCCGACTACGAGTTCTACGACACCCTCTACGCCTCACGGCGAGTGCTACCCTATCTGGCGAACCACCAACTTCAGACTGTTGCTGCCGCCTGTGGCTTCTATTTGGAAAATCATCACCATGCCCTCGCCGATGCAGAGGCTTGTGCCTGGATAGCGAGGGAAATACTGTAAAACAGCGAAATAAAAGGAAAAACTATGAATATCCTTCGAATGACAACCACGATGCTGATGACAGCAATGCTGCTGACAATGGCCGAGGCCACAACTGCCAAGGAGGCTCCCATCCAGCGCAAACAACTGCTGAACACAGAATGGCAGTTTGCAGAGAACGACAGTGACTTCACCAAGGCACAAGCCGTGACACTGCCCCATGACTGGAGCATCCGCCACCGCTTCGACGCCAAGGCACCTGCAGGCAACGAGGGCGGTTACCTGCCTACGGGAAAAGGCTGGTACCGACGTACGCTGACGCTGGGCAAAGCCTATGAAGGCAAGAAGGTGCGCCTCTATTTCGAGGGTGTCTATATGAACTCACGCGTCTATGTCAATGGTCATGAGGCAGGCGGCTGGCCCTATGGTTACTCGTCATTCTGGGTAGATGCCACGCCATTTATCTGTTCAGGGAACAATGAGATCGTGGTGAGCGTCGACAACTCACAGCAGAAAAACTGCCGTTGGTACTCCGGTTCGGGCATCTACCGCAACATGTGGCTCGTCACTACCGACAAGACCTATATCGACGACTGGAGCATCGCCGTCAACACACCTGACCCACATCATGTGGAACTGAGCGCGACAGTCATCTGTGCCGATGGCAGTACCCGACCATTGCAGCGAACCATCGAGGTGGAGCAACCCCGACTCTGGTCGCCCGACGACCCATACCTCTACGAGACGGAACTCACCATCCCTGAGGGCGACCGTGTCAGTGTCACCTACGGCATCCGCACCATTGACTATAGTGCTGAACGAGGACTGCTGCTCAACGGCAAGCCGATTAAACTGAACGGCGCCTGTCTGCACCACGACAACGGCATTCTTGGAGCTGCCGCCTACGACGATGCCGAGTTCCGCAAAGCACGGCTGATGAAGGAGGCAGGCTTCAATGCCGTGCGCACTTCTCACAACCCGCCATCGGAATCTTTCCTACAAGCGTGTGACAAACTGGGGCTGCTGGTCATCGACGAGGCATTTGATGGATGGCGTGACAAGAAGAACGACCATGACTACTCTACCCTCATCGACACATGGTGGCAGCGCGACATCGATGCCATGGTGCTGCGCGACCGCCTGCATCCCAGCATCTTCTGCTGGAGCACCGGCAACGAGGTCATCGAGCGGAAGAAGATTGAAGTGGTGAAGACCGCCCATCAGATGGCCACCCGCATCCATGCCATCGATCCGCAAAACCGTCCCGTCACCTCGGCTCTGGCCGCATGGGACAGCGACTGGGACATCTACGATCCGCTGGCCGCAGAGCACGATATCGTTGGCTACAACTATATGATATTCAAGGCGGAGAGCGACCATGAGCGTGTACCACAGCGTGTGATGATGCAGACAGAAAGTTATCCGCGTGACGCATGGAGCAACTACCAGACAACGCTCACGCATCCCTACATTATTGGCGATTTCGTTTGGACAGGTCTCGACTATCTTGGAGAATCGGGCATAGGGCGATACTACTATGAGGGCGACGTGCCTGGTGAGTCATGGGAGCGCCCACTCTATCCCTGGCATGCAGCCTACTGTGGCGACGTCGACCTGACGGGGCTGCGCAAGCCCATCAGCCACTATCGCTCCATGCTCTGGAACGGCGGCAAGACTTGCATGGCAGTTCGCGAACCAGACGGTTACCTTGGCAAGGTGAAGACCTCCATGTGGAGCACATGGCCCACTCAGGAGAGTTGGACCTGGCCGGGATGGGAGGGCAAGCCCATTGAGGTGGAAGTATACTCCCGACAGCCGAAGGTGTCTCTTTATCTGAACGACCAACTCATAGCAGAGCAAGCCACCAAGGAGATGAAAGCCACCTTCACACTGCCCTACCAACCTGGCACACTGCGTGCAGAAGCCGGCAGCGAGCGTACAGAGTTACAGACCGCCGGAGCACCAGCCTCCATCCGTCTGACCGCCGACCGTGACAGCCGTTCGCTCACCTTCGTCACTGTGGAGATTGTAGATGCCCAGGGCCGCGTCGTGCCCACCGCCGACACCGAACTGACATTCACCGTCAGCGACAACGGCACCCTCCTCGCCGCAGGCAACGCCGACATCAAGGACGAGGACCCCTATTTCGATGCTACCCACCGCACCTGGCACGGCCGTGCCCTCGCTGTTGTCCACAGCAATGGCAGAAAAGGAAAGTTCACTCTGGCCGTATCCGCCAAGAACTTGCCCACCGCACGTCTGACACTAAAATGAGATTCTTATTCCAAAGGGCAGCATGGGAGTAAATGGATGGGCTGTGCGCCATGTCTTTATCCCGTCACCATTGTGGAAATAGTATTGCAGGCTTGGCTCAGCAAACAATCCGATGGCTGGTGTGATGTCATATTGCAACCCCAGACCAGCACCTATCGACCATTGCACATGTGGGTTGAGACGGACGTTTTCAGTATCAATCAACCTTCCACCTTGCCAGTAAGATGTCTCCAAGGTACTGCGCAAGGGTAACTCGTAAACGACCGATGCGGTGGAATAAAGTCCCCAATGGCGACTGCGCCAGAATTCATAACCCACTCCGAGTGAGAGCCCCAGGTAGCGTACACGCTGTTGCTGCTCCATATACAAGTATGTGTTGCCCACACGCATTTCCGAGGAGAGCAGAGTATATCTAATACCACCATCAAGCCACCAACGTGCCTTCGGGCTATAGCGACCATTCAGTGCTATTGTCATCGGCAAACGATGGTGAACCACAGTGTCAATATCACCGTTCGCGCCTTCGGCCCCATAAGGCAATGAACGGGCTGTGCCATTAGAAAGCCCGCTGTAGGCAAGCGACAGGAAGAGGTTGTTGTCTTTCTCTGTTTTCTGTATAATCCCAGGGATAAGCATCTCCAAGGTTGGTGTTGGCTGTTTTTCGGTCTCCACAGTATCTTCTGCTGACAGAGGCTTTTCTGCCACAGCCATATAATTGTCAGCCTTCTCCACTCCCTCTGCTTTGATGCTGTCTGCTATTTCAATTTTGGGCTCACTGATGGTAATTTGGTCGGCAGCCAAGTTCGGTAATGATTTCGATACCTTCATATTTGCATCTTCCGAATGTGCTGTCTCAACTTGAACCTGGTCGCTCGGCTCGCTGATAAGCTCTTGTGTATCTGCTTCTTGCGTTCCAATTGTTGTGGATTCAACCTCTGCCACATCATGATTGCCGTTTTGCAATGACCAGAAATAATAGCCTACGAATGGGATAGCAGCCAAAAAGAAAAGCATCAGCACCTGCAACATCTGGCGCAGTTGTCGCTTTGCCCGAAGAAGTTGTGATGACGATGTGTGTGGCTCAATGCCCAATAGTTTAGCTATCTGTTGGTGTGTCATACCCTCAAGAACAGACAGTCGGAAAACCTGACGGTAACCACGTGGCAGTTGCTCGATGGCCCTCAAAATGTCATCATAGGTGAGCGGCATGTCTAGTCCTGTGCTTTCCGCCGTCTCATGTATTTCATCAATGGAAACCAATGGATGGTTTTGCTGATGCTGTACATAAACCAGACATACGTTTTTTGCAACTTTGTGCATCCACCTCACGCCCTTCTCTGGTGAGCGCAACTGGTCAATATTGCTGAAGATGAGCAGAAAAGCATCATGAAGCAAATCTTCGGCGATGCTGTCGTTGACAGCATATTTACGGCATTGGGCCAACAGTTCGTCGTGCATGGCAAGGTAGAGTTGTCCCATGGACTCTCTATCTCCTTGCTGGCAACGCAGTATCAACTCCTTCATACCGTAAAATCTACTCTTCCGAGACCTCTCCTAAAAACTTCATTGTATGACTTTGACACCTCCTATTATATAGATTCCCTTGTTTCTGTTGCCGTTAGGCAATTGTCTTCCTATCAAGTCATAACAAACCTTGTTTGAATGATTATTGATGCGGGTGTCAATTCCAGTGCTTGCTTGTTCAAAAACAAAATAATTCAGTATTTGTCCAAATGAGAGTTCATTATCAGTTATATCCAATTTTTCCAATTGTATGAAACATCTGAAAGGCTCCATCAGCATTCTATCACCATTGTAGATGAAATATGGTTCTTGCCCCCTGTGATAGCGGAAATAGCCTGATTCCTCTTCCTTTGACATGGTGGTTCCTGTGAAACGATAAAATTCTTCACCTTCAATGGTGGTTTTTGTCTCCTCCACATTCTTGTCCTGTCCGCAGAAAAGGATTTGTGTGCCGTATGCACCGTATGCGAATGACACCAGATATGGTATGTTGGCCTTCGGACAATTATCGTATGACCTGGAGAATACAAGCTTATCGAATTCATATCCGTCATAAGTGGCCATCTGAAGCCATCCATCAGGCATGGGTCCGTTGACATTTTCAGGAATTACAAAATCTGTATCAAAGGGTAATATGATCGTCTCATGGCAGAGTTGGCTGAAATCGTTTTCTTCATGTTCATCGTCAAACCGAGGTGTGAATCGCAACATGGCATCAGTAGCAAAAAAGGACATGGGACAGTAGAAACAGGCTTGGTCGGTGAGCAAAAGCCCATCACAGATACCCTCACACACGACATTCGCATTGGGCAGGCCTTCCACAGATGTTGCCCCGTCAATGTAGTAGAGGCAGTTGGGGTTGGCCGATGAACAGTCCAAGGTAACTGCTTCGACGCCGCACAAATCGATGGCGGCTATGCTGTCGGGTATCTCCAGAATGGCATCCTCAATGGGCAACTTCATCTGCTCACCTTTTGTCGTCCAACAGGTTGGTTCTACAGATTGTGCATGTGATATGAAAGCCAGACAAGCCATCATCACTGCTATGATAGTCTTTATTTTTTCCATCTCCTTCATGGTTTTATTATTATGATAGGCGAATGCCCGGAATACTGCTTCGCATTAAGCTTTTTTATGTATTTTCCTTCCATGACAGACGGTTCGGGGATTTCCCGGCCTTGCAAGTCATAGTATTTGCGGATGGGCGACATGCCGTTTTCGTTTCTCCTTTCGTATATTCCGCTTTTCGGCTTCTGCTGTAAGGACCAAAACTCACCCAGTGACGTTGGCGTGGAGCTGTACTGCGGAGTCTCCTCCTGCAGGTCGTGCTGACTGGCATAGTCGAACGCCTCAGCCATGGAAATGTATCCGTCACCATCGGTATCGGCGCAGACAAGATTGCCCTCGGGGTCGTGACCAGCCACAGCGCAGGTCCAATGGAAGACGAACTCATCGTAAGGTCTGTCAGAACAAGCCCATGATTCCTCACTTTCTGCACAACTGGTGGCTATGACACGATTCTCGCGACGCAACTCATCATTGAAGCCTCCTGAATGACATAATCCCAGACACAAACTCATTGACTCTACATGGAACGCATCGAGCAGCTTGGCCAGATGAGTGGCATAAAGCCGCCCGCCACCCCACATCCAGGCATACGACAGTTGCATGCTGTTGTCGAAATCGCCATGGTCTATCATGAAGAGAAAAAGACGGTCGTTGGAGGTAAGACTCGCCGCCAACTCGGTGAGTGAGGCCTCCACCTGCTCCAATGTGGCAGGCAGCCACACGTCACGCTCCCCATCACCATCGAGGTCGGCAGGAGACGTGGCAAACCCACTGCCGTCGGCAAGGAGCATGTCGCGGCCTGGCTCACCACCGTCGCTCATCAGCAGAGTGATGTCTTGTTTTGAGAAATGCAAGTCCTCACGTAGTGTGCGGTAGAGAAAGGCACAATCGTTCCAATAGCGCTCGTGGTTCATCAGCTTGTTCATACCGCCGTTGATGATGACGGCATGAACACGCCCCGTGGACTCCTGTGCGCTGACAGCGCAACAGAAGACCACGGCACATATGCTGATAAATAAGAACCTTTTCAATTAGTCTATACTCATTTTACAATGACCTTTTTTCCATTGACTATGTAAATGCCCTTCTTCAAACTGAAAGATTGGTCCGTACTGACCTTGCGACCTTGCAGGTCGTATATGGCAGGATTCTCCACGGTCTTTGTATTGCATTCTACTTGAGGCATGCCCATCGTGATATCTCCCATATATTGTCCGATGAAGAAGATGATACCCGTGCTACGCTCGCTGATGATGTAAATAAACGGGCGTGTGGCGTGGAAATCCGCAATGTCCGGCATGCCCGTAGTAATTTCTATAATAGTGACGGCAGCAGCCTCGGTGCCTTCTTCATTGACGTTAATCTTGGCCACTTGTTTCATCAAGCCTATATAGGTCGGAACGTTACAGAAATCGGAGAAGTCGGCAAAGTCAGGATTGAAGGCAGTGGGCATGCCTAATGCTGACATGACGGGCTTCAGGTCAATGGAGGCCTCGGTCTCGAAACGTGGCAGTTTCAGGTCCACTATCGTGCCACGCCCGTGGAATTGCCAATTTTGTCCATCCATCTGGTCGAGTACGTCTTCTATGGTCTTGTCCTCTTGCGGCAGGATAACAGTCATCAAATAGGCTTCGTTGCCATAGGGCAGTTTGATGGCCTGATACAGGTCGTTGCTGGTATAATCAAACTCTGCTCCTCCCATGACACATGGGATATGCATCATGGGCACTATTGCGCCACCATTGAAAGACTCTTCTTTCGTGTTGTTAGGATCAAACTTCGTCACCCAAGTCCCTTTGAAGTAAAGGGCATTCAGCAGGTAGCTTACGGCATCTTGGTTAAATCCATCCTTGGAGAGTATCTCCTTGATCATGCCTTCCGTATGGTCACTGCCCCATTGGTTGATGACATCGCAAGTAATACCATCGTAGAAATCGCGTGTTTCTGGCTGTGCGTCGTAGTATTCGTTGGCTTTCTGAATAAACGGTTCTTTCAGTTCGTAGCCCCAGTGGTTGTTCACAAAAATCGTATTGGCGATATCAACCCTGGTCTCTTTGTCCAGTTGACCACTTTCTGTCAGCATCTTGCGGCAGAACTGGTTGATAGCATCGGCACCTGTCTCGCCAAAGCCCAGCACGTCGTTGATTTCCTGCTGTGTCTGTCCGGCTGCACCATTGTTCATCATACCCAAGGCATAGGTGATGCTCAACGGTGACATGATGCTGCTACGCTCGTCGCGTGCCTGGCGGAAGAGGCGTATGGCGAAGTCATTGTTGCTCTTCACGAGTTGCCGTTCTTCATCGGTGAGTCTGATGTCGTGGCGGGGATTTTCCAAAGGCTCACCCATATATTGGCCGATGAAGAAAATGCTTCCCGTGCTGCGCTCGCTGATGATGTAAAGGAACGGTCTGTCGGCTATGAACTCAGCATATTGGGAAGGTACTGTATTGTCAGCCATTCCAATGACCGTGGCAGCGGCAGCCTCTGTCCCCTTCTCGTCGAGCTTCAGGTGAGCCTTTTGTCTCATCAGACTGATAAAGCACTGGTCGGACTCATCCTCATTGTCACCAAAGTAACAGAAGTCCCAAAAGCCGTGGCCGTTGTTTTCCATGAAAGCATTCTGCATGCCCAGCGAAGCCATTATCTCATTCAAGTCCTGGTTGGTGTCTGTCTCTATGCGAGGCATGCTCAAACGCACCATATAGTTTTGGTACTCGGAGGCATTCCAATTCGTGCCGTTCATGGCTTCCAACAAGTCGTCAAGCGTCTTTCCGTAATTAGGCAGGAAAAGCGTCATCTGGTAGGAGCCGTTGCCGTAGGGCAGGATGACAGACTGATAAAGGTCGGTCCTTGCGTAACGGAACTCATTTACCTGGCTCATCATCATGGCGGTGCGCCGCATGTTGTCGAAATACGCATTCTGAGTTTGCCTTTCTTCGAATGGATTGACCCATGCGCCCTTAAAGCAGATGGCGTTTAGCAGGAAACTCACCAGATTGTAGTCTTGCATGTCCTCTGGTTTCAACAAGTCGGTTATCATGCCGTCGGTCTTGTCAGCAACCCATTGGTTGATGACACCGAGTGTAGTCGGGTCACTGAAGCTGAGGACGGATGGCGTGGCTTCATAGTAGGTTGCTGCCGCCTCTTTGAATGCCGTTTTCAGTGAAAGATCCTTCCTATTGCCATTGAAATAGATGTTGTTGGCAATGGCCATGCGTGTGTCCTCATCGAGCAGGGCGCTTTCCGTGAGCATCTTCTTGCAGAAGGCATTCATCGTGGCCACGTCGGCATACCCCTCTTGCCGTCCGCCGGACAACACCTGGCATACCTCTTCACGCGTAATGCCGTCGGCACCATTGTTGAGCATCCCGAGGGCGTAGGTGATGCTTAGTGGCGAGATGACGTGGTTCTCCGTGTTGCGCGTCTTGCGGAACAGGTTGAAGGCGAAGTCGCTGTTTTGCTCCACCAACGTTCGCTCGGCATCAGTCAATGTAATTGCCTTTGGTTCTGCCTCATGGGCTGACGCTCCTGAAAACATGAAGATGGACAATGCCAAAAATGCAATCTTTTTCATCATAACGATTATTATTTGTTAGTTGCCAAAAAGTGATTGTTTTTCTTTAATAGATAAGAAAAAAGCAAAAAGACTGCTTGAGCCTTCACTATTTAACATTTTTGCTGAAAAATCATTTCGCATCGGAATCTCAGATGTAAAAACTGGACATCAGCTAACTATTCTACTCATTGATGGCTCCACAATGGGGGCAACGGCCCTTTTTCTTGATTTGCTTGCCGCAGTTGCCACAGATATAGTCGCTTTTGGTATAGGTAAAATACCGCCACAAGGCAAAACCGACATAGGCGAGGAGCAGCGCATAACCCACATAATACATCGTGGAGATGGTGAAAACCACATAACATACCGCACAGACACCTGCCAAACCCAGCAGATAGGGGACGGCGTCGGCAAAAGACAGGTGACGTAAGACATCATCGACAGCGGCGATGGCGACGATGAGCATCGCCCATACCGAGGCGAGGAACAACCGCAGCAGACCTTTCTGTGAGAAGGGGTTGAGCGAGGGATGGAAATAGAACTCCTGCCATGCATCAGCATCAAACAACTGCACACTGGAATAAAGCGTTGCCGAGATAGCCACCACCACAGCAAGCAAGGTGGGATAGAAGGTGGCGATATCGTTGAAATGAACAATATAGGCATTGCGCCTCAGCAACTTGCGCATGCCGTAGGCAAAGAGCACGATGACGAAGACGACAAGGAATATGAGCAGATGCACGTCGGAGAAGAAAGAGATGAACTGCGAAACGGGTTCGTCGGGTACCACTGCACGGAGCATATCACTCTCGTGAATCCACCCAAACCGCCCTTGCTCATGCGCCAACTGCACCCATACGGAGTCGACGGAGTCCATGGGCATGATGCGGATGTCGGCAACGGCAAGGCGCTCGTTGTGCTTGACGGCAAACGAGTCGGTAGGCAACTGGCTCACGGCTTCCTCCGGCATCTGCTGGGTGAGCACCATGGAATCGGCATCGACAATGAAATTGTAGTTTTGCGAATAGTGATGGGTGCGCGCAAAACTGATGGAGTCGAGCTGCCGGTCGGTGAACTCCACAGGAGGAGTTGCCACCACAGGTTTGCGGTAGCAAGAGGAGAGCAACAGCGCCGCCAACAGCAACAGCGGCATTATCAACTTAGTTTTCTGCATAGACGAGCATTTGACAATGACGACAATCAAACTCCAAACGGAAGTGCCTGCCATCGGGAAGCACCAATGAGAGGGGCTCGCGCCATGGCATCGCCTTCCTTTCCTTGGTGCAATAGCCGAGCAATCGGCGGATGCAGTGGCGGCACTGCATGAGCAATGGCTCTCTCCTGCCCTTATCGGGATGGGTGTTGCCCAACTCAAATGCCTTTCCCACATTGGGCAGCCCATGGTCGGCATAAAACTGCCGCGCCACCTCGTTAGCCACATTGTAGAGATAGGAATAACGGGTATAGACCGACGGCATAGGAGGAGCGGCCTGGACTGATGGCACTGACAAGTCGGACAAGTCGGACAAGTCAGACAAGTCGGACGGGTCAGACTGGTCGGACAAGTCGGACTGGTCGGACGGGTCGGACGGGTCGGACGGGTCGGACAAGGCAAAGAATGATTGGTCGAGGGCATCCACGGCCTGGTGGCGCATGTCGGCGAGCACACTCGACGGCACGAAGAGACCTTTCACCTCACTATCGATTATCACCTCTGAGGCCTCATAGATGGTGTTACCCAAACGCGACAGTTGCTGCCGAATGTTCGCCTCCTGCGGCTGGCGTGCCTCCTGAAACTCTATCGACTGCTTCACCGCCGCCTTGATGTCTGTGCCAAGCACCTCTGCCTCTAAACAAAGGCCATCGTCAGCCACCATGACATGCATCGTGACAGGAATCCTCCGCACAGCACTCTGCCGTGCGAGGGCTTTGTCGAACACGGCATCCGTATTGCGGTAGAGCGCCATGCCAGGACGCAACTGCGGAGGCATTTTCTGAGGATAGATGCGGTTGCCCTCGGCACGATTGACCCGGAATCCGCAGAGTGTCCTATTGCGGTCGAAGAAGCAGAGACCGTCGCCGTTGGCAAACGAAGCCACTCCTGCCACATTGAATGAGTCGCGCCTCACCTCCTTCACCTTCCCCACATATTCTCCCAATGCCTTGGGCGTGTCGGGCGAGGCGATGTCATCATCCTTGCCGTCGATGAAATAGCCAGTGAAACCACGATTGAACGTCTTGTGCAAGTCGGGAGCGAAGGTGAGGGATACCTTGCCCAGCGATGCACGGCAGAAGGTGCCATCAGATGCGGCAACAACCTTGTCCAACTGCTGGCTGTAGGCTGCCACCACATTCTTCACATATGCCTCATCCTTGAGACGCCCCTCTATCTTGAATGAAGTGATGCCTGCCACCGCCATCTCCGAAAGATGGTCGATGCGGCACATATCACGAAGAGAAAGCCAATAGCGGGGACTATCCACACGCTGGCCAGCAGCATCGGTGAGGTCGAACCTCAGCCGGCAGAACTGCGCGCACTCACCACGGTTGGCACTGCGGCCAAAACAATATTGGGAGGCGTAGCACACCCCTGAGTAACTCACGCAAAGCGCGCCATGGACAAAAGCCTCCAACTCGACGTCGGGCACCTGGCGGTGGATGTCGGCCATCTCGCGTACAGAGAGTTCACGGGCGAGAACCACCCTCGAGAATCCCAGGCTGCGCAACCAAGCCACCCGCTCCGCCGTGCGGTTGTCGGTCTGGGTGCTGGCATGGAGTGCCATCCCCCACCCCGCCGACTGCTTGCGCTTCGCCACCATCTGCACGAGTGCCATGTCCTGCACGAGGATGGCATCCACGCCCATTGCGGCGAGTTGGTCGACCAATGCGCCAACCTCTTCCAACTCATGGTCATAGACGATGGTGTTGACCGTCACATAGACCTTGGCGAGAAAGCGGTGGGCATGGTCACACAGCACCCTGATGTCGTCGAGGGTGTTGCCCGCAGCCGCACGGGCGCCATACTGCGGCGCACCGATATAGACGGCATCGGCGCCATGGTCGATGGCCGCCATCCCACACGCAAGGTTGCGGGCAGGTGCGAGCAGTTCAAGCGCTGTCATCGGATATCCTCAATGTTATAAGGTGTCTCCTGATAGACGTAATAGTTAATCCAGTTGCTATAGAACAGGTTGGCATGTGCCCTCCAAGTGACGTGAGGTCCCTTGTCGGGATTGTCATCGGCGTAATAGTCAATCGGCACGTCCACATCATCGCGCACATCCCTGTCACGACGATACTCCTTGTCGAGCGTATCGGGGGCATACTCCATATGTCCCGTGATGTAGAACTCCCTGCCACCCCTTGCCATGACGATGCTCACACCACTCTCAGGCGACTCTGCTATAATCTGCAGGCGGGGGTCGCGGAGAATGTCGTCGCGGCGTATCTCCGAATGCCGGCTGTGCGGCATGTTGAACACTTCATCAAAACCTCGGAAGATGGGCAGCCGCGTATCCACCGGGTATTGTTTGAAGATGCCGAACTTCTTGCGCTCGAGCGGATATTTCGGCACACCATAGTAGTAGTATAGTCCTGCCTGAGCCGCCCAGCAGATGAACAGCGTACTGGTGACGTTGGTCCTCGCCCAGTCCATGATGTCGGTCATCTCCTTCCAATAAGTCACATCCTCAAAATTCAACTGCTCCACGGGTGCCCCGGTGATAATCATTCCGTCGAACTTCTGCTTGCGGAGGATTTCAAAATCCTTGTAGAACATCATCATGTGCTCGATGGGTGTGTTCTTGGGAGTATGGCTCTTGAGTTTCATGAAGAACAACTCCAACTGAAGCGGAGTATTGGAGAGCAACCTGACGAGGTCGGTCTCCGTTGTAATCTTCAGCGGCATGAGATTGAGGATGACGATGCGCAACGGACGGATGTCCTGTGTATGCGCACGGGTGTCGTCCATCACGAAGATGTTCTCATGCTTGAGCAGTTCAATGGCCGGCAGTCGGTCGGGAATTCGTAAAGGCATTCTTTTTAGGAGTTTTGAAGTTTGGGGAGTTTAGGAGTTTAGACAAATGGTTTTTGGGGAGTTTAGGAGTTTAGGAGTCTGGGAGTTTAGACATATGATTTTCTTGCAAGGAGTTTAGGAGTCTGGGAGTTTAGGAGTCTGGGAGTTTAGACATATGACTGACTTGTCATGGGATTGCAAATCCCTATTTTTTTGGCATCGGGATTACAAATCCCGATGAACGGATGGATTAAAATCCCGATGAACGGGGTATCAAACCTTCATCCTTCATCTTTCATCTTTCATCCTTCATCCGTTTTCATCCTTCATCTATTCAAAACCTTCATCCTTCATCTATTTCAGGAGTTTAGACTTTACCAAAGGCTGAGGCGCTGCTCCTTGGGCACGAACATCTTGTCGCTCGGCTGGATGCCGAATGCGTCGTACCACATATCGATATGCGGCAGGGCGCCATTGACACGGAACTTGCCCAATGAGTGCGGGTCGCTCTTGGTGCGGTTGCGAATCTCAGCCTCAGTGATGTTGTTTGCCCATACACCGGCATAAGCGATGAAGAAACGCTGCTCGGGAGTAAAGCCGTCAACAGTGCCAATGGGGTTGTTGCGCATTGCATTCTTCAAGGCGTAGAAAGCCACCTGAAGGCCGCCATGGTCGGCGAGGTTCTCACCGAGGGTGAGTTTGCCGTTGGCATTGAGGTCGGGCAGCACCTTGATGGCTGAGAAGAAGTCGGCATATTTGTCTGCCCGCTCGGCAAACATCTTGCCGTCGTTCTCCGTCCACCAGTCGGTCATGTTTCCGTCCTTGTCGTAGTGGCGACCTTGGTCGTCGAAGCCGTGTGTCATCTCATGTCCGATGACCACACCGATGGCACCATAGTTAAAGGCATCGTCGGCAGTCATGTCGAAGAACGGATATTGCAGAATGCCTGCAGGGAAACAGATTTCGTTGGTGGTGGGGTTGTAGTAGGCATTCACCGTTTGCGGATCCATATACCATTCGTCACGGTCAACCGGTTTCTTCCACTTGCGGCTGAGCATGTCGGCATGTGACCACTTTGACACCTCCTTCATATTCTCATAGAGTGTCTTTGCCGGATCAATGTTCATCTTTGAGTAGTCGCGCCACTTGTTCGGATAGCCCACTTTCACATAGAAGGAATCCAATTTCTCATGGGCTGCCTTCTTGGTGGATTCGCTCACCCACTCCTGTGCATCGATGCGTTGACCAAGTGCAATCTGGAGGTTCTTGATGTGTTGCTCCATAC
>JAGCXX010000204.1 GCA_017961115.1 Prevotella sp. | reverse complement strand
CTTCTTGGCGGCTGCCTTGGGTTTCTTGGCAGGAGCTTCACCGGTAGCCTTTTCGAGTTTTGCCTTCAACTTGTCTTCCTCCTTCTGCATCTTGTCAATCTTGGCTTGCAGACGGGTAATCTCCTTGGCCTTCTTCTCAATCTCATCACCCTGGTTCTTGATGGTGGTGAGGAGAGCATCCAACTCATCGTTTTCGATGGTCTCGGGATATAGAGCATTGACACGGTTGATGAAATCGCCAAGAATGTTCATATAGTTGGTGAACGCATCAAACGGTGTGCTGTAGATGCCACGGTCGAGACCCACGTTGGATGGCTTGGTGGTCATGAAGCGGAAATTGTTGGAAGCCTGGAGGTAGTCCCAGTCTTGCAGCAGGCGCGGGTCGTCGGCAATGCGCAAGCGGTCGGCGATGCTGTAGAGCTTGTTGAATGCCTCACGCTGCATCGGGTTACCCAACCAGCAGCTCACGTCGCGCTCCTCGTCCACCCAAGAGAGGGTGTCGGGCACGTCGAGGTTGCCCACGCTCTTCATCTTCATGCAGATTTCGGTCGGTGTCGAGAAGGTGATGCCCTTTTCCTTGGCACAGGCGGGGATAGCTTTGAGGAACTCGAGGATGTTTGACGACAGCGGCTGTGCGATGCCCAGCGCGGAGAGTTCCATGAAGATATTGATGACCTGCTCCTCCTCGGGGAATTCAGAGATACGCTTCACATAGTTGTCAGCAAACAGAGGATAACCCTCCCAATCGCTGTTGCTGAAGCGCAGCGAGATATCGTCGCTCAGGACTACGTCGCGGAGCAGCAACTTCAGGTTGGGTGCGATGGCGCAGTTATAGACATAGTGCGGTGACTTCCAACCGAGCACGTGGCGCGCACCTTCGGTGAGCATTCCCTTGAAGCCCATGGCGGCAGCCTGTCCGCCGATGTCGTCGCTGTAGATGAGCGATGAGTTGCGCAGCACCTTCGGTTCTTGGCCGAAGTACTCCTTGATTTTCACACATTGTTTCTTCACGTCACGCTCAAACGAAGCCTCGTTGGCGAGAGCTGCCAAACCGTGGGAATAGGGCTCTGCGAGGAACTCTACGCAACCTGTCTCATTGAGCTTCTGCAGTTTGGCAAGCACTTGCGGGGCATGGAACTCGAGCTGCTCGATGCCTGTGCCGGAGAGTGAGAACGCCACCTTGAAGTAATCGCCGTGCTGTGCAATCATCTCCTCGATTGCATTGAGCGCTGGCATATACGAGCGGTTGGCGATATCGGTGATGGAGCGCTCGTTCTCATAGTCATCATAGTAGTAATGGTCGGTACCGATATCGAAGAAACGGTAGCGTTTGAGATGGACAATCTGATGAATCTCAAAATATAAGCAAATTGTTTTCATTATCTCGTGTGTTTAAAGTTACTTATTAAGGGTTCGGATATATAATTCCTTGATCCATGCTCCCACTTTCTCCCAGGTAATCTGGTCAACCTCACGCTTGCCCTCGTCCTGGAGGTAGTGGAAGAGGCTGTCGTTGTGGCAGATGGAGTAGATGGCATCGGCAAGCGCGTGGATGTCCCAGTAATCGACTTTGATGCAGTTGTGCAGAATCTCGGCGCATCCGCTCTGCCATGAGATGATGGACGGCGTGCCGCACTGCATGGCCTCGAGGGGTGAGATGCCGAATGGCTCACTCACGGATGGCATGACATAGACATCTGAGTCCTTGAGGCACTCATACACCTGTTTTCCGCGCATGAATCCTGGGAAGTGGAACCTGTCGGCGATGCCCCGCTCAGCAGCGAGTTGTATCATCGCATCCATCATGTCGCCCGAGCCTGCCATACAGAAACGCACGTTGCGCGTGCGGTGCAGCACCATATTGGCGGCCTCGACGAAATACTCCGGTCCCTTCTGCATGGTGATGCGTCCGAGGAAGGTCACCACCTTGTCCTTGCCCGTATGGTCGGGTCGAGGGATGTCCTGCAGTTCCTGGCGGAGTGGATAGACGGCATTATGCACGGTGAAGCACTTGCGCGGGTCCTGATGGTAGTGGTTGATGACTGTCTGCCGCGTGAGTTCAGACACACACATGATGCAGTCGGCATTGTCCATGCCGTCCTTCTCTATGGAGTAGACGGTGGGGTTCACCTTTCCGCGGCTGCGGTCGAAGTCGGTGGCATGTACGTGGATGCACAGTGGCTTTCCACTGACACTCTTGGCATGGATGCCGGCGGGATAGGTAAGCCAGTCGTGAGCGTGTATGATGTCAAACTCCTCGGTGCGGGCCACAACGCCTGCGATGACGGAGTAGTTGTTGATCTCCTCATGGAGGTTCTTGGGATATCCCCCGGCGAACTCCATGCATCCGAGGTCGTTGACGTGCATGTAGTTGAAGTCGGCATAGAGGTGGTCGCGGAGACGAAAGTAGTAGTCAGGGTCCATGATGTTGCCGATGCGTCCCTTCACATAGTCGTAGTCCACATCGCGGTAGGCGATAGGCACTGAACACATGCCGACGATTTTGCATGCAGAGGTGTCCTCATCGCCGAAGGGCTTGGGCAGGCATAGGGTGATGTCGATGTCGCCCTGGGCGTGCAGTCCCTCGGAGATGCCATAATTAGCGGTGGCAAGTCCACCAAACACATGAGGAGGATACTCCCATCCAAACATTAAAACTTTCATATATCGTCTCCTCCTTATTTATTATATTTGTATGATTCGAGCATGTTGAGCGCGCGCAGAATTTCAGCCACATTCATGGCGAACGACATGGCGCCTCTACCGAGGAACGGCGGGTTGCCGTCGAAGAGTTCGCTGATGGTGCCGAGGCAGTGGTAATCCATCTCCTCTTCGTATCCCACCATCTGTCGCTCGAGGAAACTCAGTCGTGTGAGCTTGTACAGCTTGAGGCACGCCTCCATGTAGAAGCCGCCGAGCCAAGGCCATGCGGTGCCTTGATGGTAGGCGTAGTCGCGCTGTGTCTGCGGCCCAACGTACATGGGGTTGTAGCCTCCGCTCTTCGGTGAGAGTGAGCGCAGTCCCTTGGGAGTGAGCAGTTCACGTGTACAAACGTCAAGCACGCTCTTCTTTTGGTCCTGTGATAACGGCGAGTAGTCGAATGCAACTGGGAAAATCATGTTGGGGCGCACGCTCCAGTCCATCATGTTGCCATCAACATAGTCATAGAGATAGCCATACTCATTGAGGAAGGTGTTGACAAACGACACCTTGCAGAGTTCGGCACGCTTCATCAGGTCGTCAGCTCGTTCTTGCTGTCCGTTTTCTGTGGCGAGTGATGCCGCGAACCGCAGGGCATTGTACCACAGTGCGTTGAACTCCACGATATAGCCTGTACGGGGCACGACAGGTCTTCCATTGGCGGTGGAGTTCATCCAAGTCACAGCCTTCTCACGTCCTTCTGTATGGAGCAGTCCGTTCTCCTCGAGGGTAAGGTTGGGATGACCGCCACTGATGATGTAATCGATGATGTCGTCGATGAGTTTGCCATACATCTTGTAGCATTTGGGACGTCCGCACTCCTTGGCATACTGCTGTACAGCCCATATTGCCCAAAGGGGCACGTCGGGCTGTTCCATCTCATAGATATGCCCGGTGAAAGGCTTGCCTTCCATGAATTCACGCAATTCGCGCTCAGCAGTCTTCATTACCAGTTCAAAGTAGTCCTGCTCCTCAATGCCAAGGGTAAGTCCCGGCAGGGAGATGAACGTGTCACGGGCACGGCATTTGAACCATGGGTAGCCTGCGAGGAGGTAGCGTTCGTCGTTGGGAAGACGCTTGTGGAACTGGTGCGCGGCATTGACTAAGCAGTGGAAGAAGTTGTCGCGTGGGTTGCGCTCATCCACCTCACTCTGGAAGAGTTTCTTCAGTGTGGAAGTGCGAATCTTAGAGGTGGAGCCAGAGAAGACGATGCTTTCGCCTTTCTTGATTTTCATCTCGAAGAAGCCCGGCACATAGAGGTCCTCATTGGAGGCATATCCGCGCTCCTGCTCTTTGGGATACTCGATGCCTCTGTACCAGTCGGGTTGGAAGATGAACTCATTTTTCTTGCTGAACTGCATGAAGAGGTCGGGGTAGCCGGCATACATGCAGGTCTTGATACCGTTGTCGACGGGAGTGTAGTCTCGGCTCGCGGTATAATTCTCATGGGTGAATGCCCTGACGCTTCTGAAAGCGAGGAACGGCCTGAAGCGCAAGGTGGTCTCGGAATGCGCATCCTCCAGCGTGTAGCGGATGAGGATACGGTCTTCATAATGCTGGAAAACGACTTCTTTCTTGAGCAAGACACCACCCACCCTGTAAAGTGTGGTGGGCACCTTGTCGCAGTCGAACTCACGGATGTACTTGTGTCCCTTGGGACTGTAGTTGTTGCCCTGATACTTGTGGAGCCCCAGGTTGAACTCAGCCCCATGCTGTATGACTGTCACGTCGAGTGAGGACAGGAGCACATGGTTCTCATCATCCAGTTCGGGGATGGGGACCACGAGCAGCCCGTGATACTTGCGCGTGTTGCAGTCGACAATGGTGGAGCAAGAGTAAGCACCGGAGCGGTTGGTCCGCAACAGCTCACGGGGCAGTGATTCCTGCAGGTTTGTCATCAGCGCTTTTTCTAATCGTAGATAACTCATAGCTGTTCTATTAAGGTATTAAAACGTATCAGATTTAAAAATGTCTGCCGCAGCACACCCCCAAAGGGGATTTTGCTGCATTGTGCCTCAAAGGTAATAAATTTTGCCCATAGCGACAAATATTCGCCCTCAAAATTTCATTTGCAACCTCAAAATGATGAGATTCGCCACTTTTTTAGAAATAATCAGTCGTTTCCTCTCTCGAGAAAAGTATTTTAGAGGAGTTGAGATGTTTAAATCTCCAATCTCAAATCTCAAAAAAATTATGGAATAATGAAATTCACCACTTCTTGTTCCACCTCCACCTTGAATGGGCCTACGGGTGTGTTCATCACACGACCGTCGATGCCGACGAGGGCTCGCTCAGCCTTCTCCACGCACACCTCACGTGTGCGGAAGGGATGTACGCTGCGGTGGTTGAGAATCTTTCCGCTGTAGAGCAGGTAGAGACCCTCGATAAGTTGCACAACCTCAGGATGATAAACCACTGACACGTCGAGCAGTCCGTTGTAGGGTACTGCCGACGGCGTGAAGCCATAGCCCTGGCAGTTGCCGATGCACACAGTCATCACCTTCCTGTCGATGACCTCGGTGTCGATGCGCAGTTTCATCTTATACTCCAGCCGTTGGAAAATCATCAGCAGCGAGGAGGGTATGAATGCCAGCTTGCGCCATCCAAACGAAGCGCAAGCCCGTCTGCGCTGTCTGATGACTGATGCCACCAGACCGATACTGAGACAGTTGAAGAAATAGCGGTGGCATTTTTCCTTCTTCTCATTGGTATAACGGATGCATCCGAGGTCAATGCGCCTCACCCTTTGTTTTGAGATGACATCCACACAGGTCTCCACATCATCCTCATCGATGCCCCAGAAATGGGCGAAGTCGTTCATCAGTCCATTGGGGATGACGCCAAGCGATACCGTGTCGCGCACCTCAGCGGGAAATTGCATAAGGCAGTTGACCGCCTCGTTGAGCGCGGAGTCACCTCCCACGATGACCAATGTCTTGTAGCCGTTGTTGATCATCATTCTGACCAATCGGTCTACGCTGCCTGAGTTCTCGCTCTGCACATGGTCGTACTCGATGCCACGCTCACGCAGGCATTTCTCTACTTTCTCCCACTTCTTGTGTGGACGGAAGGCACCGCTTTTCGGGCAGAAGACGATGCCCCATTTGGATTCGTTGGCATTCATGACTGTATTTCTTTGCAGTATTGTTTGATGGCTTCCACTTTTTCTCTGAGGGGGAGCATGGCATCTATCCAGTGTATGGTGAATCCCCGTCGCTCCATTCCTCTGAACCATGTCATCTGCCGTTTGGCGAACTGATGGATGGCTATCTCCAATTGGCGGAACATCTCCTCGTAGGTGATGCGTCCGACGGCATATTCGGTGACATATTTGTATTCCAGTCCATAATAGATGAGGTCATCGGCATTGATGCCGCTGTCGAGGAGTGACTTTACCTCATCCACCATCCCCTCTTCAAGGCGCTGACGCAGTCTTGCGGTGATGCGCTTTCTGCGCTCCTCACGCTCTATGCTCACCCCGATGATAAGAGAGGCTATCTCTGGGAAAGGTCGGTCGGCCACTGGTGTGCGTAGATTGTATTCCTCTATCTCTATCGCCCGAATGGCGCGCTGTGCCGTGTCCACATCCGAGCGGTTGTGCATATTGGAATGGTTGCGTTGCTTTAGGTCGGTCAGTATCTCTGTCAGTTCCTCAAGCGACTTGTCGGCCAGTTGTTCGCGGAGGGTATCGTTCTGGGGCACGGGTGACAACTGATAACTACCCAACACTGCTTCGATGTAGAGTCCTGTCCCTCCGCAAAGGATAGGTGTGACCCCTCTGCCGGTGATGTCGCGGTAGGCATCAAGAAAGTCTTGCTGATACTCAAATAGATTGTATCGTGTGCCAGGCTCGCGGATGTCGACCAAGTGGTAGGGGATGTGTTTCCCGTTTACCACATAGTCGGCAAGGTCCTTTCCTGTACCGATGTCCATTCGTCGGTATACCTGCCGACTGTCGGCACTGATGATTTCAGCACCGATGTCTGCGGCGAGAGCCGCCGCGAGTTGTGTCTTTCCACATGCCGTGGGTCCGAGGATGGTGATCACGGCACAAATTTAAACAAAAATGGGTGATTGTCCAACTTTTTGCCATAAAAAAGAGCCTCACTTGGAGGCTCTTCATTGTTTAGTTGTTCTCTGGACGAAGTTTGCGTACTGTCTCACCGGCGCGCCACATTTCTTTGTTGCGCATTGCCTCGAGTTCTTTCTCCAGTCCGGCGCGGTAGTCTGCCTTGGAGTTGGCATCGATGGAAATCTGTGCCTCCTTGCCTGTCTGCACTGAGAGATAGAGCCATTCCATCACTGGTTTGATGGCCTCGCGGAAACGAGGTGCCCAGTCAAGTGCTCCACGCTGTGCGGTGGTTGAGCAGTTGGCATACATCCAGTCCATACCTTTCTGTCCGAAGAGCGGACCAAGGCTCTGTGTGAGTTCCTCTACGGTCTCGTTGAATGCCTCTGAGGGTGAGTGTCCATGCTCGCGGAGCACCTCATACTGTGCCTCGAGAAGTCCCTCAATGGCACCCATCAACGAACCACGCTCGCCGGTAAGGTCGGAGGTAGCCTCACGCTCGAAAGTTGTCTTGAAGAGATAGCCGGCGCCAATACCGATACCGAAGGCGATGGTACGCTCCTCGGCCTTGCCCGTGGCATCCTGATAGACGGCGTACGAGCAGTTGAGTCCGCGTCCCTCAAGGAACATGGTGCGGAGTGATGTTCCCGAACCCTTCGGGGCTACCAGAATGACATCCACATCCTCTGGAGGCACGACACCCGTGCGGTCGTTCCAGTTGATGGCGAATCCGTGTGAGTAATAGAGTGCCTTGCCTGGAGTGAGATAGGGCTTGATGCGGGGCCAAACTTGTATCTGTCCTGCATCGGAGAGCAGCATACAAACGATGGTGCCTTTCTCGGCAGCCTCCTCAATGGAGAAGAGGGTCTTGCCCGGTACCCATCCGTCGGCGACGGCCTTCTCATAGGTCTTGCCCTCACGCTGTCCTACGATGACGTTGAAACCGTTGTCGCGCAGGTTGCATGCCTGTCCCGGACCCTGGATGCCATAGCCTATGACGGCGATGGTCTCATTCTTCAATACCTCACGTGCTTTCTCCAAGGAGAACTCTTTGCTGGTGACCACTGTCTCAAGTACGCCACCGAAATTCATTTCAGCCATAATTATTTGTTATTGATGATGTAATCTCTCTAAAAACCGAGTGCAAAGTTAGTGAAAGCCGAGAGCAATACAAAACAAAAAAACATTTTTTTTGATTTTGGATTGCTGAGGTGCATCCTAACTTAGATGCAAAGCATGAAAATTACAAATTATAAGTAAAACGGCAAAATTTGCTATTATTCATTTGCAAAAACTGTCAGACATCTGCAGATTTCTATTTCCTCTTCGGAATCTGGAGACTTTTTCGTCATGCGGATGTGGAAGGTCAGTCCGTCGTCACTCATCACCCGATAAAACCTCATGATGTCTCCGCTGTGCGCCTCAGCGACGTATGCTATCTCAATGCGTTGCAATCGATGTGTTTGATACCAGGAGAGGTCGAAGAGGTCGAGCACATGCTCAATATACTTGACGCTGTTGACATGCCCGTTGATGTCGATGTCGTTGTAGCGCATCACCGTCTCGGCAACGAGTGGTGCGTCCTGACCTACATTCACCCTCGACCCTTTGGCAATGGGGCATGTCTTTTCCTGCTCCACATACTCAGCGATGGCACCATCATTAATCTCCAACAAATTGGCAGGCTGCCGCGTCTGGGTGTCAATCATCGCCCAGATGGAACGTCCGTATCCATACACCTTCCCGGTCTCCACATCCTTGACACAGAAATTGCGGTTGGTGAAAAAGCGCTTGGCACTCTCCACCCATGTCTCCACATGAAAGCGGGCGTACATGGGTGGCATGGTCTCCATCTCTATGGTGAGTCTGGAGAGTACCCATGTGCGGTTGATGGTGTTGAGGAAAGACATGCCAAATCCCCTGTGCTGCGAGTGGAAGTCGGCTGCGTTGAGCAGATGGTTGCCCAAATGTCCCATGAACAGCCGCTGTGAGAAGTCGCAGTGGAAGGGTTCGGCCATGAACTCATAGCATCCTACCTTATCCATTTCCATTGTTGTAGTCTTTTTCCTGTTGCTCGAGGAAGGCACTTACCTCCTCCTCCGTACTCCTTGTGATGGCGATGCGTCCGCTGCGGGTGTACTGCAGCACACAGCCGAATTCATTGAGCGCCCTGAACATCGAGACGATATCCTCAGTGATTCCACTCTTCATCACTGCCACATAGGTGGGATTGACCTCAGTGATTTGGGCATCGTAGCGTCGGATGATGCGCGATATCTCTGGGTTGTTGATGACCAGCGGCGTGGACAGTTTGTAGAGTCCGGTCTCGCGGATGAAGAGTTGGTCGTCGGTGTAGAACTTCGCCTTTACCACATCGATTTTCTTCTCTATCTGCTTGGTGATTTTCTCTATTTGGTCGGGAGTGCTCCATGCGGTGATGGTGTATTTGTGCACACCCTCGATGCTGGATGCCGACACGTTGAGGCTCTCAATGTTAACCTGTCTGCGGGTGAACACCGCTGTAATCTGGTTGAGTATACCGGCGATGTTCTCCGAATAAACCAACAAGGTATAGAATGTCTTTTCCATTTTCTTCGTCTTATGATTTTTCTGTCCTACACCTCAACGTTGAGCATCATCTCATCAACGCTCTTTCCCGGCGGTGTTATAGGCAGCACGTTGTCCTCCTCGCGAATCATGCACTCAAGCAGGAAGGGACCTTTTGTGGAGAGCATCTTGTCTATCGCATTTGCAAGGTCTTCACGGTCAGTCACCTTAAGGTAACCGATGTGGTAGGCAGTACAGATTTGGGCGTAGTCGGGATTGAGCATCCTTGTGAATGACTTCCTCCGCTCAAAGAACATATCCTGCCACTGTCGCACATTGCCCAAGTAGTTGTTGTTGAGCAGAATCATCTTGACCGGTACTTGCTGCTCCATGATGGTACCCAGTTCCTGGATACTCATTTGCAAACCACCGTCGCCCATGAACACACAGGTGGTGCGGTCGGGTGCTCCAAAAGTGGCTCCTATGGCGGCTGGCATGCCGAACCCCATCGTACCCAGTCCGCCGCTGCTTACCACGGAACGGTTTCTGCGGTATTTGAAATAGCGGCATGCGAACATTTGGTTTTGTCCCACATCGGTGACGAGAATTGCCTCGCCCTTGGTGGCCTCTGCCACGGCATTGACAACCTCGCCCATGAGCAGCGGTCCGCTGGTGGGATGTATGGCAGGTATGACAACCTGCTTGCGCTCACGCTCCATGAGTGGCAGAAAACTCTCTCTCCACTCGGGGTGGTTGGCTTTGCGGAGCAGTCGTGTGAGGGCAGGCAATGTCACCTTGCAGTCGCCCACGACAGGAACGTCCACTTGCACGTTCTTATTGATTTCCGATTTGTCGATGTCCAAGTGGATGACCTTGGCTTGTCGGGCATAGGTGTCGGTACGCCCTGTGACACGGTCGCTGAATCTCATACCGATGGCGATGAGCACGTCGCACTCCTGTTCCTTGACATTAGGAGCCAGGTTGCCGTGCATACCTAACATACCCACATTGAGCGGATGGTCGGAGGGAAGGGCAGAAAGCCCGAGCATGGTGCGTCCGGCAGGGATGTCACCCAACTCCAAAAACTCCTTCAGTTCGTCTTGAGCTCCACCCAGTTCCACACCTTGTCCCACCAGCGCAAGCGGTCGCTTGGCATTGTTGATGAGATTGGCAGCCTCTTTCAAACAGGTTTCGTCAACTTTCGGATAGGGCACATAACTGCGCACGTAATCAACATGGCACGACTTCCATTCCGTGGTGGACACCTGCGCATTTTTGGGGAAGTCGAGCACCACAGGACCCGGTCTGCCGGTACGTGCGATGAAGAACGCCCTGCTGACCGCCCAGGCGATGTCCTCGGGACGGCGGATTTGATAACTCCATTTAGAGATGGGCTGAGCCACACCCACGAGGTCTACCTCCTGGAAGGCATCAGTGCCAAGAGCCGCTACTCCCACCTGTCCTGCAATGACCACGATAGGGGTGGAGTCCATCATGGCATCCGCCACTCCTGTCAATGTATTGGTGGCACCTGGTCCGCTGGTGACGAGGCATACACCCACATCACCGCTGACGCGTGCAAAGCCTTCTGCCGCATGTGCAGCACTCTGCTCATGGCGCACCAGGATATGGTTGAAGGTTTTTTTCTCGCCTCTCGTATAGTCATAGAGAGCGTCATAGACGGGCATGATGGCACCTCCCGGATAACCGAAAATGGTTTTCACGCCCTCGTCGCGCAATGCCCTCATCAGGGCCTCTGCTCCTGTGATGATTTCTTTCATTATTTATTCAAATCAATCCTCAATTATTCTTACGCCTCCCTTGTCGGCAGAGGTGACGCTCTGGGCATATGCCTTCAGTGCCTTGCTTACCACGCGCTGGCGGGTCAGCGGTCGCTGAGGCCTTGCTGCCAGTTCTTCGTCACTGAGCAACACGTTGATGGAGCGCGTGGGGATGTCGATTTCGATGATGTCGCCATCGACTATCTTGCCTATGTTGCCACCAGAGGCTGCTTCCGGCGAGATATGCCCGATGCTCAGTCCTGAGGTGCCGCCCGAGAACCTGCCGTCGGTGATGAGGGCGCACTCTTTTCCAAGGTGCATGCTCTTGATGTATGATGTGGGATAAAGCATCTCCTGCATGCCCGGTCCGCCTTTGGGACCCTCATGGGTGATGACGACACAGTCGCCGCTCTTCACCTGTCCGCCGAGTATGCCGTCGCAGGCTGTCTCTTGGGAGTCAAATACCTTTGCTGGTCCGCGGAAATGCCAGAGTGCCTCGTCGACACCCGCTGTTTTCACCACACATCCATCTTGTGCGATATTGCCGAAGAGCACCGCGAGTCCACCGTCCTTGGTATAGGCATGCTCGATGTCGCGGATGCACCCGCTAGTGCGGTCGGTGTCAAACGACTCCCATTTGCTGTCCTGCGACCCCATCTTGATGGAGAATTGTCCGCCTGGGGCACTGGAGTAGATGCGGATGGCCTCATCATCCATGCTGTCTGTGTCAGCGGCATCGGCAATGTTGTATTTGTCCATGGCGTCGCCAACGGTCAGTCCGTCCACCCTCATGGTGTCGCGACAGATGAGTCCGCCCTTGTCTAATTCGTGCATAATGCCGAGAATGCCACCAGCGCGTCCGCACTCCTGCACGCTGTATTTCTGCGTGTTGGGGGAGAGTTTGCAGAGGCAAGGCACCTTTCGGCTCAACTTGTCTATATCGCGCATATAGAAATCGGTACCTGCCTCCTGTGCTACGGCAAGCAGGTGGAGAACGGTGTTGGTGGAGCCGCCCATGGCAATGTCGAGCGTCATGGCGTTGAGGAACGCATCGCGGGTGGCGATGCTGCGTGGGAGCACGCTCTCGTCACCGTCGCGGTAGTATCTGTAGGCATTCTCTACGATGAGGTGGGCTGCATCCTCGAAAAGACGGACACGGTTGGCGTGGGTGGCTACGATGGTGCCGTTGCCGGGCAGCGACAGCCCGATGGCCTCGGTGAGCGAGTTCATCGAGTTGGCTGTGAACATACCGGAGCAACTGCCGCAACCAGGACAGGCGCAGTGTTCTATCTCTTTGATTTCCTCATCGGTCATGGTGGGGTCTGCGCCTTTCACCATGGCGGTGATGAGGTCTGCGTTCTCGCCACGCCAGCGTCCAGCCTCCATCGGTCCGCCACTTACGAAGACGGCGGGGATGTTGAGGCGCATGGCAGCCATCAGCATACCTGGCGTCACCTTGTCGCAGTTGGAAATGCACACCATGGCATCTGCCTTATGGGCATTGACCATATATTCCACAGAGTCTGCGATGATGTCGCGTGAGGGCAGCGAGTAGAGCATACCGTCGTGCCCCATGGCAATGCCGTCGTCGATGGCGATGGTATTGAACTCAGCGGCATAGCATCCCAGTGCCTCAATCTCCCTTTTGACAATTTGTCCAATCTCGTGCAGATGGGTATGACCAGGCACAAACTGGGTGAAGGAATTGACAACGGCGATGATGGGCTTGCCAAACTGCTCATGTTTCATACCTGCCGCCACCCAAAGGGCACGGGCTCCTGCCATCTTTCGACCTTCGGTGCAGACAGCACTTCTCAACGGATTCTTCCAGTCCATAATTTTACTTTAATTTGGTTTCGCGTTCGCTCAACCAACATTCTTCTTTTTTGTTCAATTTTGCAAAATTACTCATATTTTGAAAATCAGCCAACGAAATGACACTTTTTTTGCCATTTGAGGTCGGACGAGTCGGGCAGGGATTAATAACTGAGCAACTTCACGTTATTGGTTTTCACCATGTCGGGATGGTCGATGTCTTTCTCCTTGCTGGTGTAGAAGATGATGCTGTCGTCGATGCGGATGTCATGAATCATATCCAAGGTGCCTTTGGCGGCGATGCCGATGCGGGTGTCGCGGCAAGTGACATGACTGATGTGGATGTCGCTGAACTCAGGGATGAACTCCTCTGGCTCTTGGCTTGCAACCTTCTCAGTGGCTTTGCTGCCTGCCGGACGGTCGGCATACGACGTCTCGAAGACGATGGCTTGGTCTCTGATGTCGCTCATTCTGATGTCGCTGATATGGATGTCGCTGGTCTTTCCGCCACGGCCCGGACCGCTTTTGAAGCGCAGACCGGTGTCGGTGCCGGAAAAGGTGCAGTCGTTTACCACGATGCGGTGCATGCCGCCAGAGAACTCCGAGCCGATGACGAATCCGCCATGGGCATGAAATACTGTGTTGCCGGTGATGAGAATATCGGCGCAGGGTCCGTATTTCACTCCTTCCACGCCCACGCCGCCCTTAAGGCAGATACCGTCGTCGCCTACATCGAGGGTACAGGCGGTGACGAGCACCCGCTGGCATTGCATGAGGTCGATGCCGTCACCATTTTGTGCGTTCCAGGGACAGCGAACGGTGACTCCGTCGATGATGACGTCTTTGCATCGTTGGGGTACGATGTGGAATTTAGGCGCATTTTGCACGGTCACCCCCTTGATGAGGATGCGCTCGCAGTCGGTCATCCGGATGAGGTGGGGGCGCATACGCTCCTGTGCTTCGGGTGTTTCGGCAATGTCGGCAAAATACTTGAGCTTGTGTGGATACCACAATTGTCCGTTGTCGGCCTGTGTGCCACCCATCGACAAGAAAAATTTCCATTCCGTATCACTTACCTTGCTGTGTTTGACTGCCCGCCACCATTCACCATTGCCGTCGATGATGCCTTCTCCAGTAATGCTGATGTCATGGCATTTGCTGGCTGTCAATGGTGGCGTGGCGCGTGAGTTTTTGTCTCCATTGCTTTTCACATATCTCTGTTTGTCAGCGGAGAACAGAATGATGGCTCCGCGCTCCACATGCAGGTCAATGAGGCTTTTCATTTGTATGGGTCCGGTGAGGTATATGCCTGCAGGGATGTTGAGATGGCCGCCACCTTGTTTGCTGAGTTGACTGATGGCTTTGGCAAAGGCTTCCGTGCAGTCCGTGACTCCATCACCTACGGCACCAAAGTCTGTGAGAGACACCGTGAATGTGGGGATGTTGGCAGTTGCTGGCTGAGCCACTCCAATGGGCAGGTTCTGATACAAAGGGCTATGGTCTCCGGCTTGCAGTGTGATGCTGAAGAGCATGCACAACAGCGATAGAATTGTTGTTCTCATTTTTGATACTCGTTTACAAGAAGCCAAAGATACAATTATTGTGCGAACTGACCAAATAATTTTTGAAAGTTCGCATAATTGCACTACCTTTGGAGGTTCAAAACCCAAAAACAGTCTTCCGAATGAGAACCAACGGCATCATACAGCTCTTTCCTTTGCTCCGCATCGCAGTGTGCCTGGCACTGGGCGTGTGCGTGGGATATGAGGTGTCTGCCTCCCTGATGCCGTGGATGTGGTTCGCCATGATGGCGGCGTCAGTGGTGGGCATATTGCTCCTTCGCCGCTATGACCTATGGCAGGGGGCAATGCTCTGTGTGGCTTCATTTCTGTTGGGTGCCACACTTGTAGCCCGACAGGTGGGAAAAGCCAATCGGCCGCTGCCTGTGGGTGATGTGACCTATGAGGCGGTGGTGGCGAGTCAGCCGCAGGAGCGTGGCAAGGTGGTGAGGATGGACTTATGGGTGGTGGGAGGACCGCACCACGGACGCAAGATTAAGGCATCGTTGCTCAGGGACACGCTGACGGGGTATTATAAAAAAATCAATGTGGGTGACGGACTGGTGGTCACCTCCGAATGGCAGCAGCCAACTCAGTATTACCCCTCGCATTTCAACTACCCTCTTTACTTGCGTTGCCATGGGTTTACAGCCACTACGCTCATCCTTCCTGGTAACTGGTGGAAGGCAAGTGTCAGTTTGCAACCTCTCTCTTATCTCGACCGCACTATCCTTGTCGCCATGCAGTTCAGGGAATCCACTCTTCGTAAATACCTCAGTCTTGGACTTGATGATGACGAGATGGCTGTGGCTGTAGCAATGGCATTGGGCGACCGTTCTCGGCTCACCAACGACTTGCGCGACATCTATTCCATCTCGGGTGCTTCACACGTGCTGGCATTATCTGGACTGCATCTGAGCATTATCTATGTGCTCCTCTCACTATTGGTGGGGTGGCGGCGGCTCGGTGTGCTGCGCGAGGTGCTCATCATCGGCGGCATTTGGGCATACGCCTTGTTTACCGGATTGTCACCCTCGGTGGTGCGCGCCTCGGTGATGATTACCATTTTCTCGTTGGTCGGACTGATTCACCGTCGCCGCATGTCGCTCAACGCATTGGCACTCACGGTAATCATTATGCTTGTCGTCAATCCGCTGTCGCTTTATGACGTGGGTTTCGAGATGTCGGTAATGGCGGTGCTTGCCATCTTGGTGTGCTATAAACCGGTCTATGGACTGGTGTCGCAAGAGTTCCTCCTCTCACACCGTGTGGTGAAATGGATATGGGCGATGGTGGTGGTGTCGTGTTGTGCGCAATTGGGTGCTGCACCGCTCACAGCATATTATTTCGGGCGTTTCTCAGTTTATTTTCTTCTCACCAATTTCATTGTCATCCCTTTGGCGACGGCGGTGCTCTATCTCACTGCAGCGATGCTGATGGCAGCTCTCGTACCGCCGGTGCTGCCGTGGGTGGCTAAACTGCTTGCCATAGTGGTAGGATGGCAGACAACCATGGTGAAGTGGGTGTCCGACCTTCCTGAGTCACATATCGAAGGCATCGACATCAACCGCATTCAGTTGTGGATGATTTATGTCTTCATTGCGGCTGTCGCCATCATCTTCTACTTTTTTGCCAAGTCTCGTTTTCGCTCAACAGTCAGGTAATTTTATGCTGTTCAAATATATACAATTCCCCGTCGCCATGACACGAAATGTATGATAGTAGCGGATACACGGCTTGAAGGGCAACAATCTCCTTGAGGTCATGGTGGAAGAATAAGAAAGATGATTTGCCTGAAACAAATGTGTGTTCCTCCGAGGGGATTCATCAAAAAATGTCTTATTATTGCATGGTCAAATAAACAAAGTCAAATTATAAAAACTCTATCACGTTCACGTAGAATGTCATATCTTTTCTTCAGTTTAATGTATGTAGAATCATTTTCGCCTTTTACCATTTTAACGTATGAAAGTTTACCAGCTAAAACACGCTCCATAGGCTTTATCAACAATCGATTTGTTACTTATAAAGCCAAAAGTGTTCTCATTCGGTTGATATAAAGTATCAAATAATAGAGAAATACATTCCTGGGTATGTTTAAGAAATGAATAAGGGCTAGAAATTAACCTGAACCCACCTTGTTTCTTTGGTATATAAAAATTATTATATTGGTCGCCTGAAGACATTTGCTTCAAAAAAGGAATGCTATAAAAATAGCTGAATTGAATTTTATTCAAAAAGATGACGAGTTTGTCTTCATCTGTAATAAAAAATCTCCATCGGCTAAATTTATTCTTTTTCATAGGCTTTGGCTAGTATGATAAATGAAATGCGATGCCGTGAGATAAACTTTCCTGTCTACTTATTAATTTGTGCTTTTACGCGTATTATATCAATAGTCTGCCGATACCAGCAGACCTTTGGCTTCTATGCCAATCAAAGTTTATTGTATCACACAGACATCGCATTCATAATAAAAAATGAATTAAAAGAAAAATATTATGAAGAAGATGATAAAATAATTCAAAGATTATTCGAACCTTGCGGAATCATATAAATTCCAATTTATGTACGAGCCTAGTGCAGAGCCAAGCTTGCTTGAGCTATGTCGAGGCGAAGTCATAAATCGGATAAACTCCAATTTGTCATTCCAAAAATTATGAGGAAACGATGGACTTGATTTCTCTGACCTCTTTGCACACG
>JAGCXX010000027.1 GCA_017961115.1 Prevotella sp. | reverse complement strand
CTCCATCTCCGTCTCCTCGCAGTACATGAAGAAAGCGGGATGGAATGCTCCGCACTCTTCAAGCACAGAGCGGGCCACAATGAGGTCGGCTCCCGTCACGTAATCCACCTTCATCCATCGCTCAGGCAGGGGGATTGAGCGCTTTTTGTAGAATCCCAGCGCTTTTTTGATGGGCACGAAGACCAACTTGTTGAAGTCGTCGCGCATCCGTGGGAAGTTGCCGTAGGAGTGGATGGCCTCTCCCTTCCTGTTTTCCAGGACGCAGCCCAGTGCGCCAAGTTTTCCTTCGTAGTGGACGGCGAACTCATACAATTCGCCAATGGCGTTGTTGAGCAGCAGGGTGTCGGAGTTGAGCAAGAAGATATATCTTCCGTTTGCCCGTTCTATTCCCAGGTTGTTGGCACGTCCAAACCCGAGGTTGCTGCCTGCCTCAATCCAAATGAGGCGTGGGTCATGGCTCATCTGTTCGGCCGAACCGTCTGTCGACCCGTTGTCGACGACGATGATTTCGTAGTTGATGCCTTTGGTAAAGGCTTCTATGCTGTCGATACATGGCCGGAGCACATGCAGCGTATTGTAGTTGACGATGACGATGGAAACGTCTGTTACCTGTTCCATACGCCTGTCGCCTGTCCGTTGACCAATTTTCCAAACTGGATGCGGTTGACGACCAGTCCGGGTATATTGACGAGGCACATGACGGCGACAAACCAGATGATGTCGTGCGACCAATGTGCCATGGTGTATGCGAGGGGGATGAAGATGATGGCTGCCGAGACGGTGAACACCTGTTGGAGCCACAGTTTGCCGATGCCGTTGATAAAATAGCTGTACCTCATGCTGTAGATGAGGATGAAGATATAGGCGGCCATGGCGATGCTCAAACGGATGTCGATGCTCACGTCGTCGCCAATCCAAATGGAGTAGACAAAACCTGATACCGCCACCATCACACACATGCCGATGAAGATGAGCACCGTCATGAGGTTGAGCTTTTGGTTGGCAGAGCGTATCCACTGCATGTCTCTCCGCTCATAGGCATCGGTCGTCGCATTCCAGAAGGGCATGCAGATGACGGTGAACACCACCAGCATCAGGCTGAAATAGCGGTAGGTAATCACGTAGGGAGTGACCATGGCAGGAGAGAACAACTTGGATATCAGAATATTGGCAGACATAAACAGCACCACGCTTGAGATTTGCATGATGAAGAATTTGATGCCCATGCTCATCACTTCTTTGGCTTCCGACAGGTTGACGAGCCGCAGGCTGGGGCGCAAGTGTGGGTAACGGTAGTGGAAGGTGATGGGGTAGGCGAGCAAGTAGACAATGAGGGGTGCGGCGGTGTTGACCAGTGCGATGTGCATGAGTGAGTGGCTGCCAGAGAGATAGACGGCATAGGTGCCTATCAGGGCAAGGGTCTGCCCAAGGGCGATGAGCAGGTTGCTCACGGCGGGCAGTTGCAGTCCCATATAGAAATTGCCTGTCAGTTTGAAGATGAATGTCGAGCAGACGAAGATGACAGTAACCATCAATATGGTGTCGAGGTCGCCCACCTCCAACTGCGACACATTGAGAAACCCGTAGGTGTCGCTCATCATGATGATGGCAAGGAGCACCGCCATGGCGGGCAGCATGATGCAGGTGAGCATGGCAAAGGTGGAGGAGACCAGCGAGCGGGCGCGGGCTGTCTCGTCATGGGCGATATGTGCGGCCAATTTGTTGCGCAGGCCATTGCCCAGACCGATGTCCATGTTGTCTATCCAAAGCAGCAGACTGCTGATGGTGAGCCAGACTCCGTTTTTGTAATCACCCAGACAGTGGAGCGTCACGGGCACCATGAGGAACACGACAACAGCCGACCATCCCTTGATGAGGAATGATACGAGGATGTTCTTGCGCAGGAGCGAAGAACGTTTTTGGCTGGTGTCCTGGCCTGTCATGTTTGCGTTTTCAGGTTTTTAGGTAGAATGTGTGAGACATTTTTGTGTTAACCTATTTATAATAATAACCACTTTAGATAGCAAATATTGTATGGCGGCTTGTATAAAAGTGGCAAAGCGTGCATTTTTGTCTTACCTTCAGTGGGGAAATACCCGTAAAATAATCAGGAGCAGGATGAGAGACCCTGCTCCTGATGATGATTTCATGCCGGCGGATGTCGGCAAACTCACTCCTGATTGATGATGTTGAGGAACTTCTTCCAGTCCTTGTGGAGGTTGTAGTTGGTGGCGTAGCCTTTCTTCACATGGACGATGCCCTCTTTCATGGTGGTCTTGCTGAACGAGCTGCCGGCAATCTTCACCGGTGTGGCGCTGTTGCAATAAATGTCCATCAGACTGTTGCACTTGTCAAATGCGTTGCCGTTGATTTCCTTCAAAGCGAGAGGAAGAGTCAGCGTGGTGATGCTGGCACAGCCCTCGAAGGCGCTGCTGCCGATTTTCTGCAAGGCAGTGGGAAGTTCCAGGTCCTTCAGGCTGGAGCAGTTTTTGAAGGCGCTGCTGGGTATCTCCTTAATGCTGTTGGGGAAACGAACGCTCTGAAGGCTGGAGCAACCCTCAAAGGCACTGCTGCCGAGTGAGGAGATGGAGTTGCTCAGTTCGATGGCTTCAAGCGCGGTACATCCGTTGAAGGCGTCGTGCTCAATCTTGCTGATGGCATTCGACATCTCAACGGTCTTGAGTCCGACGCAGCCCCTGAACATGTTGTCTTCCACTGTGCTTACTCCAGCGGGAAAATGAAACTCAGCGAGACTGCCGCAGCCTTTGAAAGCACCGCTGCCAAAACTGCTGACTCCCGTGGGTATGTCGATGTATTCCAAGCTGGAGCAATTGGCAAACGCGTTTGACCCGATTTTTTTGACGCCTGTCGGGATGGTGACGTGGCGGAGTTCGCTGCAACCCTCAAACATGCTGGTAGGAATCTCTGTCATCGAAGAGGGAATCTCGAAGTCAGTGAGCGACTTGCAGTCCTGGAAGATGTCGGCTCCCATCTTGTTGACAGCATCTGACATGTTGACGCGGGTCAGGCTGGAGCAGCTCTTGAACAGGTCGCCGGGCAACTCTTTGATTCTTGAGGGAATAGTGATTTCAGTAAGGCTGGAGCAGCCTTCGAATGCAGATGAACCTATTTTGGTGATGCATTCGGGGATGGTGACAGAGGTCAGTCCGGGGCATGCCTTGAAGGCTCCGGAGGCGATTTCCTCCACATAGAGGGTGACACTGTCTACTTCGACTTTCTCGGGGATGACGATGTCGCCAACATAAGGTTCCTGGCCCTTCACCACCTGGGCCGTTTGTTTCTTGGCGTTGATGGCGTATGTGACACCGTCAACGGTGGCTTTGTCTTTCTTTAGTTTGATGTCAATGGCTCCCGCTGTCGTGCAGAGTGACAGGACGAACAGGGTGAGCAGGGTCTTTCTGAATGCTTTCATATTCATAATATTTTGTTAAGATTTATAATCTTCTGGTATGGTCTTGCAAAAATAGCACTTTTTATAAAACTGCGCAAATGTAGAGAGTTTTTTCTTCGGTCTTATCATCATTGTTCATCATAATTGTCTTTTTTTGACAAATAATCACAAAAGATGTCTTTATTTCGCCAAAAGTTGGTAACTTCGTAGCCAAATTGTAATTGGAGATATGAAAAGGCTTATTATCAACTTCCTGCTCATCAATGTCTTCTTGGCGGGGTGGGGACAGACAAAGAAAGAAACAATTTGGAATGAGGTCATTTCAGGATACGCCAACACACCTGTAGTGAAAGTGACGAAAGTGGCGATGTTCGGCGACCGAACGGAGTTGTCGCTCCACATTGACTTTGTGAAGGGACAGTGGATACGTATCGCTGAGAATACGATGGTCAAGGCTGATGGAAAGGATTTTGCGGTGAAATCGGCAACGGTACTGAAACTCGGCGAGCAGTATATCATGCCTGAGGACACACTGAATTTTGTGCTGACTTTTGAACCAGTACCTGCCACAACGAAGAAACTTGACTTGGTGGAGCCTGGGGGCTGGTGTGTCATGAACATCCGCAGCACCGATTGGTTACCCGAAGGCATCGTCAACACCTATTGGCGTGACGAGACAACAGGCGATTGGCTCATTGGCTTCGCACCAAAGCATGTCATATATGGCAATAGGGTGTGCGACATCGTCAGTAAGACGGAGAAGAAGGATGCCTATTCGCTGGTACTCGACGATGGCACTACGGTAAAGGTGGGCAAGATGAAGAAAGGCTTGCGAACCATCACTGTTGGCAGCAACCGCCCCATCCTCTGCAGCCCCATCCTCACTGCAGCCCTGCCAGACTATCCGGTGAAGGACACACGCCGTGGCTTTGTCGACAACGGTTATCATTTCACCGACAGCGTGACCTTCATCGGTTGGCTGAAGGATATGCCGGAGCAGGAATGGAAAAAAGGACGCGAGTTAGGGGTGGGTTTCGAGAACATCATGTCCAACAAAGAGGAGACAGCTTATGCCAAGATGGACTCTTTGGGACGTTTCTCATTTAAAATGTCAATGCTCAACTCTGCCGAAGTGTTTGTAGACTGGGGGCGCACCACAGTCAATGCATTCCTGGAACCAGGCAAGACCTATTTTCTCCTGTATGATTTTGTGACCGGCCATAAACTGTGGATGGGCGATGACGTCCGGGTACAAAATGAAATCCTGTCACAACCCCGCTCCAGGGTTGAGGCGAGGGTTCCATACGACAACAAGGACCTTGACCTCATGGCTTATCGGGCACAGGCTGACAGCGCCCGCCTGTTGCAGGAAAAGCATCTGAAAACATTACAACTCAGCCATCCCACGCTGTCGCAACGCTATATCGATTACATGGCCGACTACTATCGTATGATTCAGGGTCGCAACATGATGCAGGCACGCTATTGTAGGGAAGACCGCGTCATGCCTCAGGAATATATGGATTATGTTTGCAGGGAGTTCTGGCAGAAGGCGCCAAAACCCTATACGCTCTACCGCGACTTCATTACCATGAACAACGATTACCTCTACCAACTCATGACAGGTAACAATGAAGACATCAATACGGTAATAAATCGGTTGGAGAGGGAAGGCAAAGTGAGCCTGAACGATGCGGAGAGAAAAGCCCTGGACGAGTTTCCTGCTTTCTCCGAAAAGGTTCAAGCCGACCTCCAGCAGACGAAGAACCAGGAGGAGATGAACAGCCTCTTTGAGACTTACAACAATTCCGAGATTGTAAAAACATTGAACGCTATGTTGGGAAGATATCAAGACCTGATGAGTACACTGGAGTTCCAACATCTGTTGAATGTGGTAGACTCTCTCGGTATTGACAGACAGCTGCGTGACATCATCCTCGCACAACGCATCTACCAACAGATAGATGCCACCCGACAGCCTGTCAATCCTGCTGTTTTGGAGTTTGCAGAACAGCAGATGAAGACTCCTGCTGCTCTTTTCACTATCAAGAACTTAAACGATAAGTATCTTGCTATCCAGCAGCGCGATACCTCTAAGTCGCAGAGTCTGAAATCTGCTGATGACGTGGCGAACATGAGTGATGGCGAGAAGATGCTCCGCAAAATCATCGAACCGTATAAAGGCAAACTGATTCTTCTCGACATCTGGGGCACATGGTGCAGCCCTTGCAAGGATGCTCTCTCACACTCTGCAGAGGAATATGAGCGGCTGAAAGATTTTGATATCGTGTTTCTATATCTTGCCAACCGCTCTGATGATGCCTCTTGGAAGAACATCATCAAGGAATACAATATCGTCGGCGACAACGTGGTTCATTACAACCTGCCTCAGGACCAGCAGAGTGCCATTGAGCATTTCCTCAGCGTGACAGCTTTCCCCACCTACAAGCTCATCGACCGCGATGGCACCATTCTCGATGTCAATGCCGACCCACGCAACCTTGAAGGTCTGGCAAAACTTCTTGAGCAGATGAAGCCTGCCAACCCTTAGCCGGCTCCTAAAAACAAAAACTCAGGCCGATATTGCACACACCAAGGCATCCATAGCCCGATTCGATGAGAAACCTCAGCGGACCGGCTCCTACGCTCATGCCTATCGGTGAGAGTTGATAGGCCATCCGCCATTTGGTCTTGTCGTAGTTTTCTTTTCCGATGATGATGCCATGTGGTTGGTGTTCTTTGTCATATTTCTTTTCCTCTGTGTCGAATTGGAGGTGATGGCGCATCAAACCCAGCGATACACGGGAAAACAAACGATATGTGCGTGTCTCATACCATGTGTATCTTACCGAGGGAGCAAATGAGAAACTGCGGCATTCTGAGTAGCCATAAGTGATGGTGCCGGGATGGTCTTGTTTGTGCTGATCCACTGCATAGTAATACTCATCGGTATAGGTTTCCGAGGAACGGCCCCATGCGGCCAACGCCCCTATGTCCCACTTCCTGTTGAGACGATAGTGATATTCCAACTTCGCTAAGATGTACGAATCACCGAAAATATTACCACACTCAGGCTCTGTTTCCATATGCATGGGCTGGATGAAATCGTCAACAAAATGTTTCGTAGATCGGTCTGCCTGGTTGGAACCGATACCCAGTGTGGTGTTGAATTCATGGCGCGGATATTTCACTGGCAACTGTTTTCTCCTAAGCCTGGCTCTTGTGTCAGAATCCATGGTCGATACCATGACCGTCGGCCTTTTTTTGTGTAACGTATCGGTTACCGTCAGACTGTCCATGGGAGTAATGAAAAACTGGTCGTATTTGGGCAGACTGACGGCGTTCGTCATCAAGTCAATGACAAAGGGAACTCCATAGGCAAGCGCAGTGGCCAAAGCCCATCCGTTGAAGCTCCTCTCCAGAACAATGTCATCGAAAGAATGATGCTCAGAACTGATTTGGATGTGCTGCCCGTCGAGATGCCGTCGCTTCACTTCCACGATGGTGGGAAGTGTGACGTGCTTGTACTCTCCGGCACTGCTGTTGATGGTTACAGGTTCGTCAACGTCGCCGTCGATGAAAATGTCTGCCTTAGTGCCGCAAAACATTGTGGCACACGAGGAAAAACAAATGACCAACAATACGGCGATAAGCGTTTTGGATATGGCTGATGCTACCTTTTTCATAGATTGATACCTTATACCATTGTGACATTTACATCCTATAAACATCGAAGGGTCGATAATCTTGCATGGGATTTCAACCTTTTTGGAAAACTGCTTCTTAGCAGCCTCATAAGCATCAAAAATCGCCAAGACTTGAGTTTCAAGTTCTTGGCGATTTTCTCTGTTGGGGTACTCGGACTCGAACCAAGAATGACAGGACCAGAATCTGTAGTGTTACCATTACACCATACCCCAATACCAACAAAGTTTGCAATTCAGTTTCCGTTGAAATGCGGGTGCAAAGGTAAATCTTTTTTTTGAATCTGCAAATTATTTGGTGAAAAAGTTTTTTCAAAAATTCTTTTTTGCAGATTTTGTGGTTGACAGCCTTTTTTGACACATTTTTTGCCTTCGCATTCTTTTTTTTCTCTCATTGGATGGCGGGTGCATTTTTTTTTGTAATTTTGCAGTTCAAATCACAAGCAAAATCAATGGATGCAATAAAAAAGTTAGTAGAGAACATTACAGAAGGAATACAGGAGAAAAAAGGTAAAGGCATCGTAATTGCCGACATGACAGGCGTGGAAGGCGCTATCTGCCGCTATTTTGTCATCTGCGAGGGCAACTCACCCACGCAGGTGGAGGCTATTGCAGACGCTGTGGAGGAGACCGCCCGCGTGAAATCTGGCGAGAAACCCGTCAAGGTAGTTGGTCTCACCCGTGCCCTGTGGGTCGCCATGGACTATACCGATGTCATCGTGCATATTTTTGTTCCAGAAATGCGGCAATTCTACAATCTCGAGGCACTTTGGGAGGATGCCCCGCTTACCCAGATTCCCGACTTGGAATAAAGCGAAACCCCAAAAGAACATAGGTCATTCTGAAAACGAATACAAACCATGGAAGAGAATAAAGAGAAAAATCCCAATACCCCGCGGTTCAACATGAACTGGATATACATCATCATCATCGTGATGCTGGCGGTATTGTTCTTCACCAACACTGGCGGTGATGCTGCCGGTGGAGGAGGTGGAATATCCAAGAAGGAGAACTACTTCAACTTCAAACAATGGGTGATGAAAGGGGCTGCCAAGGAGGTGGTCATCAACAATGAGGAAAGCGAACTTCGTATGTATGTCAATCCGGAGTTCATCCAGGAGGTGTTCCAGGCCGATGTCAAGCAGACAGGCAAGAATCCCTTCCTTGAGGTGGAGTACGGTTCGGTGGAGTCGTTGGAAACCTTCCTCGACCAAGCTCAGAAAGACGGGAAATTCAATGGCCATGTGACCTTTGAGAATGAGAAGAGCGGCGACATGGTCAGCCTGTTCTTCAATGTCCTGTCCATTCTGTTCTTCGTATTCATCATGCTCTTTTTCTTCCGCAGAATGGGCGGAGGAGGCTCAGGCGGTGTCTTCAACGTGGGCAAGAGCAAGGCGAAGATGTATGAGAAAGGCAACGACCTGGGTGTCACCTTCCGCGATGTGGCAGGACAGGTGGGTGCCAAGGAAGAGGTGCAGGAAATCGTCGACTTCCTCAAGAATCCGAAGCGGTATACTGATTTGGGTGGCAAGATACCCAAGGGAGCCCTTTTGGTGGGACCTCCGGGAACTGGTAAGACTTTGCTGGCCAAGGCTGTGGCTGGAGAGGCGGGAGTGCCTTTCTTCTCCATGAGTGGCAGCGACTTTGTCGAAATGTTCGTTGGCGTGGGCGCCAGCCGCGTCAGGGACTTGTTCCGTCAGGCAAAGGAGAAAGCTCCTTGTATCATCTTCATCGATGAGATTGACGCTGTGGGACGAGCCAGGTCGAAGAATCCCTCCATGGGCGGCAACGATGAGCGGGAGAACACGCTCAACGCATTGCTTACCGAAATGGATGGATTCGGCACCAACAGCGGTGTCATCATCATGGCTGCCACCAACCGTGCCGATATGCTCGACTCCGCCCTGCTGCGTGCCGGACGTTTCGATAGGCAGATTCATGTTGACCTGCCTGACCTCAATGAGCGAAAGGAGATTTTCATCGTCCACCTGAAACCCATCAAAGTGGATGACTCGGTGGATATCGACCTCCTCGCCCGCCAGACTCCTGGCTTCTCGGGCGCAGACATCGCCAACGTTTGCAATGAGGCGGCTCTCATCGCTGCAAGAAGGCAGGCTAAGACTGTTTGCAGGCAGGACTTCCTCGATGCAGTGGACAGAATCATCGGCGGACTGGAGAAGAAGACCAAGGTGATGACGGCCCAGGAGAAGCGCACCATTGCCCTCCATGAGGCTGGTCATGCCACCATCTCATGGTTCTGCGAGCATGCCAACCCGTTGGTCAAGGTGTCTATCGTGCCCCGTGGCAACGCGCTTGGCGCAGCCTGGTATCTCCCCGAGGAACGGCAGATTACCACCAAGGAGGAGATGCTCGATGAGATGTGTTCGCTCATGGGAGGGCGTGCCGCCGAGGAACTCTTCACCGGACACATCTCAACAGGAGCGATGAACGACCTGGAGCGGGCTACCAAGAGTGCATATGGCATGATTGCTTACGCTGGCATGGGCGACCAACTGCCCAATATCTGCTACTACAATCAGGACTATCAGTTCCAGCGCCCCTATAGTGACACCACCGCCAAGGTCATCGACGACGAGGTGCTCAAGATGGTCAACGAGCAGTATGAACGGGCCAAGAACATACTCCTGGAACATAAGGAGGGGCATAATGCGCTCGCCGAACTGCTCATCAGCCGTGAGGTGATTTTCGCCGAGGACGTGGAGCGTATTTTCGGCAAGCGACCATGGGTGAGCCGCTCTCAGGAAATCCTGCAGCTGGAAACTCAAGAAACCCCAGAATCCCCGGAATCTCCGGAAACCCCGGAAACTCCGGATTCTCCGGAAACTCCGGAAACTCCGGATTCCCCGTCGAACCTCTAAACTCCTCCTCAATATGACAGATAAAAAGCAAAACTTCATCGTGAGGACCATCACGGGCGTCCTGTTTGTCGCTATCTTGGTGACGTGTTTCTTCCGTGCCCAGTCGATGATTATGTTGTTCGCGCTGATAACAGGACTGACCATTTGGGAGTTTGGCCGACTGGTCAATGAGTGGGACGACATTCAAATCAACAGGTTCATCAGCACCGTGGCAGGTGTTTATTTCTTTCTGGCGATGGCGGGTTATTGCACAGGAATGGCGGCATCGCCTACTGTTTTCATCCCTTATCTCATCACCATTATCTACCTGATTATCTCTGAACTGTTCATGAAGGCCCCCAACCCAGTCAACAACTGGGCATATACGATGCTGAGCCAGATGTATATCGCACTGCCACTGTCCACCATCAATCTCCTCGCCTTTCAGACAGGAGAAGAGGGACAGTACAACGCCCTGCTGCCGCTGAGCATCTTCATCTTCCTCTGGGTGAACGACACGGGCGCCTATTGCGTGGGTTCGCTGATAGGCAAACATAAACTTTTCCCCAGGGTGTCGCCCGGAAAGACCTGGGAGGGTTCTGTGGGAGGTGGCTTGCTCGTACTTGTCGCAGCTGCTGTCATTGGATGGCTCACTAATGGGGAAACAGCATCCTTGTCCATTCCGGTTTGGATGGGACTGGGATTGGTTGTCGTGGTCTTCGGCACCCTCGGCGATTTGGTGGAGTCGATGTTCAAACGCACTTTGGGTGTCAAGGATAGTGGTAACATCCTGCCGGGACACGGAGGGATGCTCGACCGCTTCGATTCATCGCTTATGGCGATTCCCGCTGCTGTGGTCTACCTCTTCACGCTATCCCTGTTCTAACTCATGCGCCCCATGTTCTTCATCGTGTTTCTGTTGCTCGTGCTGTGTGCCCTGGGATACGTCCTGTGGCATGTGTGGTGCGTGCTTCCGATGGCTAAGCCCTTGAAATGGTTGGTGGTGCTGCTGATGGCAGCAGCAATCGTCTCCATGTTTTTCTTCTTGGGAGGCAGACTCGATACGATACCGTTGAACATGGCTTCATTGATGTACGAGGTCTCCACGTCGTCCATCATCGTTCTCCTTTATCTTGTCATCATCTTCTTCCTCATGGATGTGGGCAGATGCTGCCGCCTGCTGCCCCCAACCCTTTTCCATGAGAGTTGGGCCACCACACTGTCCATCGTTGCCATCCTGACGGCGCTCCTCGTGGGAGGAAACATCAAGTATCGCAACAAGGTGCGTGTGCCCCTCGCATTGACAACCGACAAACCCATTGGACGGGAATACAAGATGGTGATGGTCAGCGATATGCATATAGGCTACCACAACAGAAGAGCAGAATTGGCGCGATGGATTGACCTCATCAATGCGGAGAAGCCCGACCTCATCCTCATCGCTGGCGATATCATCGACATGAGCATGCGCCCTATCATGGAGGAAAAGATGGCGGAGGAGTTCAGAAGACTCAATGCTCCCGTTTACGCCTGTTTGGGCAACCATGAGTACTACAGCCGCGTTCCGGCAGCAAGACGGTTCTATGCCGATGCTGGCATACATCTGCTGGTTGATGAGGCGGCGGTGACAGACAGTGTCATCACCATAGTTGGGCACGACGACCGCACCAATCCAGCGAGGAAGCCTCTGGACAAGGTGGTGGGCAATGCCCCTGACAGCACCTACACCATCGTGCTTGACCATCAGCCTTATGAACTGGAGCGTGCTGAGCAGGCGAGGGTTGACTTCCAATTCAGCGGGCATACACACCGTGGACAGGTGTGGCCCATCTCATGGATAACCGATGCGGTATATGAATGCTCCTTCGGACCATGGCAAAAGGGGAATACACATTATTATATCAGTTCCGGACTCGGAATATGGGGAGGAAAATATCGTATAGGTACACAGTCTGAATATGTAGTGGCCACACTCACACCCCAAAATACATTTGAAAAAGAACTATGATTTGCAAGAAAAAACACTTTATCCTATTCTGTTTGGTGTTGACGGCCCTGCTGATACCGTCGCAATTGTGGAGTCAGGTGAAACAGCGTCCGGTTATCCCAGCAGGTGAATACAACAATACGATGCCCAAACCGACATCTTTCCCTGTCATCCACGAGATTGCCAGCAGCAGACTGTCTACAAGAAGTGGTTTGTCGGGAGGGGACATAGAAACTTTCAAGGTAGAGGGTGTGACCTTCCGCATGGTGAAGGTGAGGGGAGGCTCTTTCATCATGGGAGCAACAGAGGAACAGGGCGAGGAGGCTGGCGATGACGAGCGACCCGCCCATGAAGTACAGGTGGCAGATTTCTATATTGCAGAGACAGAGGTGACACAGGAACTGTGGGAGGCTGTCATGGGCTACAATCCCTCGCATTTCAAAGGACCCCAACTTCCCGTGGAGAGCATCAGATACAGAGACATCGACTTGTTTTTGATGAAAATGGAGTTTTACACGGGACAGCATTTCAGATTGCCTGCCGAGGCAGAATGGGAGTTTGCCGCCAGGGGAGGCCTGAAAAGTCAGCATACCAAATACTCTGGCAGCAATGACTTCGAGGAGGTGGCATGGTATTGCAACAACAGCGGCAACCGTTCTCATGAGGTGGCAACCAAGGCACCCAATGAGTTGGGCATATATGATATGAGCGGCAATGTGGAGGAATGGTGCGAGGATATCTGGAAACCATACGCACAAGGTGCTGACCCTGAGGACAATCAGAACATAAGGGTGAGGAGAGGCGGTGGCTTCCTCGATTTCGCCACACATCTGAGAGTTTCCGACAGAAGAGGAGCCACACATGCGATTTTTACCAATGATATCGGCCTCAGACTGGCATTCTGAGAAACTTTTTGGCGACATCCCTTTGGGGTTTTGGAAAAAATCTTTATCTTTGCAGCCGTAAAACGATGGCTTCATGCCTCGTCTTCAAAACAGATAACTAATTTTATAACATTTATGGACGACTACCCGGCGGAATATTTGATGATGCAGGCGTGAGACGACAATCAAGCTGTTGATCCTCGCGCCAAGTATTTTTTTCACTACGCTAAACACGCGGAGGAACAACAGATGAGAACATACTGGAACTACAATGAGGGCTTGACGCTGCTCAATGAGTGGCAGCCTAACTGCTGGATACAGGTGACTTGTCCCACTGACGAGGACCGCCAGCATCTGGAGAACGAGTACAAAATCCCCGACTATTTCCTCACCGACATCAGTGATGCCGATGAGAGGGCGCGTTATGAGTACGATGACGGATGGATGCTTATCATCCTCCGCATACCCTATGTCAAGGAAATCAGGTCGAGGACTCCCTATACCACAGTGCCACTCGGCATCATCCACAAGAGAGACATCACCATCACGGTCTGCTATTACGAGACCAACATGATGATTGATTTCGTAAGCTACCAGCAGAAGAGGGGAGTGGGCTTCACCGACTATGTCGACATGATTTTCCGCATCTTCCTGTCCTCTGCGGTGTGGTACCTCAAACGACTCAAGCAAATCAACAGCCTCATAGAGAAGGCCAAGCGCAACCTCGACAAGGAGGTGAACAATGAGTCGCTCATCGGCCTGAGCAGGTTGCAGGACTCGCTCACCTATTTCGCCACATCCATACGGGGCAACGAAAACTTGCTCGCCAAACTGAAGTTCAAACTGCAGATTGACGAACTTGATGCCGACATGATTGAGGATGTCAACATTGAGATGACGCAGGCAAGGGAGACAACCAACATCTACTCCGACATTCTGGAGTCGACTATGGACACGTATTCAAGTATCATCAACAACAATATGAACACCGTGATGCGTACACTCACCTCCGTGACCATCATCATGATGTTCCCCACACTCATTGCCAGCTTTTTCGGCATGAACCTGATTAACGGCATGGAGAATATGAGGGTAGGATTCCCCATTGCACTCATCATTTCTATTGCTGTCTCAGGACTTATTTGGTGGCTTTTCAGATACAAAAGACTTATTTAATCGTTTTTTTTTAAAAAAATTAGTTTTAATTAGGTTTTTCCAATAGTTTTTTATAAGTTTGCATTTTGATAATGTGAACAATCGAATCATAAACCTAATTGTTAAGTGATGGACTCTCAAGACAAAGCCCAGGTAGAGGGCACCCCCGTAGAAGAGAATGGCGTAGTGGAAACCCCCAATGAAACAGTGGAGACTCCAGTGGCCGAGGAACCAACTCAAGTGGAAAATGCAGAGGCTGAGGCTCCTGTAGAGGAGGCTCCCGTGGCTGAGGAACCCGCTCCCGCAGTGGAGGAGGCTCCCGTGGCTGAGGAACCCGCTCCCGCAGTGGAGGAAGCCCCTGTGGCTGAGGAACCCGCTCCCGCAGTAGAGGAGGCTCCTGTGGCTGAGGAACCCGCTCCCGCAGTGGAGGAAGCTCCCGTGGCAGAGGAACCCGCTCCCGCAGTGGAGGAAGCTCCCGTAGCTGAGGAACCTGCGCCCGCCGAGGAGGCACCCAAGAAAGTGTATAAGACAAAAAAGGAGGTGCTTGAAAGAGTCACCGAATTGGCCCATGGTGAGGAGACACCGACCAAGGAGGAAGTGGACTTGTTGAAGACCATTTTCTACAAGTTGCTGGTGGCTGACCGTGAGGAAGCCTTGAGAACCTACATTGACAATGGTGGTGATCCTGAGAAGTATCAAATCGTTCCCGATGAGGATGAGGAGAAGTTTAAAGCCGAGATGGGACTCATCAAGGAGAAGAGGTCACGCGTCTTCCAGGAAATGGAGAAGGAGAAGGCCGACAACCTGAAGAGAAAACTCGAAATCATAGAGCGCATCAAGACGATGGTGAGCTCGCCAGAGAGTGCCAATAGGGCATATCAGGAATTCAAACGCCTTCAGGCAGAATGGCGCGAGATCAAGGCCGTGCCGGCAGAGCGTGCCAGCGAACTGTGGAAGACATACCAATACTATGTGGAGCAGTTCTATGACCAAATCCGCCTCAACAGTGAAGCCCGTGAATACGACTTCCGCAAGAACCTTGAGATTAAGACCCGACTCTGTGAGGCTGCTGAGAAACTGGCTGAAGAGCCCGATGTAATCAGTGCCTTCCATCAGTTGCAGGAACTGCACCAGCAGTATCGTGAGGCTGGTCCTGTGGCAAAAGAGTTCCGTGAGCAGATGTGGACTCGCTTCAAGGCGGCTTCCACCGTCATCAATAAGCGCCACCAGCAGCATTTCGAGAGTCTCCGCTCACGCGAGGAGGAGAACCTTGCCCGCAAGACAGAACTTTGCGAGAGGGTGGAGGCTATCGCCAAAGAGGAGAACAAGGGTGCTGCCGACTGGGAGCGCCATACCCGTGAGATTATCGCTGTGCAGGCTGAGTGGAAAACCATCGGTTTCGCACCGCAGAAGATGAACGTGAAGATTTTCGAGCGCTTCCGTGCCGCATGCGATGACTTCTTCGGACGCAAGACACAGTTCTTCCGCGAGATGAAGAGCCGCTTCGCAGAGAACGCAGAGAAAAAGCGCGCTCTCGTCGAACAGGCCAAGGCCCTTCAGGACAGCACGGATTGGAAGGCCACAGCAGAGAAACTCACCCAACTGCAGCGTGAATGGAAGACCATTGGCATGGTGCCTAAGAAACTGGGCGACCAACTGTGGGCTGAGTTCCTCGGCGCTTGCAACAAGTTCTTTGAGGCTCGCAATGCCGCCACAGCAGGAACAAGGGGTGAGGAGCGTGAGAACCTGGCCAAGAAGCGTGATGTCATCTCAAGACTGAAAGCCATTGCCGATGAACCCGTTGATGACCTTCAGGAGGCTGTTCAGGTCCTTGTCGATGAGTACAACTCCATCGGTCATGTGCCGTTCCGCGACAAGGACAAACTGTTCAAGGAATACCATGAGGTGCTCGACAGGCTTTACAAGGAACTGAATGTCACGGTTACCCGCCGCCGTCTCGACAACTTCCGCAACAACCTGCGCAATGTGGCAGAGAAGGGTGCTGGAGCTCTCGACAATGAGCGTACCCGCCTCCTTCGTCGCTATGACAGTCTGAAGCAGGAGATACAGACTTATGAGAACAATCTCGGCTTCCTGAGCGTCTCAAGCAAGAAAGGCAGCAGCCTGATTGACGAGATGAAACGCAAGGTGCAGAAACTGAAGGACGAACTGGAACTTGTCAGGCAGAAAATCAAGGCCATCGATGCTGAGGCAGAATCCGACAACAATTCTGGAGAGGATTCCGGCGAAGAGTAAACTAAGCCATACAGAATGCTGAGAGGCTGCACAACAGGCCTCCAATAACAAAAAGCCCCCTCAAAATGAGAAGGCTTTTTTTAGATTGATGGGGTCAGAAGAATTTCACAATTTCATCAAGTTCCCTATGGGTAGGACGTTTGGGGTCTTCTGCCCTGTAGCCCAAGGAGATGACAGCCATTACGGTCTCGTTTTCGGGTATGGAAAAGAGTTCTCTCAGTTTGTCACCATCCCGCATGCCCATGATGAGGGTGTCGAATCCCATGGCTCTTGCTTTCAAGATGAGATAGCAGTTGCTCAGGCCGTTGTCGTAAGCACCCCAGCCATCACCAATCTCATTGGTTTGTTCGCCCTGGAAGAAACCAGACTTGCCGCGTTCAAATGTTGAGACAATCAGCACAGGTGCATTGGCAATCTTTTCCTTGTTTCCTCCAACGAGGTCTTGCACTGCAGCCAGTTTCTCTTCACTAATCGCCACATAATACTTTGTCGGTTGTTGGTTTGCCCATGACGGAGCGTCCTGGACAGCAGCCAACAACTCACGGACTTCTGCCTCTGTGATTTTCTTTGAAGCATCATAGCTTCTGACGCTTCTGCGAGCGGTCAACACCTCGTCGAATGACTGTGTCGCGGGGGTGTTCTCATTGCTTTTTGAACAACTTGCTAATGCCAACAGTGCTATGGCAGCACCAAGAATGATTTTTTTTGTCATGATTTGTATACTTTATTAATAGAACTAATACAAGTTTCGCTTTGTCACAACTTTCAATTGGTCAAGTGCTTAAAGAGATTGTCGTTTTGTTGTGAAGATAAGCAGGTTATAAAGAGGGAGAGCCTTTGCCTCTCAAATTTCGGATTTCCTGATTGCTGACGGCATAATTGAAGATACGGAAATCGGCCACCTCCGTCTGAGTCAGATATTTGTCTCCACGGAAAGGAGCACGACCAATCCAGCAGTTGGCAGGTGCTTCCTTGAATATTTTTGAGAGGATGGGCATCTTGTCGTTTTGCCCTATCAGTTTTCCATCTAAGAAGAGTTCACCTTTGTGCCCTTTCTGGCGGTATAGGACGTGTACCCATACATCACGCTTGGGCTTTCCTCCCTGCATGATGATTTCTTCATGTTCATATCCGCCTGTAGAGGTTTCAAACCGTTGCTCATTTAGACGCATGGCCATATATGGGCCTTCAGAGGCATTGTTCTCTGCCAGTTGGGAGAAAGCGAAAAGGAAATGTCCGTAGCCATCGAGTTTGTTTTCAGAACTGACCTTGAAAAAGACGGAGACGGAAAAGTCATCCAACTCCTTGATGAGTGCTCCGGTCTCAGCAGTGAGGTCGTAATAGCCGTTGTCGGTTCCAAGATGGAGGATGGCATTGTTGCTCTCATCAATCTTGGCACCACGCCTCAGGTAGTCAGGCTGCCATGCGAAACGATATTCTGCCTGCTGCTTGGTCTTGATTTGGGGGGTGGGGAGGGCAGAGGTCATTTTGGCGGTCAGCCGCTTGATATGTTCTTTCAGTATGTGATAGGCGGGTTTTGCCATGGCGCCATGGTCGTAGCCCTGCATCTCGTAGAGGGTGGCATCTTTATGCCCTACCAGTTTCAGCATACGCCAGAAGTAAGCCTGCTCTTCATAACGCCCGAAAAGTTCCAATTCCCTGTCACCGGAGATGATGACAATGGGCGGTGCGTCGGGGCGGATGTAGGTGAGTGGGGCATATTGGTCGATAGTGGCCTGCAAGGGTCCGAGTCCTTGTTGCTTGCGCACGTTGTAATGGGTGATGCACTGTCCGCTGAAAGGAACGAGAGCTGCCAGGGAGTCGGCATCGACTCCGTATTTTGCGAGCCATTTCTTGTCCAACCCGATAATGTCCAGCAGATAGCCACCAGCAGAGTGGCCGGCAACGAAAATCTTGCGCTTGCTGCCACCGTATTTTCCGATATTCTTGTATGTCCACGCCACGGCAGCAGCCGCATCGTCGAGACACTGGTCAATACTGGCTTTGGGCAGCAATCGGTAATTGGCTGCGACAACCACAAGACCGCTGTTTTTCAGTTCTGGGTCAATGTGTTTGTTGCCACCTTCTATGCCCCCACCGTGGAACCACACCACCACGGGGGCATCTTTACCGTTGGTGGGATAGTATACGTCAAGTTTGCAGCGCTCTTGTGCATAGGTGTCTGTCGATTCTGTGTATGGAATGTCATTGACCTGTTGATACTGCGCCATCGCGATAGACGTACACAGCAGAAGCGCGAGAGTGAGAAAAATGTTTTTTTTGTAGTTCATATTGCTTTTAGATATGATGGTCATAAGGAATAATCACTTTTTTTTCGCCTGCTTTTGGCGGTTGGCAAATTGGACACATACCGCCTTGCTGACATGGATGTCTTGATGTGTGTCGGTCAGAAGTCCTGTCTTGATGTCGCGGCGGTATACTTGGATGACGTCGCTGTCACGGCAACAGCAAAGAAGGAATTTCCCATTTGGTGTGATGTTGAACTGCCGTGGATGGGCTGCTGTGTTTTGATAGCCTATACGGGTCAGTTGTCCCGTTTGCTTGTCAATGGCGAAGATGGCGATTCCCTCAGCTTTCAGGCGGTTGCTGGAATAAAGGAATCTGCCGTCTGGACTGAGATGGATGTCGGCGCCGCCACGTGCTCCCACGCTGTCGGAAACAATTTCCTGAAGTTTTTCCAATCGCCCTTCGTGGTAACTGAATACCGTCACCCTACCCGATAGTTCACTCATCAGATAAGCAAAGCGGCCGTCTTTGCTGAACACCAAATGTCGTGGTCCCGAATCGGCAGTGACATTGGCCGCCACACCATTGGCGATGACGTTTTGTCTTGACAGCCGGTAGGACAGGATTCTGTCGGCACTGAAGTCTGTGGACAACGCGTATTTCCCATCGGGGGTAAAGCAGGCACAATGCACATGTGGGAAATCCTGACGTGAAAGGTCGGGTCCTCCCGTCATTCCAAGAAATCTTGTGGTGAGTTCCGCTTTAGTGCCATCCTTGCTTAGGTTGAATACGCTCATCGAACCACCGGAGTAATTGGCCGTGAGGACAACACTGCCGTTGGTGGCTACATAGCATGGGTCGCCACCTTCCACAGCTGAAGATTCCAAAAACTGCATGCCGCCATTGCGCTGGTTGAAACGGATGATGTTCAGTGATGCTTTTTCATCATTGGTCTCGCTGACAACATACACCATTCGGTTGTCGGCAGAGATGGTAAGGTATGACGGGTTGTTGATTTCCAACGAGTCCAGTAAATCCGCTTCTCCCGTCTCCTGATTCAGTGAAAAAGAGTATATACCCTTGCTGCTGCCGTTGGTATATGTCCCAACGAGCATCATTACTTTTTCTTGGGCAAGCATGTTGCATGTACACCACATCAACATGACCAATAAAGAATTCTTTCTCATATCATAGATACTTGGAACAGCAAATGTTGGACCTGACTTGGACCCGTGAAGTGCCTATAATCAATAGTGTTGAATTATGGGTACAAATATAATGAAAAATCCACATTTTTTCAAAATTTTGCCATTGATTTGTTGGGCTTAAAATCATGAATGCACGTAAATGGCAAAATCCCCACATCTTCTTGCGAGGATGTGGGGATTATATGAAAAACTCTTTGTGCTATTTCACGGGAATCTCTTCCAGCGCCTTCTTGAGCAAGGTCCAGAAGGGGGTGATGCTGGGCACATAGCAGCGCTCACTGGTGGTGTGCGGACTTTGCATCGTGGGTCCTAATGACACGACATCAAGATGGGGATATTTGCCCAGGATGACAGAGCACTCCAGTCCGGCGTGGTCCACTTGGATGATGCCGTCTTCGCCATTGAGTTCCTTGTAGATAGCCAGCAGATGGTGAAGAATCTCGCTGTCAGGGTTGGGGTCCCAACCGCCATAACTGCCTGCTGTCTCCACACGCATGCCAGCCATGTTGAAGCAACTCTCAAGGGTCTTGACAATATAGTCCTTCATGTCCTCACGTGATGAGCGTGCCAGAATCTTCAATGTGGCTTGGCCGTCCTCGATGTTGATGATGGCGAGGTTGGAGGATGTCTCTACCACAGTGGGGTAGGAGGGAATCATGCGAATGACACCGTCGTGGCAGGCGTAGATGGCATTCACCAGGTTGTCCTGTATCTCCACAGGAACTTCGGTCTTGGGAGTCTCCACATCCTCTACATACATCTCGATGCCGCTCTCGATGTTCTTGAACTCATCCTCAAAGTCGGCTTTCCAGTCTTCCACCAGTTCTTTCAGTGCTTCCACATTCTCAGCCGGGAGGGTAAGCACCACCTCTGCCTTGAAGGGAATGGCGTTGCGCATGTTGCCTCCATGCCAGGTGGCAAGGCGTGCCTCGCACTCCTCAATGGCCTCACGCACGAAACGCACCATCTGCTTGTTGGCATTGGCACGGCCCTCATGGATTTCCAAACCGGAGTGTCCGCCACGAAGCCCTTTCAGGGTGACACGCACAGCCTTGTCCTCGGGGTCTGTCTCCACTTCTTTGTATTCCAACGTAGCGGTAACGTCGATGCCGCCGGCACTGCCGATGACGAACTTGCCCCATGTCTCTGAGTCGAGGTTGAGCAGGATGTCGCCCTGGAGTTCATTCTCGGGCAGGTCATTGGCTCCGAACATACCGGTTTCCTCATCTGCGGTGATGAGGGCGTCGATAGGTCCATGTTTCATGTCCTTGGCTTCCATCACAGCCATGATGGCTGCCACACCCATACCATTGTCGGCACCAAGAGTTGTGCCACGTGCCCTCACCCAGTCGCCGTCAATCCATGGCTCTATGGGGTCGGTCACAAAGTCATGCGTGCTCTCAGGACTCTTCTGGGGCACCATGTCCATGTGTGCCTGAAGGATGACACCTTTGCGGTTCTCCATTCCCGGGGTGGCGGGTTTGCGCATCACGATGTTGCCGGCAGGATCCTTGAAAGCCTCAACGCCAGCCTTGGCGGCAAAGTCGAGCAGGAACTGCTGTATTTTCTCCAAATGTCCTGATGGACGGGGTACCTGAGTCAGTGCATGGAAGTTTTTCCAAATACAGGTGGGTTGCAAATTCTTGATTTCACTCATAATTTATAAGATTAAGGTTTTCTATATGATTAGGCAAAATTACACTTTATTTCTGACATGGGGATATCTCTACAACATTTTTCTCATCTTTTCCGATTTCCAAACTTCAATCTTCGGTTTTCAATTTTTTAGGAAGTGCCACCCATCCATAAATACCGAGCAATACGACGAGTGCTGTTTGCACCGTGTGGACGATGAGCACGAACACAAGGGCGAGATTGCTTTCCACACCATAGAGGATGAGCATCGTTTTCACCGAGAAATGCCATGGACCAGCCCCATTGGGTGTGGGTACGATAACGGCTATGCTGCCCACGACAAAGGCGACGAGGGCGCAGTTGATGCCGAGGTGGGCCGTCTCCTCGAAGCAGTAGAACGTCAGGTAGAAGTGGATGAAATAGCTCAGCCAGATACCGATGGTATATGCCAGGTAGAGGGGGATGTTGTCTACTTTGCGGAGGGAGATGATGCCCTGCCAGAGATTGCTGGCGGTGTCCTTCACTTTGTGTCCGATATGCAACTGCTGCAACAGCAGCCATATGAGGATGCAGGCAGCGATGAGGCAGATGAAAGTGACAAGATATCCTGTGGTGGTGAATTGGCCAAGAAAACTGTCGAGGCGGGTGCCTGTGGTGTTGAAGAAGTGGATAAACACAGGAAGTTGCAGCAACAGTGTTGCTCCGGTGATGAGCAGCACCACAATACTGTCCACCGCGCGCTCGGTGACCACGGTGCCGAGCGACTTGGAAAATGTCACGCCATCATAGCGCTTGAGCACGCCGCAGCGCACGAACTCACCCACGCGGGGAATGAGCAGACTGGTGGCATAGCTGAGGAAGATGGAGTAGACCGAAGTGCTGAGTCTTGTATGCTCACCGATGGGTTCCAGTGTCTGTCGCCACCGCATGCCGCGGAACAGTTGGGCGGTAATGCCGAAGGGCAGCGACAGCAGCATCCAAGTCCAGTTCATCTCATACCTCACGGCGTGGCTGATCAGGCTGAAGTCAAAGTCGCGGTACATCCAATAGAGGATGGCTCCTCCCAATATGAAGGGAAGAAGCACTTTGGAGACCTTTTGTATCGCATTGCTCATGACATGACTCTTTTGAATCAGCAAAATTAAGGCTTTCCCTTGAGAATAACGAATGTTTGTCCAACTTTCGCAAGTTGAAAGTAGATAAGTTAAGTACTTAATTACTTGAATAAACGATGAACTGAAAGAAGCGATGCCTCACGGCACCGCTTCCCCTGTCGAAAACTTATATAATACACTTCGGTTATATGTCCTATATCCTATACGTCATATCACACCACATGAAACGCTTCATGGGCGGACGGTCATCATATGTCATTCATTTCGCCTCGCCCCTTGCATCGAGAGGGTCGGCAGGATAGTGAAATCCTGGAAAAGGCAGGTCTTCTGACTTCGTTCCGCTTGCAGGCGCCTTCCCGCCCTAAGGCAGTGGCGTTGAGCCTGTAGCAATAAAGGAACTCACAGCTGCGGGACAGTTGGGGATTCTCACCCCATTCCCTTGTTCATCGCGCATAGCGAACCTTTCCATCTGCAAAGATAGTGCAAGGCGAGCGAAAAGCAAAATAAAAAACGAAGTTTTTTTATTTTCTTTTCCGAGCCGCCTATCTTCGGCGGCAGTCGTGTGCCGCCCTAAGTCTTGAATGCACCGGGTTTGACCCCTCAAACAACTCTAAACTCCCAACCCCCAAAAATCTTCATCAATTTATTCAAGATCAGTGGGCGATTCCTCGAAGATGGAGCGGCCATAGGCTTTCATTCCGTTGGCGATTTTTAGGGCAGATTTCGCCTTTGATGCCGATGATGCAGGCAATGCCTTGAGCAGTTTTCCATTGGCGAAATAGAAACGGTGGTCATCGAACTCACCGGTGTCGGGATTCATGTCGTGGAAGTAGCAGAAGATGGGTTCCCTGGTTTTGGGGTCATAGAGGTATTCGCGGTACTGCTGCCAAGGTCCCCGCTCGAAATTCTCGCGTATCATCACCACTTGTTGGGTGTTGAAGAGTTCTTCATCAACATCATCTCCGTCGTAGAGGTAGGTGTATATCTCTGTTTTTCCCTTGATCCATCCCACACCGCTGTAAGTGGCCACATGGTCGATGACGGCAGTGCCGATTGGATTTTCGGTGCTGTATCCTTTCTTCACTTGCTCTTGCACAGTGTTATAGAAATCGCGTATTTTCTGTATTTGCGTGTTCACACTTTGTGCGTGGGTCATGAGAGCCACACAAAAAAGTAATATGCCCAATGATATCCTTTTCATATTCATTTTCATCCTATATATTGCACTTTTGTAAATAAGATTATTTCCGTTTCTTGGGCTTTGGCATGGGGAGTTCCCTGCATGTCTCACGAACGAGTGAGGACAGGTAATCATGGTCATCCACGTCTTCGATGTAGAAGTATTCTTTCGCTCCTTCGTATGGTGGACACATATCAACTTTTCGAAGTATAGCTTGCCCTGCCTTTGTGGGTTTCACATATAAGCGGTCGTCGCAGATGAGACCGAAAATCTTGCCATCACAATAGATGCCATAGTCACCAAACATTTTCTTGACCATGATTTCACCTGCACTGGCACACTGGTCGGCTATGAATTGTACGAAGTCTGAACTGGATGCCATGTTTTACCACCATTTAAGTTTCGTATTTTTTTTTACCACCATTAAAATTTCGTAGATAGTTGCCCACAAACGAATCATATGGCTTAACTACTTGAATTACTTGAATTGATTGTTGAAAATACTAATAGAATAATAAATCCCCTCCCAATGCCATCCGGGAGGGGAAGGGTTGGCTCGTAAGAGTGGGTGTCCTATTACGAACGCGGCGCTCTATAAGAGTCTG
>JAGCXX010000203.1 GCA_017961115.1 Prevotella sp. | reverse complement strand
GGTTGGGAGTTTAGGAGTTTAGGAGATTGGGAGTTTAGACGTATGATTCTTTTGGGGGGAGTTTAGGAGTTTAGGAGATTGGGAGTTTAGACGTATGATTTTTTGGGGGGAGTTTGGGAGATTAGGAGATTGGGAGTTTAGACGTATGATTCTTTTTTGGGGGAGTTTGGGAGATATTTATAGGTGATGATGAGATTGTTGCTTTTTACTACCAGCCGAAGGCTTCTGCGCCGGAGAGCCACTTGCCTTGGGCACGGAGAACCTGTTCGATGATATCTCGGGCACACCCGTCGCCACCATTGCGATGACTCACATATGTGCTGATAGCCTTGATGTCGGGGGCAGCGTCAGCAGGGGCGCATGGACATCCGCAACGCTGCATCACCTCATAGTCGGGTATGTCGTCACCCATGTAGATGACCTCCTCGTCGGAAAGTCCATATTGTTCGAGGAATTGCTCATAGGTATTGATTTTGACAGCGCAGCCCAGAAAAATGTCTTTTACACCGAGGTATTCGTACCGCAGCCTAATGTTAGGAGTACGCCCCCCTGTAAGGATGACGATTCTCAGTCCAATTTTCATCGCCAATTGAATGGCATAACCGTCACGTATGTTGATGGTGCGGAGAGGTTCACCCGTGGAATCCATCGAGATTGTCTGACCACTGAGCACGCCATCGACATCGAAGATGATAGCTTTGATTTTTTTGAGGTCGTAGTTAATCATTGGTGATGTTTTGAGGTTTTCTTCAGAATTTGTCGGGATGGACGTTTTCCCATTTCAATGAGTTGTCGTCGTGTGGAGGAAGGGAGTTTAGTTTATTTCCAAATGCGATAAGGCACAACACCTCTTGTTCCTCAGGAATGTCGAGGATACCACGCACCACGTCAGACGACTTGGTGCCATCACTCAACCGCCGTCCCCGAATCTGAACCCAACAGGAAGCCAGTCCCAGTTCCTCAGCCTGCAATTGCATGGCGTATGCTGCGATGCTTCCATCCTCCACCCAACAGTCGTTAAGTGTAGGGTTGCCCAAAACCGCCACTGCGAAGGATGCATTTCTGACGAAAGCCGCCCCTTGCTCCTTCGCATCCGACAGTTTGTCGAGAGTCATAGGGTCATCTGTCACAACAAACTGCCACTGCTGGTTGTTTCTTGAAGTGGGTGATAAGAGTGCCGCCCGCAGAATGGTCTGCACCTGCTCGGGTTCGATTTCCCCTTTCGCATATTTGCGGTGGCTCCTTCTTCTTGCCACCATATCATAAAAATCCATGCTGCAAAGGTAAGGAAAAAAAAGAAATACAAATAATTATTTTGTGTTTCTTTCGTTTTTATTTACCTTTGTGGCGTTTAATCAACAACTTATTATACAACTTATTACAACACAAAGATGAGAAAGATTTTTTTAGCCCTATTCATGCTATGCAGTTCGGCAGCAATGACGGCACAGCCTCAGGGTTTTGGTTTTCCACAGCCCCAGAACAATGCGACATTTAAAGATATCAATTATGCCGGCGACGACTTGGAAGCCCATCGGCTTGACATCTACCTCCCTGAAACCAATCAAGAGAAATACAAAGTTGTTGTAGCCATCTACGGCAGTGCCTGGTTTTCCAACAACATGAAAGGGATGACCTATATGTCATTAGGCAAGCCCCTCACAGATAAAGGTTTTGCTGTGGTGTGCATCAACCACCGCTCCAGCGGCGACGCCAAGTTTCCTGCACAGATACAGGATGTGAAGGGAGCCATCCGTTTTCTCCGTGCCAATGCCGACAAATACAAACTCGATACCTCATTCATCGGTATCACAGGGTTCTCCTCCGGTGGACATCTCGCCTCCATGGCAGGTGTGACCAATGGGATGAAAACCCGCACTGTGGGCAACACTACAGTTGACATCGAGGGAACAATAGGTGGCAATCTCTCCCAAAGCAGTGCTGTTGATGCCGTAGTAGACTGGTTTGGTCCCGTCGATATGGCTCATATGAACAACTGCGAGACCGTGAACGATGGCCGTTCGCCCGAGGCAGCATTGATTGGTGGTGCCCCCGCTGACCTTCCCGACATGGTGAGCCTTATCAGTCCGATAACCTACGTCACCGCTGATGGTCCCCGTTTCCTTGTTGTCCACGGTGAGGCAGACAACGTTGTCCCCCACTGCCAGGGTGTCAACTTCTCGGAGGAACTGAAAAAGGCTGGCCGTTTGGAAACCTTTATCAGCGTGCCCAATGGTCAGCATGGTCCTGTGACCTTCAACGAAGGCTCCTTCAAACAGATGACTGATTTCTTCCTCAAAGAGGCAACAAAGCAATAATCCAGAAACTGTTTTTCATTTATATCAATAGTTCCTCCCATCAACGGAGGGACTATTTTTGTATGCTCCGCCAACCATGTATTACAATAATCAGAGGGATTATGCGTTATTAGATAGATGAGACTGAAATCCATTCTGTTTGTCCTGTTGCTGTTCTCAGCCATAGGCATCCAAGATGTTTTCTCGCAGAGTTTCACCCTTCGGGGCAAGGTGAGCGATGAAAACAACAATCCCCTTGAGCTTGCCACGGTAGCTGTGGTGAAGCAAGGTCGTGTGACCTTCACCAATCTCAAGGGGGAGTTCAGCATTGAGCTTCACTCTGCCGACAGTGTGGAAGTGAGGTTCTCGATGGTGGGTTATCAGGAGAAGATTCGTGTGCTCCGCAAACCCAAGGGCACCCAGACCCTTCTCATTCAGATGCATAGCGACAACGAGTTGGACGAGGTACTAGTATTGCAGCGTCGTCGTCAGATAGGTCAGAGTGAGGAACTTGACACCAAGGACATGAAGACGATGCCCTCTGCCTCTGGCAATGCCGTGGAGGAGATGATACAGGGACAGGCAGGCGTTTCCACTCATAGTGAACTGTCATCACAATACAATGTCCGTGGCGGCAGTTTTGATGAGAACAGCGTATATATCAATAATGTGGAGGTATATCGTCCATTCCTTGTGCGCAGCGGCCAACAGGAAGGCCTGTCTGTCATCAACCCCGATATGGTGGAGTCCATCAGTTTCTCTACTGGCGGTTTCGAGGCAAAATATGGTGACAAGATGTCATCGGCCCTCGACATCACCTACAAGCGTCCCAAGAAATTCGAGGCCAGTGCCTCCGCCAGTCTGCTTGGCGGGAGCGGTTATGTGGGATTCAGCACGAAGAAGTTATCATGGAGCAACGGTATCCGCTACAAGACCAACCGTTACCTGCTTGGCTCATTGGAAACCAAGGGTGAGTACAACCCCAACTTCTTTGACTATCAGACTTATCTCAGTTACCAGCCCAACCAGCGATGGACCGTCGACCTCATCGGCAATATCTCAGAGAACCACTACAATTTCACACCGGAGGACCGTGAGACCAATTTCGGAACGATGGAGAACGTGAAAAATTTCAAGGTATATTTCGATGGCAATGAGAAAGACATCTTCCGCACCTATTTTGGTATGTTCAACATCACCCGTCATTTAGGAGCCAAGACAGACCTTTCGCTCACCACCTCTGCTTTTTATACCAAGGAACAAGAGCAGTTTGACATCCAGGGACAGTATTGGCTGACACAGACCGAGACAAGTGAGAACCTTGGTGTGGGCACCTATATGGACCATGCCCGTAACTATCTGAAGGCCGACGTGGAAACCTTCAAGGTGTCGCTCAAGCATCAGACACGCCGCCACCACTATCAGGTCGGTTTCACATACAAATGGGAACACATCAAGGAAAACAGCCGTGAGTATGAGATGCGTGACTCAGCAGGCTACACCATGCCCCACACAGGGCGCGACCTCTACATGATTTATTCGCTGAATGCACAAAACACCCTCAATGCCAATCGCATTGAGGCCTACGTGCAGGATACCTATAAGTTCAGCAGTGCTAGTGAGGAAACCTTCTACACCTTCAATTATGGCGTGCGTTTTTCCCGTTGGAGTTTCAACAAAGAGAGCCTAGCCAGTCCAAGAGCCTCCCTCACCATTGTGCCAGCATTCAACAACGATGTCACCTTCCGTTTTGCCACAGGAGTCTATTATCAGGCACCATTTTACAAGGAGTTGCGTGATACGACGACCATCGATGGCATCACCTATGCCAACCTCAACCAGAAAATCAAGAGTCAGCGGTCTATCCATTTCATCGCCGCCTACGATTATCGTTTCAAGATGAACCAGCGCAATTTCCGCTTCAGTGCCGAGGCTTACTACAAGTTGATGTCCAATCTCGTGCCCTACAGCGTCAGCAATGTAAAGGTGGTGTATTACGGTCAGAATGAAGCCAACGGCCATGCCATGGGACTTGACTTGAAGCTATATGGGGAATTCGTCCCAGGCGCTGATTCATGGGTCAGTCTCTCAGTGATGGATACGAAGATGAAGCTGCATGGCAAGAGCATACCAATGCCTACCGACCAACGCTTTGCACTCAGCCTGTATTTCACCGATTACTTCCCCAACACAGAGCGATGGAAGATGTCGCTCAAATTGGCATATGCCGACGGCCTTCCCTTCGCCGCTCCCCACCGCGGTATCGAGAGTTTTGACTTCCGTGCCCCAGCCTACAAACGTGCCGACATTGGCATGAGTTTCCGTGCCCTTGACAATGACAAACGCCAACACAAGAAAAACCCCTTCCGCAATATCTGGCTGGGTGTGGACTGCCTCAACCTCTTCGGCATTAATAATGTGAACTCCTATTATTGGATTACTGATGTGACCAATCAACAGTATGCGGTGCCCAACTATCTCACAGGGCGACAAATCAATGGAAGGATACTCATAGAGTTTTGAGATTTAAGCGCACTCGGTTTGCACGACAATTGAGATTGGAGTTTAGACCATAGTCCAAATAGTTTTGGATATTATGATAATGATGTGGGGAAAATGAAAAAATAATAAAATTCGGAATAATATACACGCTATATGGATTTTATTTATTACTTTTGCACAAAATTACGAAACAACTAGAATCGTTCACTTTAAACTTTACTTAAATGAAAATCTCACACATTGAACATCTTGGAATCGCAGTTCCGAGCATTGAAGAAGCCCTCCCCTATTTTAAGGAAGTATTGGGTCTCGAGTGTTATGCAGTAGAGGTCGTTGAAGACCAGAAGGTGAAGACCGCTTTTCTGAAGTGCGGCGAGGTGAAGTTGGAGCTTCTTGAGCCCACGTCACCTGAGAGCACCATCCAGAAATGGCTCGACAAAGGAGGCCGTGGAGTACACCATGTGGCATTCTGCATTGAGGACGGCGTTGCCAACGCCCTTGCTGAGTGTGACGAGAAAGGCATCCGCCTGATAGACAAGGCTCCCCGCAAGGGTGCTGAGAATCTCAACATTGCCTTCCTTCATCCGAAATCGACCTGCGGCATTCTCACAGAACTCTGTGAGCACTAACCAGCGAACTAACGTCTGCCATTAAGCAGCAAATCACAAGAATAAAAAAATGAGTAAGCAATTAGAAAAGATCAAAGCCCTTGTCGCCAAGCGCGAACAGGCCCGTCTTGGTGGCGGCGAGAAAGCCATTGAGAAACAACATGCCCGTGGCAAGTACACAGCCCGCGAGCGCATTGACATGCTTCTTGACGAAGGTAGTTTCGAGGAGTTTGATATGTTCAAACTTCATCGCTGCACCAATTTCGGCATGGAGAAGAAGCAGTTTCTCGGCGATGGTGTTGTAGCAGGTTCCGGAACCATTGACGGCCGTTTGGTATACATCTTCGCCCAAGACTTCACCGTCAACGGCGGTTCCCTCTCCGAGACCATGGCAGAGAAAATCTGCAAGGTGATGGACATGGGTATGAAGATGGGTGCTCCCGTCATCGGCATCAACGACTCAGGTGGTGCCCGCATCCAGGAAGGCATCAACGCCTTGGCAGGTTATGCCGAGATTTTCGAGCGCAACATCCTCGCCTCTGGTGTGATTCCCCAGATTTCTGGTATTTTCGGTCCTTGCGCTGGTGGTGCAGTATACTCCCCCGCCCTCACCGACTTCACCCTGATGATGGAGAATACCTCATATATGTTCCTCACCGGTCCGAAGGTGGTGAAGACCGTCACCGGCGAGGATGTAGACCAAGAGCACCTCGGTGGCGCCTCTGTTCACGCCACTAAGAGTGGTGTTACCCATTTCACCGCCTCGACCGAGGAAGAAGCTCTTGAGATGATCAAGACCCTCCTTAGTTATATCCCCTCAAACAATATGGAGGAGACCCCCCGCAAGCCTTGCGACGACCCCATCGACCGCATGGAAGACAGTCTGAACGAGATACTCCCCGATGACCCCAACAAGGCTTACGACATGTACAAGGTTATCTCCGCCATCACCGATAATGGAGAGTTCTTTGAGGTACAGCCCAAGTTTGCCAAGAACATCATCGTCGGCTTTGCCCGTTTCAACGGCCAAAGCGTAGGTATCGTAGCCAACCAGCCCTCATGCTATGCCGGTGTTCTCGATGTGAATGCCAGCCGCAAGGGTGCCCGTTTTGTGCGTTTCTGCGATGCTTTCAACATTCCTATCGTAAGTTTGGTCGACGTGCCTGGTTTCTTGCCTGGAACAGGTCAGGAATACAATGCTGTGATTCTCCACGGCGCCCAGTTGCTCTACGCCTATGGTGAAGCCACTGTACCCAAGGTAACCATCACGCTCCGCAAGAGTTATGGTGGCAGCCACATCGTGATGGGTTGCAAGCAATTGCGCACCGACCTCAACTACGCATGGCCCAATGCTGAGATTGCCGTGATGGGTGCTTCCGGAGCTGTTGCCGTGCTGTGCGCCAAGGAAGCCAAGATGAAGAAAGATGCCGGAGAGGACGTGAAGGCCTTCCTTGCCGAGAAGGAGGAAGAGTACTCCGAGTTGTTCGCCAACCCCTATCAGGCTGCCAAGTATGGCTACATTGATGATGTGATTGAGCCTCGCAACACTCGTTTCCGCATCTGTCGCGCACTTGCACAGCTTGCCACTAAGCGTGACAGCCTACCTGCCAAGAAGCATGGAAACATCCCGATGTAAGGCTTTTTGCGACAATATTCAAACGTAAAACCGAGACATTATGTCAAAAGGAACAAACGAAGTGTATGCAGCCATTGCTATGGCTCTTCACGAATTCAAGGGCAACAACGTACATGACAAGGAGTCGGGCATCATCACCATCCGTCCCCACCATACAGAGTGGAACGCTCATATGCCGATGACCACAGCCCATCCATAGAAGTTGCATACAACTCATAAAACTAAAAAAGATGAAGACATACAAGTATACGATCAACGGTACCCAGTATGAGGTTGCTATTGGTGACATTGCCGACAATATAGCAACAGTGACCGTCAACGGCGAAGAGTACAAGGTAGAGATGGAACCCGAAGAAGAGCCGGAGAAGAAGAAGGTTGTGGTGAAGACAGGCGCTGCCAAAGAGGCCGCTCCCGCCGCCGACGCTCCTCAAGCCTCTGGTCCGGTCAATACCGCCAATGCACTTAAGGCCCCGCTTCCCGGTGTGATTACCGAGATAAAGGTCGCAGTAGGTGATGAAGTGAAAGCCGGAGATGTCGTATTGGTGCTTGAGGCGATGAAGATGGCCAACAACCTTGAGGCAGAGAAGCCAGGCAAGGTGACTGCCATCCTTGTTTCCCAGGGTGCCAGCGTCATGGAAGACACTCCACTGATAGTAATTGAGTAATTATAAAATCGGGCTGCTGGCAGCCCGATTTTTTTGATAAAGATGAGGGATGATGAATAAAAGCGTGATTGCTGGTTCGTCCCTCATCTTTGATTTGTTTTAAAAAATATGGAATAATCTAAATTAACGAAAAAAGGATTTTCTTAATTGGATATTTTTTTGTATCTTTGCACATTCAAAGGAAGACCGGTGTGCCAAAAGAAGCTGCCTATTCCAAGTAAACAATTTTTAAGTCCAAAAGCAAACCCACCGAAGAGATGTCAAAGAAGATTTTATTCATCAACCAAGAGATATCCCCCTACGTTCCCGAAAGCGAAATGTCTATGCTGGGCAAGATGCTTCCACAGTTGATGCAGGAGCGTGGTCATGAGATTCGCACCTTCATGCCCAAGTGGGGCACCATCAATGAGCGCCGTGGCCAACTCCACGAGGTAATCCGTCTCTCCGGCATGAATCTCATCATCGATGACACCGACCATCCATTGATTATCAAATGCTCTTCAATTCCCGTATCGCGTATCACTGTCTATTTCATCGACAATGATGATTATTTCCAAAAGCGCAGGATGGAGGAAGACGAGAGCGGTGAGGAATATACTGACAATGGTGAGCGTGCCATTTTCTTCGCCCGCGGTGTGCTTGAGACGATGAAGAAGTTGCGTTGGACGCCTGACCTCATTGTCTGCCAGGGATGGATGTCTGCAGTGGTTCCACTTTATGTGAAGACTGCCTATCATGAGGAGCCGATGTTTGCAGACGCCAAGGTGGTGACTTCGCTGTTCACCAAACAGTTGAAGAGCGACTTGGGCACGAAGTTCAAGCATTGTGTGGAGTTCCGTGATGCAAAAGCCTCCCTGTTGTCCGAATACAGTGATGATTTCGATTTTCTGGAATTAGGCAAGTTGGCTATTGATTATTCCGACGGCATAGTTGAGGCTGGTGCTGAGGTCAACCCCTCGCTGATGGAATATGCCAAGGGCAAGGGCCTTCCAATCATGTCATATCCTGGAGCTGAGAACTATGCTGATGCATACGATGAGTTCTACAGCCTCATTTTAGGAACTGAATAAATATTCGTAATGAAATTTAAATTTTTATTAGGTGTTGCCGTTGCCACCCTCATGGTGTTTACAGCCTGCGAAGACACCACTGATGGAATCGGAATCTCTTTGACCGACAATGTGGACCACCTTGAAGTTTCCACCAACACATTTTACGCCACTACTCGTTCCGTAGGTATCAACTCTGTTGTATCCCGCAATACAATGGGTTATTTGGGCTGTATTAAGGACCCTGAGACAGGTGCCCTCATCACAGGTGATTTCATGACCCAGTTCAACTGTCTTGAGAACTATAAGGTTACGCTTCTTGACAGTATTGCCAGTCTTGATGCTGATGGCAAGGTAATAGCAGACTCCTGTGAGGTTCGTTTGTTCTACACCAATTACTATGGTGACTCGTTGGCCACCATGAAGCTGACGCTTTATGAGTTGGACCATCCTATGACGGAGGAAATCCAATACTACAGCGATTTCAGTCCGCTTGATGAAGGTTACGTGCGTGAAGACGGCATCTGCAAGACGCAAGCCTATTCTTTGTACAACGCCACGGAGTCTAAGGAAAAAAGTAGTACTTCGAAGGAATATGTCAATAACATTTGTGTGAGGCTCAACGAGCCCTACACCGACCGTAAAGGCAACCACTACAATAATTTCGGCACCTATATCCTGCGCAACTATTTTGAGCATCCTGAGTTTTTCAAGAACTCCAATGTCTTTACGCGCAATTTGTTGCCCGGTTTCTTCTTCAAGATGTCAGGTGGTTTGGGTTCGATGGCGTACGTCAGTATTCCGCAGTTGAACATCTTTTATCGGATGCACATCAAGAACAAGAGTGGCAATGACAGCATAGTATCCCGCTTCACGCTGTTCAATGGCACGGAGGAGATACTTCAGACAACCACCATCACCAACGACGCCGTGGCTATCAGCGATTTGGTGAACGACAACAGCTGCACTTATATCAAAAGCCCCTCTGGGATTTTCACTGAGGTGACCCTCCCTGTTGACGAGATTGTCAGAGGTCATGAGAACGATACCATCAACACGGCAAAGATTGCCTTCAACCGCATCAACAATGAGCAGTGGAACAAATACAACTTGCCGGCCCCCAAGACCCTTCTGATGTTAGAGACAGATAGTGTGACCTCCTTCTTTGAGAAAGGGAAGTTGGCTAACTATAAGCAGTCGTTCATTAGTAATTACAGTTCTTCCTCCAACAAATATGTCTTCAACAACATCGGCGGACTCATCAACGCGATGTATGCTGCCAAGACATCAGGTCTGAAGAGCGACCCCGACTGGGTAAGCAAACATCCCAACTGGAATAAGGTGATGCTTGTGCCCGTCACCACCACTTCGACTACAACTTCCACCAGTTCCACCATTCTCACCGGAGTTTCGCACGACATGTCGCTGACGAGTACCCGTCTGATGGGCGGTACCACCCCCATCATCATCAATGTGATTTATAGCCGTTTCGATTAGGATGGCAGACAACTATTTGGAAAAGCACCGCGAAGAATACGAGGCACGCAAGGCTGAATGGCTGAGGCGCAAGCACCGTGTTCCCATTAGGCGCAAGAAATTGGAAAAACCAGAAGACGAGGCTCTGTGAAGGAACCTCGTCTTTTCGTCTGTCATAAAAAACAAACCGGCCAGATGTATCTCTACGTCTGGTCGGAAAACTATCAATCAACTCTCTCAAATTATCCATCGAATCCTTTCGGATAAGATAACTACCACATATGCTGCGTTTTGCTGGCAAATGGTATGTCATCCCGAAGCAATCTTTTACCTCAAAATACCCTATTGAAAAGATTCTACTGGTCTTTACTGAGTGCAAATATATACAGAAATGTGCATATAGTGAATAATAATTGTATTTATTAGTGTAAAAAAGCCAATTAATTGATTTATATCAATTTTAGTTGAGGGATGATAGATGAAGGATAAATGCATGATATATCTATAAAACAATTATTCATTGTGATGCATGAAGTTAGAACTTTCACACCTTTAAAGAAAATAAAAACATCTTTTTATTTTGCTTTCCACTTGCTTATTCGTACCTTTGCCAAATGGCAAAGAAATAGCCATTTAGATATGCAAACAACATCAACAATAAGGAAATGATGACAGCGATAACCAATTTTGAACAACTGACCGCGCACTTGGTTGAGCGTGGTTTACGCAAGCGAGTGGCCGTAGTATGTGCCAGTGATTCTTCAACCCAGAATGCCGTGGCACGTTCTCTCCGTGAGGGTTTTGCCGAAGCTATTTTTGTGGGTGCCCGCGAGGCAGTCGAAGCAAATGCCGACATTCAACTTTACAGCGACCACATCTCCTACATTGATGCCACTGATGGTGACGATGCAGCCCAGAAAGCCGTGGCACTTGTGCGTGAGGGTAAGGCCGACATACTGATGAAAGGGCTGATCAATACCGACAATCTGCTCCATGCCGTGCTCAATAAGGAAACTGGAATTCTCCCCCGCGGTCAGGTGCTCACACACATCACCGCCTCCGCCATCCCCGGCTATCCCAAACTGCTTTTCTTCACCGATGCAGCAGTGATTCCCTACCCCACCCATGAGCAACGTGTGGAACAGGTGCGCTACATCGTCAAACTATGCCATGATTTCGGCATCAGTATGCCCAAAATCTCACTGATTCATTGTTCGGAAAAGGTAGGTGGCAAGTTCTTCCCCTTCACTGAGCGCTATGCTGAAATTATAGAACAAGGAGCAGCGGGTGAGTTCGGTTCCTGCATCATCGATGGTCCACTCGACCTGAAGACCTCCTGCTGCAAGGAGAGTTTGGTAAAGAAAGGCATCAGTTCTCCATTGGATGGTGAGGCTGACGCCATCATCTTTCCCGACATCCAGGCAGGCAATGTTTTCTACAAGACCATTACCTTGTTTTGTCATGCCGAGACGGCAGGTATGCTCGCCGGCACACTGGCCCCTGTCGTACTCCCTTCTCGTGGTGACAGCGAGCAGTGTAAATATTGCAGCCTTGCTTTGGCAGCCATCAACGCATAACCATATACCCACACCTTGCAGGCATGAGAGAATACATAGAGGTAAAAGGAGCCCGTGTCAACAACCTCAAAAACATTGACATCAACATTCCACACGGACATTTGATTGTCATAGCCGGAGTCAGCGGCAGTGGCAAGTCATCGCTTGCTTTCGACACGCTATATGCCGAAGGTCAGCGCCGTTATGTGGAAAGCCTCTCCTCCTATGCCCGTCAGTTCTTAGGGCGGATGAGCAAGCCTGAATGTGATTACATCAAGGGACTGCCTCCTGCCATAGCGATAGAGCAGCGTGTCAACAGCCGCAATCCCCGTTCCACTGTAGGCACCTCGACCGAAATCTATGAGTATCTCCGGTTGCTTTATGCCCGCATAGGACAGACCTACTCACCCATCAGTGGTACGTTGGTGAAGAAGCACTCTACAGAAGATATTGTCAACAAGGTGCAGGAATTTACGCCTGGCACCCGTTTCTGTGTGATGGCTCCCCTCCATCTCCCTGAGGGGCGAACTTTGGAGAGGCAATTGCAGATGGAATTGCAGCAAGGATTTGTCCGTTTGTTCATCAAGGGTGAGTTTGTAAGGATAGAAGATTTTCTCAATGATGCAGAAGCTCTTTCCAAAGCCACTGTCAGTGACATCTACATTCTTATCGACAGGATGTCGCTCGATGGCAGCAAGGATAGTATCTCCCGCCTAACTGACTCTGCCGAGACGGCGCTGTATGAGGGCGACGGTGCCTGCCGTATTACTTTCCTGCCCTCCAACCTCTCGTATGATTTCTCCATGCGTTTTGAAGCCGACGGCCAGCGCTTTGAGGAGCCCAGCGACAATATGTTCTCCTTCAACTCACCAATAGGCGCCTGTCCCACCTGCGAGGGTTATGGCAAGGTGCTTGGCATCGATGAGCGACTGGTCATCCCCAATAGTACGTTAAGTGTTTATGAGGGTTGCGTGCAATGCTGGCATGGCGACAAGATGAAGATGTGGCAAGAGGAGTTTTGCCGCCGCGCCACCCGCGATGGTTTTCCTATTTTTACACCTTATATGGAACTCTCCACCAAGGAGAAGGACTGGCTATGGCATGGTTTGCCCAGTGACCGCAACAGGGAAATCCATGACCGTGTCTCAATTGATGCCTTCTTCGACATGGTCAGGGAAAACCAATACAAGATTCAGTATCGTGTGATGCTGAGCCGCTACAAAGGCAAGACCATCTGTCCTTCCTGTCGCGGTACTCGTCTGAAGAAAGAGGCACAATATGTAAAAATTGCAGGCAAGAGTATCTCCGACTTAGTGGAAATGCCCGTCAGCAATCTTCGCAAATGGTTTGACACCCTCCCTTTGGAAGAACATGAGGAAGAGATTGCCAGACGTCTTCTCACCGAGATTAGGAACAGGCTGATGTTTCTCGATGAGGTGGGGCTGGGTTACCTCACACTCAACCGGCAGTCGAACACCCTCAGTGGTGGCGAGAGTCAGCGCATCAACCTCACCACTTCATTAGGCAGTTCGCTTGTGGGTTCGCTCTATATTCTTGATGAGCCCAGCATAGGTCTCCACAGCCGTGACACCGACCGTCTTATACATGTGCTGAAAGAGTTGCAGTCGCTTGGCAACACTGTCATTATCGTGGAGCACGACGAAGAGTTCATGCGTGCCGCCGACTATCTTATCGACGTGGGACCCGATGCCGGCCGTTTGGGCGGAGAGATTGTCTATGAAGGCAAGGCTTCCGATATACAGGAGGGAACTCTTACGCAATATCCAAAAAGCCACACCGTGAAATACCTGCTTCATCAGGAGAGCATACCCGTTCCCCTCACCCGCCGTCCTTGGAATATGTGGATATCCCTTCGTGGTGCCCGGATGCACAATCTTCGTGGTATCGACGTAAAATTCCCTCTCAATGTGCTGACCGTGGTGACCGGAGTTAGTGGCAGCGGCAAGTCATCCCTTGTCAATGGCATCCTTTACCCTGCACTCAAGCGACATATGGGCGATGTCTGCGACCCACCTGGCGAATACCTTTCTTTAGAAGGCGACTGGGAGCAGTTGAGCCGCGTGGAATTTGTAGACCAAAACCCCATTGGAAAGAGCAGCCGTAGCAACCCCGCCACCTATGTGAAGGCATATGATGCCATCCGCCAGTTGTTTGCCGACCAGCCGTTGTCGAAGCAGATGGGCTTCTCGCCCCAATATTTCTCATTCAACACCGATGGAGGTCGTTGCGAGGAATGCAAGGGCGCAGGTGTCATTACCGTTGAGATGCAGTTCATGGCCGACCTCGAGTTGGAGTGCGAGTCATGCCATGGCCAGCGTTTCAAGCGCGACATCCTTGAGGTGCGTTTTGCCAACAAGAATATCAATGAGGTACTCGATATGACGGTTTCCGAAGCCATCATCTTCTTCAACGAGAACAAGGAGACTACCATCTCCAAGCGCCTTCAGCCCTTGGAGGACGTGGGACTCGGTTACATCAAGTTGGGACAGAGTTCCTCCACCCTGTCAGGTGGCGAGAATCAACGTGTGAAACTCGCCTACTTCATCGGTCAGGAGCGGCAGGAACCTACCTTGTTCATTTTTGACGAGCCAACCACTGGTCTTCATTTCCATGACATCCGCCGGTTGCTCTCCTCCTTCAACGCCCTGATTGAGCGTGGACATACTGTGTTGGTCATCGAGCACAACATGGAAGTCATCAAATGCGCCGACCATGTGATTGACCTGGGACCCGATGGAGGCGACAAGGGTGGCAACCTCGTCTTTGCTGGTACACCAGAGCAATTGTCCGACTGTCCGCAGAGTATTACCGGAGTGTACCTCAAAAGAAAATTATCAGAAAAAATTTGTGGATAAAGAAAAATTGCATTAACTTTGCGCTCGGATTTAAAAGCCCCTTTTGCCGATATGGCTCAGTTGGTAGAGCAATTCATTCGTAATGAATAGGTCCCGGGTTCGAGTCCCGGTATCGGCTCATTTTTGCGGAATTAGCACATCGGTAGTGCATCGGCTTCCCAAGCCGAGGAGGCGGGTTCGATTCCCGTATTCCGCTCAACTAGTAAAAACATTGAAAGCCAGTCAGTTGAACATATTCAATGACTGGCTTTTCTTCTTACAATCATCAACTACTCCAATCAAGAGCATATGAACAAAATCATTATTCTTATCGCGGCACTCTTATTGCCCATGTGTGCGATGGCACAAAAGAGTTACGTCAATGTTGTAGCCCTTGGAGTGAACAACAGTTATGGGCATAAAATGTATCTGTCGGGTGACATTCCTTCTGGCTTGAAATCATTCTATGATGACTATTACGATAAGGTCAAGATAGGAGAAATTATCAACCAACTTGCTTCTCATGGTTTTGTTGTTGAGCACATTTCATGTACCCCCAATGAGTCCTCAGTAAATGAGACCATCTTGCTTTCCAAAAACACCTCACCAGCTCCCACACAGGTTCGCAACAATACTTTGTCAGAACCCGAAGGAGAGACCGTTGAAGTAGCACGTTACAACCTTCAGGGCATGCCTGTCAAACCCCATGAAAAGGGGGTGCAAATCGTGGTTTACTCCAATTACACCACCCGCACCGTCATCGTGGAGTAATGGAGTGGATGTTGATGTGCTTGCGAAGATTATGATTGCTCCATGGTGTTGGCAATTTTGTCGACGTTCATGCTGCGGGCACTGGCATCGAAGATATCTTTATATACTCCGCCTTGTTGGTAGACCTCATCAGGTTTTCCACCCTGTACCACGTGTCCCTCTTTGAGGACATAGATATAGTCGGCATCGATAATCTGCCCGATGTTGTGGGAGATGATGATGACCGTACGACCCGTCTTGATGGCATCGATGCTCGCCTTGATTTGTTCGGTAGCGATGGCATCGAGGCTGGCTGTAGGCTCATCAAGGAAGATGATGGGTGGGTTTTTGATGAACATACGAGCGATGGCGATACGCTGCTGCTGTCCTCCACTTAGTTGCAGCGCCTGTGTTTCAAATCCATGGGGTAATTGTAGGATTTGGTCATAGATATACGCCTGTTGTGCTGCCTTTACCACCTCCTCATGCGTGGCATTAGGATTGCCATATTTGATGTTTTCTTCAATGGTGCCATCGAAGATATGGTTTTTCTGCAGCACCAGTCCCACGTTGTCACGCAGCCACTGTGTGTCCCACTCGCTCAGCTCTATCCCGTCAAGGGTGATACTGCCGCAGTCGGGATGATAGAACTTATCGAGCAAGTTGACGATGGTGCTCTTACCCGCCCCGCTAAGTCCCACGAGAGCAGTGATTTTCCCGCTTCGTATGTGCATGGATACATCGAAGAGAGCCTGTGTACCATTGCTGTAGGTGAAGTCCACCCCAGAAAGTTGGAAGTCGCCTTTCACCTCAGCCGGATGGTGTTTTCCAGTATCCTCCACCTCGTAGTCAGCATGCAGGATGCCAAAAAATCCCTCGGCATAGATGAGTGCGTCGTTCATGTCATCGTATATGCGGTGGAGCTGACGGATGGGTGCGCTCACATTAGCGAAAAGCATCACATGATACATGATTTTGCCGATGGTCATCCCCGGATAGTCGATAAGAACGAGGTATGCAGTGAGGATGATGATGAGCACCGTACCAATCTGTTCGAGAAAACTCTTCAGTCCATTGAACATATAACTCTGCTTTCGGGTGTTGAGTTGTAGGTCGGTCATGTTACGCTGTATGTCGGCCTGTCGTCCAGCCTCAATGCTCTCTCTGTTGAACGACTTGATGACGGTGATGCTCTCGATGATGTTGAGGATATTCTGACTCACCGCTTGATGTCCGCCAAAAATACCCCTCCTTCCCCCCTTCATCCGTTTTGCCTGAATATAGGTGACCCAGAAGTAGACAGGCACGATGCAAAGCGCCACGAGACCCACATAGAAATTTGCCGTGAACATCAATATCAATGCCAGGATGGCACTGGTGAAAAGCGGAAGAATCTCGATAAAGAAATTGTTGACTGTGTTGCTGAGGCTCATGATGCCCCGGTCGATACGCGACTGAAGTTTACCTGTCTCATTGCCCTCAGAGGTGAAGAAAGCCATCCTGAACGAAAGCATTCTCTGCACCACGCTCAACGACAAGTCGCGGCTCACGAGGATGCGCATGCGCTCACCATAGTAACGTTGGAAAAAAGTCACCAGAGCCGCTATCACTTCCTTGCCGAGAAGGATGATGCTGATGGTGGTGAGGATGCGCACCGCGCTTGCCCAAGAGAACTGCGGTTGCTGGATGAGTGCGTTGATGGCATCGACGGCTCGGTCGAGCACCACCGCATTGACCTGTGCCATGAACGAACCCACGAGTGTAAGTGCCAGGGTTACACCAATGAGCGTCTTGTAGGGCAGCACAAAAGGCAATATATTTTTCAGCAGGTCAAGGATATTCATCTTGCCTGTTGGAGAGGGAGTGTTTTCTTTAGGCATTTGGCGTATAGGATTTGGAAGGGATTGGAAAAGGCCTGAGAGTGATTCCCCCAGGCCTTATGCTGAAATTGTAATGCTTAGAAGATGATGGAAGACAGCAGGTAGCAAACCAAGGTGCTCACTACGACGCAGATGAGTCCCGGCACCATGAATGAGTGGTTGAGCACATATTTGCCAATCTTCGTCGTCCCCGAGCGGTCCATGTTGACCGTTGCGATATCAGTAGGATAGTTGGGGATGAAGAAATATCCATATGCACAAGGCAGTACACCGAGCAGCACCCATCCTGGTATGCCCAATGCATAAGCCACAGGCAGTAGCGACACAACCACCGCTCCTTGAGAATTGATGAGCACAGAGAAGATGAAGAACATCAATGCTATGGTCCACCGATACTCACTTACCATTGTTCCCAACAGTTCCTTGATGCTATCCATGTGAGCCCCGAAGAAGGTGTTTGCCAACCATGCGATACCGTAGATGGCCACAACAGCCACCATGCCCGACTGCCACACATTGCCAGCCACAGCAGACTTGGGTTTTGCGCCACAGAAAATAATCATAAAAGCAGCTGCCGTGATAAGTATTATCTGGATGACCAGATACATCTTGATGGTTACAGGGGCCTTAACTGTTACGCCAGCCATCACAATGCCAGCCTTAGCCAGTTGTTCTGGGCTTACCGTCTTTCCGGTGGGCAACAACACATCTTTAGCACCATCAATTGCCTTCACTGTCTCATAAGCAGGAAGGATTTTCTGGGACAACGCCAGAACAATGATGAGTACAATAGCAGCCAGGAAGATATATACAGCCCTTTTTGCCTTCGAGGATATCTCTTTGGTGAGCAAGGTGTTTGTATTGCCAAACACATACTCACGTCCTTCCGGAGTAGCGATGCGCTTTTGGAACTCCGGGTCCTTGTCCAGGTCAAGTCCCCTGCGTGAACTCCAGGCGGCAGCCACTATCACACCCACAAGACATGAGGGAATGGTGACCATCACAATCTGCGGGATGGTGATGTGGAAGCCATTGGCAGCAGAGATAGCTGAGAAGGCGATGACCGCCGCCGAAATGGGAGAGCAGATGATGGCAATCATTGAAGCCACACTGGCAATGGCGCACGGTCTTTCCGGACGAATGCCTTTCTTGATAGACACATCGGTGATGATGGGCATGATAGTGTACATCACATGACCTGTTCCCACCAAAACAGTCAGGAAGAATGTCGTGATTGGAGCAAGGAATGTGATGTGCTGAGGATGGCGACGCAAGAGTTTCTCAGCCAGTTGTATGAGCCAGTCCATACCGCCAGAAGCCTGTAGGACTCCAGCGCATGTGACTGCTGCCACGATGATATAGATGACATCAGTAGGAGGAGTGCCAGGTTCCAAACCATGGTCAAATACGAGGAAAGCCAATCCAAAACCGGCGATGGCACCCAGCGCCAAGCTGCCGTAACGCGAACCCAGATAGAGCGCGAGCAGTACAACGAGTAATTCTATGATGGTGATTAACATAATCTTGAATTTTAAAGTGTTATACTACATGTTTAGAATATCAGCATGCTTAGGCCGTAGGCCACCAGAGTGGCCACTACGATATGGATGAGTCCCGGCATCATGAAAGAGTGGTTGAGCAGGTATTTTCCAATAACCGTAGTACCCGAGCGGTCGAAGTTCACCGTAGCAATATCCGAGGGATAGTTAGGTATGAAGAAGTAGCCATACACACTTGGAAGCACACCGAGCAACACAGGTCCTGGAATGCCCAATGAGTAAGCCAGCGGCAGCATTGACACCACCACGGCACCCTGAGAGTTGATGAGCACAGACACGAGGAAGAAGACGAAGGCGATAGACCAATTATACTTCTCCACGATATCTCCCAACATTGCCTGCATCTCCTCCGTGTAGTTGGAGAAATAAGTATCTGCAAGCCAGGCAATACCAAAGATGGCCACCACAGCCACCATGCCCGACTGCCACACCGGACCCAGCACCGCCTTTTTGGGCGAAGCCTTGCAGAACATAATCATGATAGCAGCAGCCGTCACCATCACAATTTGGATGACGACATTCATCTTCAGCTGCACTGTGGAAACCTCCGTGTATCCTGGCATCAGGATTTTTGCCTTTGCCAGTGCATCCGCCGAAGCAACAGTACCGTCGCTGAAGGTGAATTCAGGAGCATCCTTGATGGCCTTGATGGTCTCATATGTCGGCAGGATGTCCTGGAAGATAGCAAACAGCACAATGATGATGATAGCTCCGAGGAATACATATACCGCATTCTTAGCCGACTGCGGAATCTCCTTGTCGAGTGTAGTAGCACCGCCGCCATAGATATACGCACGCATTTCAGGGTCCTGCAGTTTCTTTTGGAATTCAGGATCCTTGTCCAGGTCAAGTCCGCGATGGTATGAAGCAGCGGCAGCAGCCATCAGTCCCATCACGCAGGCAGGGAAGCTAACCATCAGCACTTGCGGTATGCTTACATCAAAACCATTGGCATTGGAGATGGTTACGAAAGCCACCACAGCTGCTGCAATTGGTGAGCAAGTGATTCCTACTTGTGAGGCAATGGAAGCCACTCCACAGGGTCGCTCAGGACGTATGCCCTTTTTCAGTGCGATGTCGCAGATGATGGGCATCAGGGTGTACACCACATGGCCCGTTCCCACCAAGACAGTCAGCAGGAAAGTGCTGAGCGGTGCGAGGAAGGTGATGCGGTCAGGATGTTTGCGGAGCATCTTCTCAGCAATCTGTATCAGCCAATCCATACCGCCCGATGCCTGCATGATGCCAGCACAGGTTACGGCAGCGATGATGATGTAGATGACATCCGTAGGTGGTGTTCCCGGCTTCATTCCGAAGCCAAATACTAGAAGTGCCAGACCGATACCCGATATGGCACCCAAGGCCAGCGAGCCATATCGCGAGCCTACCCATAACGCTCCCAAGACAATGAGGAGCTGAATAATCATTAACATAAGCAATTTAAGGTTTGGTAGTAACTATCTATTTGCAAAAGTAATCAAAAAAAACCAAAATCGCACGTTTAGCCCAGATTATTTTATAATTTATTTTCTTCTGCAAGTTGAAGGCAGTTGATGAAACCAATTCAATATGAAAGTTCAATCATTACTGTTGTTTCTTTCTTTGATTTTCGGTCTCCTCACGCTTCATTTTATAGAAACGGTCGATAAAATTGATTTGCTCGCTGTTGGGCAGCATGATGAGCGATGCCCCATTGCTGAACTGCATGGTTGTCGGTTTTTCGGCATCGAAAGGAGGCCAATAAGGCAGTCCCTTGCCATTGGGATTGCAAGTTTTGGCAAAATTCACCCAGTACTGTTGTATGATTTCAGCCACCGCAGCCTCGGCAGGGTATTTCTCTGGCTGAGTGAGAAACTCTCCATTAAGGTAAAGGATATCGTCGGCATGCGCCACACCACGACGGCGTGGGTCGCCAGAAAAACTTCTTTTTGAAGGTTGTGCGAGGAAGGCCGCATAAGCCGGTTGCTTTCCATTCTTGTTTTGCAGAGATGCCCATGCATAGGAAGGCCATGCGAAGCCGATGTCGCGGAACATGTCTCCATTGGCATGGAAAGCCTCATCCACAGTGTTGGCAGGATACAGTCTCAGCGCCTCCTCAGTCATGTTGCCAAAGATGCCCTGGGCAGCACGTTTGTAATCCTCTGGTTTGATGGAATAAGAGAAGAGTGCCCCCTCGTCGCTGTTTGTCATCACGATGACCGGCACGTCATTGTATTCGCCACGCTCATAAAGGCGGTAGAGGTCGTCGGTAATGACATATCCATCTACGCATGGCCAGAATCCACCGAATCCCACATTGTCGCCTGCTAAAGCGAGGGCATCCATCTTTCGGAGTTGCTTGATTGACTTTTTCTTTAAGTGTTTCTGGAAAGCCAGTCCCTGTTGCTCAGCTCCTTTTTGTGATGCGTTGGCAACAAGTGAGCGGTTGGCGTCACTCCATGGTGCGAACGAACCGCCGCTTTGGCTGATGCATGCACGAAATAGACCCTTTGCCAACGGAGAGGCGCAAAGGATGCTGCAACTAATAGCACCAGCACTCTCTCCAAAAATGGTGACCTTAGACGGGTCGCCCCCGAAGTTGGCGATATTGCGCTGCACCCATTGAAGCGCAAAAATTTGGTCCAACAAGCCATAATTGCCCGAATGTCCGTTTGTTGACTCTTTGGTGAGTTCAGGATGTGCCATGAATCCCAAGGCCCCTGTTCGGTATTCGACGCTCACGATGACCACGCCCCTCTGTGCCAGGTGTTTCCACAGGTCACCCCCATAGTGCTCGGTCTGGAATCCACCGCCATGAATCCACACCATCACCGGCAAACGGTCATTGACGGATGTGGCAGGAGTGGCAATGCCAAGATAGAGGCAGTCCTCGCTCATCTTGGGGCGTGACCCATCACGGCGAGACGGCTGTGGTGGCCAAGGTCCGAATTCCTCAGCCTTCAGCACACCCTCCCAGGACAGTGCTGGTTGTGGAGCCTTCCATCTCAAGTCGCCTACAGGTGGTGCGGCATAGGGTATGGCTTTGTATATAGCAAGGTTTCCGTCGGGGATGCCCTCCAACTCACCAGTTTCCACATGTGTTCTCAGCAGTGGCTGCCCCTGAACACTCGTTGCTGCAAAGGCAGCGAACATAATCATCGCGATGATTGCCAATTTTCTCATAGGATTATCTTTTAGGTTGTTAAAATGATATCTTCATCACCATCTTTGACGGGTTCCATGTGGATGGTGACATGTGTCTGTTTTCCAAAGCGCTGTTTAAGTCTTCGCTCGATGTCTGTAGCTTGGTCGTGTGCTTCATACAACGAGATATTGCCATCCATTCGCACATGCACCTCAATGGCTATGCGGTCGCCTATGTTTCGTGTGCGGAGGTTGTGGGGTTGTCTGACATTTGGAAAAGATTGTATAAGCGTCATTATCTCATCCTCCATCTCAGATGGCAGGGAGCGTTCGGTCAGTTCGCCAATGCTTGTCTTCAGCAAGTCTAAGGAAACCTTGACCAGCATGCAACCAACGATGATGGAAGCCAGTGGGTCGAGCACCGTCCATCTGTTGCCCAGCATGATGGCTCCACCGATACCCACGGCAGCGCCTATTGACGAGAGAGCGTCGCTGCGATGATGCCATGCATTGGCAATCATTGCCTTAGATTCCAAACTCTTACCACGATTGACGGTGTAACGGTAGAGCCACTCTTTGACCAATATAGACAGCAAAGCCACCCATAATGCCAACATGCCTGGAGCCTCCAGCTGAGCACCTCCGAACCATGTCGCCAGCTTCAGTCCACCTGACACAATGATGCCCGTGGCCGCTGCCATCAGCGCCAATCCGATGAAAAGAGAGGCTATGGTCTCAAATTTCCCGTGTCCATAGTCATGTGACTCATCCTGAGGTTTTGCGCTGATATGTACGAAAACGAGAACCATGACATCGGTAAGGAAATCAGACAAAGAGTGCACAGCATCGGCTATCATTGCCGAACTGTGACCGAGTGTGCCTGCTATAAACTTAAATGTCAGCAATGCCACATTCCCAGCACTGCCCACGAGCGTCACCTTATATATTTCTTTTTCGCGTGTCATGGAATAGGTTTCTCACGTGCAAAAATACGTTTTTTTTTATAAAACACAAAAAATGGATGAGGGATGAGTGATGAATGTTGAAGGTTTATTTGCTTTTTGTTCGCATAATCAGTTTTTTACACTACCTTTGCGGAAGATTATAAGCTAACAGATGAGATACCTTGGAGAAATCATTTCGCTGGGAGTGGCCTGTTCATGGACTGTGGCAGCATTGTTCAGCGAGGTAGGAAGCCGCAGATTTGGTGTTTTTGTGATGAACGTATGGCGGATGGGCATCGCCCTTCTTTTCTCCGCCCTATTGATGTGGTTTGTCTTTGGAAGCCCCTACCCTGTCTATGCTGGTCATTCAACTTGGGGATGGCTGTTGTTGTCGGGTGTTGTAGGCTATTTTTTCGGCGATTGGTGCCTGTTCAACAGTTACCTCACCATTGGTTCACGAATCGGTCAGTTGTTCATGACCCTTGCCCCTATGTTTGCTGCGCTCACTGCTTGGGTGATGTTGGGCCAGACCCTGTCGTGGAATGCCCTGCTTGCCATGGCCGTTACGCTTACCGGCATAGCCATATCCGTACTTGGCCGAGGCGAGCACCACAAGATAGGTGTGGCGCTCCCCACCAATGGCATCCTCTACGGAATTGGAGCCGGAATGGGGCAAGGTGTTGGACTGGTACTCAGCAAGATAGGTCTTGACCATTACCTTGCCGATGTACCAGCGAGTCTGTTGCCTTCGGTGGAAAACTATCTGCCTTTCGGTTCCAATATGATTCGTTGTGTGGCAGGATTTGTTTGTTTTACACTCTGGCTTTTTTTCCGCGGGGAGGGGGGCAAACTCAAAACGAGCGTATATGACTGGCGTGGATTGGCCATTGTCGTCCTTGTTGTCTTCTCCGGTCCGTTTATTGGGGTCGGATTCTCTCTTATGGCTGTTCAATACACGGCAGCAGGTATCGCCTCCACTCTGATGGCCCTCACTCCCATCTTTATTTTACTGCCCTCACGTTGGCTGTTCGGACAGCCCATCACCACACGCAATGTATTGGGAGCGGTGATATCTTGCATAGGAGTGTCATTGTTTTTTTTGATATGAACGAATCGTAAAAGACAATGGAAATGGAAAGTGAAAAATATCAGCGATGCTATGGAAGCATGGTTTTATTTCACCACTATCTTTTTGCCGTTTCGGATATAGATGCCACGGACAGGGGATGAGACCATGCGTCCTTGTAGGTCGTAGACGTTTTTGAAATCGTCATTTGTATCATTGTTGACATTCACGATGCCCGACGCCGTCTCCTTCTCTATGGAGATGGTCTGTTCGGCTGTATCGATGATTTCCCATTTTGACAAGTCGTCAGACTCAAAATCGCCGTTGGACACCAGTTCTTTGTCGGCACCTTTCTCCATACATGACACCTCATCGAAATACACATTCCCTGCAATTTGTCCGATGGCAAACTGAAGAATGTCATGTGGATAAGATGCGGTGAATTCCCATTTGAAGTTCTTGAACGCATCAGTCACCCTATAGGAAGACAGTTTCTGCACATCCGTGCTGTTGCCATCCTGGTCTTTGTTCGGACTGTCAGACCAAACCAACCAAGGGGCACAACTGCCAGATTTGTCAGTCTTGATTTTTGCTTTGACGACGTAAACATTTCCTTTGACCAGAGGTTCCAGCAATGTTGTCCTACACAACCTGTCGCCCATATTTTTACCCGCGCTGTTGTTGTTGACCACCAACACATTGTTTTTGGCAGGGTCGAGGCTTATCACTTGGAATGAAACCGACTGTGTGCTTCCCGTGAAGTCAGTGTACTCCACAGTCACGGTGCCCGTGCCCTCCCCGATGGCGGAGATGACATTTTGGTCGGCAGACAGGAAATCAGGAACAGTGAGTTTCACCTCAGCCGTGACATCCTCTGTATGAGCATCGGCAAAAACAGCTTTGACAACGATGGTCTTTGTCTCACCTATCTTCATCGTCACGTCGGCAATCTTGTTGAGTTTGGAAGCAGCGAGGAAAGATTTGAGATTATCAGGCATCTCGTAGTCAGGGTCAGCCTTTGGTTCCATCCCCATCACCTTCAGAGTCTCGAATGCATATCGCTTGCCCATGATACGGTAACCTGACGCATTGAAATGCCAAGGGTCTTGTCCGTTGCCAGGAACATCCTTTGCACTGACGACATGAGCCGTAGGGATTACCTGTGGAAGACGTGCGATGACGGCGTTGTGTCCATAACAAGCTCCACCCATGTTCTCGTACAATGTCTCACCAGCAAACAGTGGTACGTTCTCAGCCTCAAGACCGAGGTCAGTGAGAATGTCGTTGTAGATTTTCTTCACTTTGTTGGGCCAGTCCTGCTGTGTGTTGTTCGACTCTCCCTGATGCAGGAGTATTCCCTTGATGACACCCACCTCCTGAGCCTTTTTCGCCATGGCGATGAGACGTCCATAGGGATTTCCAGCATAATAATTCTTTGCAAGAGTAACGTACCATTCACTCTGATTGGCTGAGATGGTGCTCTTGTATTTGTCCTTGTCGAACATCTCTATGGGTGAGCCGCCCATAGCCACAGCCACCACACCGATTTTCACATCTGCAGGCATTGCCGCCACCATGGTGCGCCCGAAGTAATCGGCCATTCCCAGTTTACCCATCGGGCTTACGATGGGACATAATGCAGTGTACCACTCACCCATCGTGCGTTTGGGACTGTCGAAATTGGTCGTCGCCAGCATTTGGAAACGAGGGTCAACATATTTGTTGTCAATGGTTTCCCACTGAGCGTTTCCCTCCATGTTTGACTGTCCGAAACAGAGGTAGATGTGGAAATTGGGGTCTACATCGGCTTTTGCTCCGATGAAGGAAGTTGCCAGCATGATTCCGGCTATTACGAAGCGTTTCATTTAGTTGATGTTTTTAGATTGTTTTTTACTGAGTGCAAAAATATCATTTATCATTGACTCTGCAAAATAAATCGGAGAAAAAGGTACTGCAGATGTTGGGGAAATCCTCAAAAAACTTCATTTTATTTGGAGGTCACATAATGTTTTCATTATCTTTGCACTCTCTATTAGAGTTTTAATAGTTGAAGAAGTTAAGTCATCTGAGTCATTTCTAAATTTAAATAAGATTATGAAAAGAATTTTTTATTTAGTGTTGGTTTTAGGCATCATTTCATGTGGTAGCAAGACTGCAGGAAGTGTTAAAGATGCTGAGACAGATGAAGACTATGTATCCCAGCGTTCCGACTATTCTTTCCGCTCGGAAGTACGGACGGTACAAGAGGACGACGAAGTGCTCTGGGATTCTATTATCGTCTATCTTACCGATGCCAAGGGACACACGTTTGAACTCTATAGTCAGGCGTTGCCTCTCGACACAACGAGTTGGCAAAAGGGCAGCATAGGGGAAATTGAAGAGGAAGATTGGAACTTCGATGGTATTCCCGACCTTCAGGTATGTACAGGACCTATGAATGTTTTTGGCAACTACACTTATGATGTCTGGCTTTGGGACGACAAGACTCATCAATTTAATCAGTTGAATTACGACTGCGAAATCTATAGCCCAGAAATCGACTCAGAAAACAAGTGTATTGTCAGCACCTGGCGTCTTGATGACGATGTGGAAATTGTCCGTTATCAATGGAAAGACGGAAAGCTTGTAGAAACGGAACGAGAACAAATGTCATACAGCGATTTGGTGGAGGACTGAAATAGTTATTCAGAATACCAACCACCGGGGTTGCTTGTTCTCGGCGAGGATTAAACTGACGACTCCTGACTCTTATCCTATTGCATCCTTGATGACCAATCCTGCCAGCATAAATCCGAAAATGGCGGTTATATGTGCCATCGTACCGTTAATCTGAGCTTTTGACGAGCACCACTCATGGTTAAGCAGTTCGGGGTTGCCAGGACCGAACTTCGCTTTAGGGCACATGCACTTTTCCGTGCCGCAGGTGGCATTATGCCCCTTGTTCTGCAGCAATTCGTCGGAGTAGACGCAAAGGAATTTCCGTTTGGGGAACTGTTTAGTCTCCTTGAACCGCCTTCTCAGCGCACGAGCCAGAGGGTCACCTTGTACCTTCCAAAACTCATCCACTTTGATGCGAGTGGGATCCATTTTCAGTGCAGCTCCCATTGATGAGAAGAATTTAGTCTTCATCCTGCATGCCATCAGGATGAGCAGCTGCTTGTCTTTCAGTGAGTCGATGGCATCGATGATATAGTCGTAACTGGCAAGATTGAAGCTGTCGGCTGTCTCAGCCGTGAAAATCTGCTGCAGGGCGATGATGTCGGCGGAGGGATTGATGGCGTGCAACCGCTCACGCAAAGCATCTACCTTCACCTGCCCCACGGTCTTCGTCGTTGCCATCAACTGTCGGTTGATATTGGTGATGCACACACGGTCGGAATCAACAATGGTCAGATGTTGGATTCCAGAGCGCACCAGACTCTCGGCGCACCACGAGCCTACGCCGCCCACGCCGAAGATAATCACTCTCTTGCTGCTTAGCAAATTCATCGATTCCTCACCCACCAACAACTCTGTTCTGCGAAATATAGCTTGTTCTATTGCCATGTTCTTGACTTATATCCTAAACGACACAAATAATCGGGAGCAAAGTTACGATTTTTTCCTGATTATTCGTTTCTTTAAGGTGCAATTTCACCTACTTTGTATCTTAGATTGACACGGAATAGGAAAGGTATAATAAATGCAGAGGGGGTGTCAAATATAATGAACGACTTGAGAAAAGAACGCCGTGAGCCGAATGGAGCTTCCCTCCCCACGCGTGGGGAGGGGTTGGGGTGGGGAATTATTTTTCTGAAAAACAAGAAGTTGCATACCCCACCCCTGCCCCTCCCCTTCATGGGAGGGGAGTTGCTGGCGCACAAGGTTTTTCCTTTTTGGCACACCCTGTCAAATTCATCATTTGCTTGATTACTTCACCATTTTTTGCCGTTTTGGATGTAGATGCCGTGGGAAGTGGGATGTTCTACTCTTCGGCCTTGCAGGTCATAAATGACAGCAGGGACGACTTTTTCGACACCGTCGGTTGTGATGTTGCTGATGGCAGTTGGTATAGCTGGGAATTTGCATTATCTTCGCACTCCGAATTCTATCTCACAACAAGAAAAATAAAGGAAAAATGAAAAAAAATGGGCGATTCCGTAAAAAAACGAGGGGTCTGAGGTGTCTAATAATTAGACGAGCTCCTATATGGGTGCAAATTTGGATTGAATGATATGCTTGAACAGAAATATATAGAGCAACTTTTCCGACAAAACTACAGCAAGATGATTCATCTGGCCAGGGTCTTGCTGGGCAATGACGGAGAGGCAGATGATGTGGTGCAGGACATCTTCCTGCGAATTGCCGACAGCAATCGTTGGAGGGGATTTGAAATCCCGGACACAGAGGCTGCGGATTTCAAATCCGCATCAGTAAGAAAGAGCGACAATTATCTATTGGTCGCCGTGCGCAATGCCTGCCTGAACAGGATACGACAAAAACATTTGCATGAGAAAGTGAGGAACTTACTACCGATGGATACAGACGCCGACTTCCAGCCCATCGAAAAACAGCAGGAAAGGCTCGAAGACATTGCGGCTTTCGTGGACGAGCAAATGGGGGAACCGCACCGCAGCATCTTCCATCTCCGTTTCGATGAGGATCTGACCATCGCAGACATCGCCCGTCGGCTTGGCATGAACCCGAACACCACCTATAAGTATCTCGCACAGTGTATGGAGCATATCAGACAACACTTCAACATCCATTAAAATGACAACGATTATGGAAACGACCAACGAAAACATCCGCCAACTACTGGAAATGCTTGACCACCCCGAGGCATACACCGAGCAGGAAATCCACGACATCATCAACCGTGATGAGGATACACGCGAGACCTACCGCCTGATGGTGGAGGCCAAGCGCAGCAGCAGAAACCGTCAAGACGAAACTCCCGTCGATGTGGATGACGCCTGGCAGCGGTTTGCGGAGCAAAATAAAATTCAAACCTCAATTCTCAATTCTCAAATCAAAAAGGTGGCCGCATCCTTCATCGGTGTACTGCTGGTTTCGGGCATCGCTTTTGCCGCCATCCACATCGTGCGGCACTACGTCGGAGGAGATATGCCAACTCCACCACAAGAGACACAGATTGTAGAAGCGAATCAACAAGTTGCTCTTGATGACACCGTCAAAGTGGCAACGACAGACACCATTGCACCAAAGGCCACCATGGAACCCGTTGTCTTCGACAATGTTCCATTAGAGGAGATGCTGCCAAAGATTGCCGCCCACTACGAAGCCACGGTCACCTTCGCCAACGACAAGGCCCGGCAACTCCGCTTCCGCTTCGTGTGGAATCCGAAGCAGGACATCGGCCAAGTGGTCAGTGACCTCAACCAGTTCGAGAGCCTGACTGTCACATTGAAGGACAACCAAATCACCGTAGAGTAGCCTGCCGCCATGAAAAGAACCATCACGCTCATCATGCTGTCCCTACTGCTATGCGTCAACATGCATGCCCAGCGCATCACACATTCATACAACAATGTGTCGCTCTCTGATGCCCTCAGCCAACTCGCAGAGCAGCAGACCGACTACACCATCATGTTCCTCTACAACGAACTGGAGGACTTCCGCATCACCACGACCATCCACCGCAAGACGCTGCC
>JAGCXX010000202.1 GCA_017961115.1 Prevotella sp. | reverse complement strand
GGCAAGGACGACGGATTCTACCCCGGCGAGGTGATGCAGTTCATCAACCGCCATGTGCCTGGACGCCAGAAGGTGAAGGTGGGACAAATCGACCTCTTGGCAAAGTTCTGCTACATCGAGGTGCCTGAGGAAGACGCAGAACGAGTGATGGAGGGACTCGACGGCGCCACCTACCACAACCGTGAGGTGCGCTGCAACGATGCCGACAGCCGAAGTCAGCAGGGCGGAGGCAAGGGTGCGCCACGCGACAGCGCCCGTTCCCCACGTCGCCGCGAGGAGCGCAGGGCACCCGCCGACAACTTCGCACGGTTTGACAAAAAGTCAAGGCGCACGGCAAGGACTGCCGACGAGCAGCCACGCAAAAACAAGCGGGGCACACGGGGTGGCGCACGCATGGAGAGCGGACGTCAGGACGACTGGCGGCAGTTCTTCCAAGGCCACGACATCATACTCAAGGACGACGAGCCCGACTTCTCCGAAGAGGGATGGGCACGCCGCAAGCCCAAGAAAAAGAGTTGAACATCCCCTGCATAGCAGGGATAGAGCACCACAAATGATCTTATCATGAAACTACCAGAGAAGTTATTCAAATTCTCAAATACGATGGCTTTCCGCCTGACATGGCGGGTGCTGGCTATCATGGTACTTATCCTCTCACTCATATCAGCCCTCATCTTCGGGCTGATATGGTTGGTGGGAGCTGTGGGGTTCTCTGCCCTCTATCAAACCTCGATGGATGTTTCCAACGAGAAAATCAACAACATCTTTTCTGCTGTCGAGGTGGCCTTGTCCAACAATGTGACCGAGGTGGAGGAGACCATGGGCAATGACAAAAGAGCATACTATGCCCCCACGCACCTGCTCCAGCTCAACCCCAATATCATGGGCGCAGCCGTGGCCTACAACCCCAATTATGAGCCGAAGAAAGGACAGCCTTTCGCACCATACGTCTATCGCGACAGCACTGGCCTCAAAACCAAGCAGCTGAACACAAAAGAATACGACTACCTGCACAAGGAATGGTATACGCAGCCTCTTGCCACAGATAGCGGCCATTGGTCGGAGCCATATATTGATATTGGCGGAGGAGAGGTGCTGATGTCCACCTACTCCATGCCACTGATCAACAGCAACAACCAGATTTACGCCATACAGACCGCCGACCTCTCACTCGACTGGATTGCCGACCTGAAATTTAAGGTGGACAGCATCATCAACCAGGACTACTATTTCGGCACAGACGACAATGGACACGCATCCTGCTTCATCGTCACCAAACAGGGGGCATTCATCGCTCATCCCAATAACGAACTGCAGATTGATGCCACCATACAAGACTTCCTAAGGAGACAAATCGGACAGGACAAACAAAAAATTGTCAACAACATCCTATCCGAGGCCGACGGCATGTCGGCTTTCAAGAACAAGAAGGGCGAAAGATTCATCATTTTCCACTCTCCCATCAAGCGCACAGGATGGAGAATGGGAATCATCGTGCCAGGAAAAGACATTTTCTCTATCGTCAACATCTTTATCAAGGTGCTGATGGCCATCATGCTCCTCGGACTGGTCTTCATGGGACTGGTATGCCGCTCCGCCATCCACCGCCTCACAAAACCCATCACCCTATTCGCCGACTCAGCAGAAGAGATTGCCAAGGGCAACTTCGATGCCGAACTGCCTGTCATCAAGTCCAAAGACGAACTGCGGCGACTGCACGACTCTTTCTCCACGATGCAGCACTCTCTCGTCAACCAGATTGAGCAGTCGAGGATTGTGAACGAGGAAAAAGGACGCATGGACAGCGAACTGCAGATTGCCCGCGACATCCAGATGTCGATGCTTCCGGATTCAAACACCCCGTTCCCCGACCGCACCGACATCGACGTCTATGCACAGCTGACTCCCGCCAAGGAGGTGGGCGGCGACCTCTACGACTTCTACATCCGCGACGAGAAACTGTTCTTCTGCATTGGCGACGTGTCGGGAAAAGGTGTTCCTGCCGCCATGCTGATGGCTGTCACACGCTCCCTGTTCCGCACCCTGTCCGCCCATGAGGCACAACCCAACCGCATCCTGTCGGCCATCAACAACTCCTTGACAGAGGCCAGCAGGACGAGCATGTTTGTCACCATGTTCGTCGGTGTCCTCGACCTGCCCACGGGGCGCCTGCGCTACAGCAATGCAGGACACGACACCCCACTGCTGCTGGCCAATGGCGATGTCTCCATGCTGGCATGCGACCCCAATGTGCCCATTGCCGTGGTGGAGAATTGGAAATTCACAACTCAGGAGATTGTCATCACTCCGCAGACCACCCTCTTCCTCTATACCGACGGACTGACCGAAGCCGAGGACATCCGCCACAACCAATTCCAGGAAGACCGGATAATCAGTACGGCACAAAAGGCCGGCAACCGACCACAGACCCTGGTCAAGCAGATGGAGAAAGCCATACACCAGTTTGTGGGCAGAGCCGAGCAAAACGATGACCAGACCATGCTTGCCATACTTTATATGAGAGAGAAAAAAGACGCATTATTCCAAAAGAGCCTCACCTTGTCCAACAACATCGAGGAGATTCCACAGCTCAATGCTTTCATCGACGAGGTGTGCGAAGCCGCAGGTCTGGACATGCCCAATACGATGTCCATCAACCTCGCCCTCGAGGAGGCTGTCGTCAATGTCATGGACTATGCCTATCCCGCCGGCACGCAAGGACAAGTGCTCATCGAGGCAGAGGCTGACAAGGAAAGGATGAAGTTTGTCATCACCGACCAAGGCATCCCCTTCGACCCCACGGCAAAGGAAGAAGTAGACACCACCCTGAGCCTGGAGGAACGCCCCACCGGCGGACTGGGCATCCACCTGGTGCGCCAAATCATGGACTCCATCAACTACGAGCGTGTGAACAACAAGAACGTGCTGACGCTCCGCAAAAAGTTGGTTTGAGGCTTTTTTAATTATTATTAACTTTCGCGATGAAAAGGTAGTGTAAGACTTTTCATATATTTGCAGACTAGATACAAGAATGACTGACGTCATACTATCCAGCTTCATCAGTCTGTTTGCGCTATTCGGCAAGGAAGAGCAAGTAGACGAGGCACGGGCAAAGGAAATGCTCGTCAGTTATCTACGGCATCATTTCGGCATTCGCAACATCAACCTCTACCTCGACCTATATGATGACATGCGCATGGCATACGAGATGACCGACGACCTCAACAGCGAGGAGACAGTAGCCTCCATCTGCTCTGCCCTCCACGGCAGGATACGCCCCAGCGAGGAGGCTCTCCTTCTGCTGCGATTGATGGAGTTCTGCAGCGACGACGGCCTGCAGGCCAATGGTATGTTCAACACCCTGGCCAAGCAGCTGCACATCACCGATGAACAATACAACGACTTCACCGACTTCGTGTACAACCGCGAGACAGAGTGGGTCAAACTACACCATATCGAGGGATTCGGAGGAGTCCTCAAAACACTGCTCGACCGCATAACGGGACTGCTCATCTTCACCTACATGGGCAAGGACACCGTGAAACTCAACGACGTCCGCGTCCTGGCAGGCACCTATCAGGTGTGGCAGCAGAGCAGCGTGCTGAAAAACGCCGAGGGACGACCCGTCTACTACTCGTCGATTATCAGCACATACAACAAGGATGCCGACCAGACGCAGGCGGTGGAGTTCTGCGGACGCAACATCAACTTCAGATACCCCAACAGCGACAACGGCATGCACGACCTGAGCTTTACGCTCAGAAACGGCGAGATGCTCGCCATCATGGGCGGTTCGGGAACGGGAAAGACCACCTTGCTCTCGCTGCTCAACGGCAGCATGAAGCCCCAGGAGGGCACCATCACCATCAACGGGCACGACATCAGTGAGCCCGCGGCCAAAGACCTCATCGGCTACGTCCCACAAGACGACCTGCTCATCGAGGAACTGACGGTTTACCAAAACCTGTGGTTCACCGCCAAACTGTGCTTCGAGGGCCTGACCGACAAGGAAATCGACCGCCGGGTGCTGAAAACCCTGAAAGACCTGGGACTCGACGCCACCAAGAACCTGAAGGTGGGCTCCGCCATCAACAAATACATCTCTGGCGGACAGCGCAAGCGACTCAACATCGCGCTGGAACTGATACGCGAACCCGCTGTGCTGTTTCTCGACGAACCCACATCAGGACTCTCGTCAGCCGACACCGAGAAAGTCATCCTCCTGCTGAAGGAGCAGACGCTGAAGGGGAAACTCATCATCGTCAACATCCACCAGCCATCGAGCGATGTCTATAAACTGTTCGACCGCCTGTGGCTCCTCGACAGGGGAGGATACCCCGTCTTCGACGGCAACCCCATCGACGCCATCACCTATTTCAAGACGGCGGCCAACTATGCCGATGCGGAGACCAGCGCCTGCCCCACCTGCGGCAACGTCAACCCGGAGATTGTGCTCAACATCATCGATGAGAAAGCACTCAGCAACACCGGCGAGCCATCCGACGAGCGCAAGATGACACCACAGGACTGGCACGAACTGTATCTGGACAACCGTGAGGAGATGCCCGAACCAGCAGTGAGCGACGTGCCGCCGTCAGACCAGAAGAAGCCCAGCGCACTCAGGCAGTTCTCCATCTTCCTGATGCGCAACATCAGGACCAAGATCACCAACACGCAGTACCTGTGCATCACGCTCCTGATGGCTCCGCTGCTCGCCGTCATCTGCGCCCAGCTCACCCGCTACGCCCCGCAAGAAGGCTACACGATAATGGACAACAAAAACCTGGTGAGCTACTTCTTCATGGCAGTCATTGTCGCCACCTTCACAGGCATGAGCGGCAGTGCCGAGGAAATCATCAAAGACCGCGCCCTACTCAAGCGCGAGCAGTTCCTCAACCTGTCATACAGCAGCTACATCTGGTCGAAAATCGTATATATGGCAGGTGTCTCGCTCATACAGACCCTGCTGTTCATCGTCATCGGCAACACCATCATGGGTCTGCACGGACTGTTCTGGCAGTGGTGGCTCATCCTGTTCATCACCGCCTTGCTGGCAAGCCTGACAGGACTGCTCCTCTCACAGTGCCTCAACTCGGTGGTCGCCATATACATCAGCATTCCGCTGCTGCTCATCCCGCAGATACTCCTCTGCGGACTGGTGGTGAATTTCGCCGACCTGACTCCCAAGAGCACAACGGGGTACGTGCCGTTCATCGGCGACGTCATCCCCTCACGCTGGTCATACGAGGCTCTCGCCGTCACGTCGTTCACCGACAACCCCTATGAGGCGCAGTTCTTCGAAAGCGACAAGGAGAAATACGAGACGCAGTACTACAACATGGGATTCCTCGACGAGCTCCAGTCGCAACTCCAGACGATGAGAGACGAGGAAGTGAAAGGCAAAGAGGTGAAAAAAGACCATATGAAGGTCATCCGCACCAACCTGGCCACCATCGCCAACTACTGCGGCATAGAACCCTATCAGGGCGACTACTCCTACCAGTCGCTCTACGACTATATGAAGCAGGCTGAGAAAATCCTGTCGAAGCGCAGCAACCAAATCACGATGGAAGCCGACGCAGTGGTGGCAGCCTTCATCCGGGAATACGGAAAGGACGCGCTGCTGAAACTGAAGCGCGACAACTACAACCTGAAACTGGAAGACTGCGTCATCGGAACGGAAAACAAGCGTATGCTCGACGTGGTCGACAACCATATCGTGCCGCGCACCGGAATGGTATTCCTGACCCCTCACAGCAAGATTGGGCGCGCCCCCTTCTACAGCAGTGAGAAAATCATAGGCTCATGGCACATCAAGACCATGTGGTTCAATATCGCCGTCCTGCTCCTGATGAGCATCATCGTGACGGTGTTCCTCCTCACCGACTGCCCCGGCAGGTATATCAGAAAAGAAGTACAATAAACAAAACGAACCGTCATATAAAAAAATTCGGAACATATCAACACACATTTATTAATAACTTTAAATTTCAAAAAGCATGAAGAAATTATCAGTATTTGCTATCGCAATTGCAGCCGTTGTCTTCGCAGCTTGCACAGGCAACAAGACCAAAAATCAGGACACACCTGAGGCAGAGAAGAGTTTCGAACAGGAGCAGATTGAGGCCAGCATCAAGATGCATATCGACAGCATCGCTGCCGACCTTGGCAAACTCAAGCAACTCCCCTTCGTACAGGAGGACAATGGCGGTCTGACACTGACAGCCGAGGAGAAGCAAGTCAAGCCCGACTACCTGCTTGATCCCAAAGTTGCCGAGGAGGCCACCACTCTGGCTGAGAAATACCGCATCCTCAGCGCCCTCAACGTAGACAAGAAGATTGCCGCTCTCTATGAGATGCCGACAGATGAATACGACAAAGCCATCTCCAAACTGGCTGCTGACATCAACGACCCCTCCTTCAAGGTGCTCGACGACGCCAACTCTATCTTCGAGACCACTTCTGCTCTGTATGACGCCATGAACGAGAACGGCCGCATCAACCAGTTCTGGCAGACCGCTGCCGCCGCCCTGGTCGAGCAGCTCTATATCGTCAACCAGAACTCAGAGAAGTTCCTCAGCGTGTTCAACGACGAGGCTGCTTCCAACGTGACCTATCGCATCGTCCTGATTCTCGACGCCGTTGACCGCCTGGCCAACTACGACCCCGAAATCAAGCCCATCGCCGAGGCTATCGCCCCGCTGAAGGTGCTCAACGCCACCTCTCTTGACGAACTGAAGAGCCAGCTCGCTGAGGCTAAGGACAACATCGCAGCTGCCCGCAAGGCACTGGTGAAGTAATCATAGAAGAACTATGAGCTTTGATATCAAAGAACAAAATGGAGCCATGCTGGCAGCCGTTATTGGCCGTCTGGACACTCCTTCTGCCGTCAAGGCCCAGCAGGAGATAGAGCCTTTGCTGGAGAATGCCGACAAGGAGATTATCCTCGACTGCGAACAGCTGCAATACATCAGCAGTTCGGGACTCCGTCTGTTCCTTACCATCCGCAAAGCTGCTGCCGCCAAAGGTGGCAAGGTCATCATCGAGAACATCAGCGACGAAATCAAGAAGGTGTTCATGATGACTGGCTTCTTCAATCTCTTTGAAATCCGCTAATCATCGGATAATTTGCAGATTCTCAAACAATGGCCGTGCTTGTTTTTTCAGGCACGGCTATTTTTTTGGAGATTCGTTTTTAGGAGTTTAGGAGGCTAGGAGGCTAGGAGTTTAGACATATGACTTTTTAAGGAGTTTAGGAGGGGAAAGAATAGTTCATAATTCATAGTTCATAGTTATATGCAAATTGGAGTTTTGGAGTTTGGACGATAGTCCTACAAGATGGTGCAGCATAGTAGAGACGTCCATATATGGCGTCTCCCAGCCAAGAATGTCGCGATATGAATGCAATTTATGATTCATTATATGATAATTATATGTTATATGATAATTATATGTTTTTTCTTTTCACACGAATAACCATGAATTGCTCACGAATTGGTCATTAATTTTTTCATCCTTTTTGC
>JAGCXX010000201.1 GCA_017961115.1 Prevotella sp. | reverse complement strand
TATTAGGTCTGATGAGGGCTAATCCGTGGATCAGCAGCATCAGCGTTTTCTTAGGCAAGGTGCTGCGATATGCATTCATCGCCTATACATCGATGAAGATTTTTTGATTGTCGGACAGGGAGGACAAGTCGGACAAGTCGGACAGGTCGGACAGGTCAGACTGGTCGGACAAGTCGGACTATCATTCTTGGCTCGTTTTTTGAGATTTTGACTTCGTCGAAATTACTTTCGCTCGGAAATGAAAAGAAAAACAAGTTTTCCTTTTGCATTTCACTCGCTTATTCGTAATTTTGTCCCCAAATAGGATTTTTAGAAATAATTATGAAGAAGTTCAGAATCGTGGACAATTCGCTGGGCTGGCTGGCATTTCTCATCGCCGCCGTCACCTATTGTCTCACCGTAGAGCCGACAGCCAGTTTTTGGGACTGTCCGGAGTTTATCACCACAGGCTATAAATTGGAGATAGGACACCCTCCAGGGGCACCGTTCTTCATGCTCACCGCCAACCTTTTCTCACAGTTTGCGAGCGACCCTACACAAGTTGCCTTCATGGTGAACATCATGAATGCACTGCTGAGTGCGGTGTGCATTATGTTCCTGTTTTGGTCAATCACTCACCTCGCCAGGAAGTTGATTTTGAAGGACTGGAGCGAACTGACCACCGGCAAATTGATAGCCATTGAGGCAGCTGGATTGGTGGGCGCCCTCATCTATGCCTGGAGTGACACCTTTTGGTACAGTGCCGTTGAGGGAGAGGTCTATGCCTACTCCTCCGCCTTCACTGCAGTGGTGTTCTGGCTCATCCTGAAATGGGAAGACCAGGCCGACCAGCCCCACAGCGACCGCTGGTTGGTGCTCATCGCCTATATGACAGGTTTGTCGATTGGTGTGCACCTGCTCAACCTGCTGTGCATCCCCGCCATTGTCCTCGTGTTCTACTACCGCAAGAGTGAGAATGCCAATCTCAAGGGTTCGCTGCTCGTACTGCTGCTGTCGTTTGTCATCGTCGCCGCAGTGCTCTACGGTGTCGTTCCCGGCATCATCACTGTAGGAGGTTGGTTTGAACTGTTGTTTGTCAACGTGCTCGGTTTCAAATTCAACACCGGTGTCATCATCTACATCATCCTGTTGGTGGCAGCCGTCATCTGGGCAATTTGTGAGACACAAAACGACCACAGTCTGGCACGTCAGAACGCAGCATTCTTAGTGGCTGTCGCCATGCTCGGCATCCCCTTCTATGGCTACGGCCTGCAGGCTGCCATCATCGGAGCCATCATCCTGGTTGCACTTTGGGCAGTGCTCCGTCTGAAGAAGAAGGGACAGTTGCTCATCTCCACCCGTGTGAAGAACACCACGCTGCTCTGCATGCTGATGATGATGATTGGCTACTCCACCTATGCAGTGATTGTGATTCGCTCCGCCGCCAACCCCCCGATGGACCAGAACTCCCCCGAGGATATCTTTACATTGGGCAACTACCTCAGCCGCGACCAATACGGTTACCGTCCATTGCTCTATGGGCAAGCCTACAACTCTGAGTACGCCGCTGGCGACGACGGGTATGTGAAGATGACCAAGCAGTCGCCCATCTACCAGCGCCGTGAGAAAGCCAGCGCCGACGAGCCCGACCGCTACTTCATCGTCGACTGGAAGCAGAACCCGCAGTATGTGCAGAACATGTTCTTCCCCCGAATGTACTCCAGTGCCCATGCGAGCCTGTATGAGAGCATCATCGAGGTGAAGGGCCGCATGGTACCCTCCGCCTATGGACAACCCGACGTGAAGATGCCCACGATGCTCGACAACCTCAAGTTCTTCTTCGCCTACCAATACAATTTCATGTATTGGCGCTATTTCATGTGGAACTTCGCAGGCCGTCAGAACGACATTCAAGGCTCAGGCGAGAAAGAGCACGGCAACTGGCTCACCGGCATCCCCTTCTTCGACAACCATGTGCTGAAACTCGGTGACCAAAACATGTTGCCCGACGTGCTGAAGGAGAACAAAGGACACAATGTGTTCTACTGCCTCCCACTGCTGCTCGGTCTGCTCGGACTCTTCTGGCAAGCGATGCGCGGCGAGCGCGGTATCCGCCAGTTCTGGGTTGTATTCTTCCTTTTCTTCATGACAGGCCTTGCCATCGTGGTATATCTCAACCAGACCCCCAACCAGCCGCGTGAGCGCGACTACGCCTATGCCGGGTCGTTCTATGCCTTTGCCATCTGGTGCGGACTTGGTGTGACCGCCATCATCGACTGGTTGCGCAAACTCGGACTGAAACAGACCGCAGTGGCAGCCTTGGCAGGTCTCGCCTGTCTGTGCGTCCCCCTGCAGATGGTGTCGCAGACCTGGGATGACCACGACCGTAGCGGCCGCTACACCTGCCGTGACTTCGGACTCAACTACCTCAACTCATTGCAGGAAAACGGTTATCCCATCATCTTCACCAACGGCGACAACGACACCTTCCCATTGTGGTACAACCAAGAGACCGAGGGCAACCGCACCGACGTACGCGTGTGCAACCTAAGTTACTTGCAGACAGACTGGTACATCGACCAGATGCTCCGTCCCGCCTACGACTCACCACCCGTGCCCATCACCTGGCCCCGTATCGACTACTGCTCCGGCACCAATGATGTCATCTCGGTGCGTCCTGAGATTAAGGAAGCCATCAAGGAACTTTATGACAAATACCCAGAGGAGGCCAAATCCGCCTTTGGCGACAATCCTTACGAGTTGAGCAATGTGCTCAAATTCTGGGTGCGCGGAGCCCTCACTCCCGAGCAGCGACAGATTAAAAACTCATTGCTGCAATACGTTGGTATTGAGGATGATGCCCATGTGGTGCCCACCGACACGCTGCTGATGACCATTGACAAGGATGCCGTCAAGAAGAGCGGTATGAAACTTGCCTATGAGGAGATACCCGAGACGATGGTCATCTCTCTCGAAGGTCGCCGCAGTCTGGCTAAAAACGACCTGATGATGCTCGAGATGATATCCCGCGCCAACTGGACACGCCCCATCTACGTCGCCATCACTGTCGGTGAGGAGAATTACATGAACCTTGGCGACAACTTCATACAAGAAGGCCTCGTCAACCGCATCACCCCGTTCACCACTGCCGGAGACGCCGATGCCCGCTTCGATGCCGACAAGACCTACGACTACATGATGAACAAGTTCAAGTTTGGCGGTCTCGACAAGCCCGGTCTCTATCTCGACCAGACGGTGATGCGCATGTGTGCCACCCACCGCCGCCTGTTTAGCCAACTCGCCCTCGCCTTGCTCAAGGAAGGCAAGACCGACAAGGCAAAGAAGGTGCTTGAGAAGTGTGAGAAGGAGATTCCCGACTACAACGTCCCAATGGACTACATGAGCGGCGGTCTTGACCTTCTGACCGCCTGGGGCAACCTTGGCGACAAGAAGCACGCCACCGACATCGCCGACAAGTTGTGGAAGCAGTCGGAGCAGTTCTTCATCTGGTATATCTCCAGTTCACCCAGTTACCTCGCCTCCTCAAAGCGCGACTGCGACATGCATATCTACATCATGCAAGGCATCGCACAAGAGATGGACGAGATAGACAGGAAGTGGAGCGATGAGCATATCAACAAACTGAACCAACTCTACGGAGCATACCAAACCAAGTTGATGTCAGTGAATTAATGATACTGGAGCAACCCTCTTTTTGGATTCGGTGGCTTTTCCCCCGTGCGCTGTGGCGCATGAACAAGGAGGAGCGCACAGTCTATCTCACCTTTGATGATGGACCGATACCCGAAGCCACTCCGTTCATCCTGGAAACGTTGCGTGCGTACGACGCGCACGCAACGTTTTTCATGGTTGGCGACAATGTAAGGAAATACCCCGACCTCTTCCGCCGTGTAGTGGAAGAGGGTCATCAGGTGGGCAACCATACGTTCAACCACCTCGGCGGTCTGAAGCACCTTACACGCACCTACATCGAGAACACCGAGAAGGCCAACCAACTCATCGGGGCACACCTCTTCCGTCCGCCCCACGGCATCATGACCCCTGCAGAATATCATTTTTTGAGGAAGAAATACCAGATTGTGATGTGGGACCTGGTGACCCGCGACTATTCCAACCGCCTCACCGCAGATGATGTGGTGGAAAATGTGCGCCGTTACACCCGCAACGGAAGTATCATCACCTTCCACGACTCCCTCAAAAGCATCGACAAACTATACACTGCACTACCCGCCTCGCTGCAATGGCTGCGGGAACAAGGATATGCCTTCGGGCTTTTTTGATGTCGGACGAGTCGGACGGGTCGGACGAGTCGGACGATTATTTGACTGAATAATTGCAGTATTTCCAACCGAGGGTGTCATAGAGGCGGCAGAGGCGTTTTTGACGCTGGAGATAGGCTTCATAGTCTTTATGATAAGGCTGCGACCACTGCAGTTCGGCGAGAGCCCCCATGCGCGGTAGCACCTGATAATCCGCCATCTCGTCTGCATAGGTATATTCCGTCCACAGATTGGCCTGTAGGCCGATGATATGCTTTTTTGCCTCCTCCGAGAGCGAGTCAGGCAATGGGTCGAAAGAATAAACTTTCTCCAACGGCACAAAACCACCTATGAGCAATGGTTTGTTCCAATAGTCATTCTCCGGTGTCTGGTAATAGTCGAAATAGAACCATGCGGTAGGCACCATAATGACGTCGTGTCCTAATGCAGAAGCAGCGATGCCGCCCTCTACCCCTCTCCAACTCATGATGGTAGTGCTTGGGTTGACATCACAGTCAAGCAGTTCGTCCCATCCGATGGCCTTTCTGCCATGGTCATTGAGATACCTTTCCACCCTCTTCATGAAATAGCCTTGCAGCGCATCCTCTGCCGAATGCTTTCCCTTGGCGGTGAGATGCTCGTCCCTGATGCGTTGCTGGCAGCGCTGACACACCTTCCAGCGCGTGCGCGGAGCCTCATCGCCGCCGATGTGGATATACTCCGACGGGAAGATGTCCATGAGTTCATCCAGCACCCCCTCAACAAAGCGGAATGTCTCCTCACGCCCTGCACAAAGAATGTCGTCGAAGACACCCCAGTTGGGCTCCACTTCATAAGGACCGCCCGTGCATCCCAAGTCAGGATAGGCAGCCAGAGCAGCCTCCATGTGTCCCGGCATATCAATCTCCGGAATAACAGTGATGTAGCGCTCACGGGCATAGCGCACGATGTCGCGCAGCTGTTGCTGAGTGAAGAAGCCCCCATATCGTTTCCACTCATAGACACCCGTGTTGCGCCCGATGACAGTGCGCTGTCTCCAAGCACCTACCTCAGTGAGTTTTGGAAAGCGTTTGACCTCCACACGCCACCCTTGGTCGTCGGTAAGATGGAAATGGAAAGTATTGATATGATGGAGGGCAAGCATATCAATGTAGTGCTTGACATACGCCACATCATAGAAATGGCGGCTCACGTCGAGGTGCATCCCCCGATAGGAGAAACGAGGTTCATCATTGACAACTGCCACCGGTATGAGGATATTAGAAGTAGGACGAGTCAGACTGGTCGGACTGTTCGGACTTGTCGGACTGGCGCCCGATATGGCTTTGCGCAAGGTCTGGATGCCATAGAAGACGCCCTGTGGAGCACCACCCTCGATGGTCATGGTTTTCTCCTTCACCGTGATGCGGTAGGCCTCAGGATTGGTGATTTTCTTATCAAGTTTGAGCAGGATGATGGGGCCTTTTAGTTTTTTGTCGGACAAGTCGGACTTGTCGGACAAGTCAGACACTATCAAGGAGATGTTTGTCGCCATCTTGAGATAAGAGGTCAGGAACTCCGCGTTGCGCCGCATATCGTCATTGCCTTCATAGCGGATGGCAGATAGTGAGGAAAGGTCGAAATACTTGTCTTTTTGACAGATGAAATTCATGGGACGGGGCACGACGTTGAAATCGGCGACAGTCTGGGTCCGAACTATGGAGGGAAGACACAAGACAATGAATAGAAGCAGGATGGGTTTCAATTTGTTGGTCATAGGAATAGATGTTATCGTTTAGGTACAGTCGGGAATTGCGAATCCGACGGAACGATACAAAGGTAGCAATTATTTATTATAATAGGTCAAAAATACAAGGGATGTTTGCAAAAATATATGTAATTTTGTAGTGTATTTGCACAATAGCCTAAAATGTTCCCAATATATCAACAGATTATGAGAAAAAGAATACTATTTGGCATCTTGATGATGATGTGCGCTCTCACCGTTCAAGCGCAACGCATAACCGACAAGCTTGACAGAGGGCTTATAGCTATCCCATCCGGTACAGGTGCTTTTGTGAGTTGGCGTATCTTCGGCGAAGAATACTACGACACGCAATACAACCTCTACCGCAACGGAACAAAGGTGAACAGCAAGCCCCTCAGCGTATCCAACTACAAAGACCCCCAGGGGACAGCCGGCAGCCGCTACCAAGTAGCCGCTGTGGTGCGTGGCGTGGAACAGGAGAAAAGCGCCGAGGTGCAGCGCCTGTCGAGCCAATACATTCAGTTTTCCGTTAAGCCCATCTACTCCCGCCGTGGCACCAACATCAGCCGTGACTACAACATCAACGACATTGCTCTTGCCGACGTTGACGGCGACGGAGTGTCGGAGTTTCTTGTCAAGCGCAACTACGGTCCCGACGGCAGTTCGGTGACCAACGACAGTGCCTACAACCATATCGAGTGCTACAACATCAAGGGCGACCGCCTGTGGTATATCGACCTTGGTCCGAACATGGTGAGCGGTCCCGACGAGCAATATGACGCCGTAGGCTACGACTGGGATGGTGACGGCTGCGCCGAGGTGCTGCTTCGTGGTGCCGACAATATGATTATCCACCATGCCGACGGCACGGAGACCAAGATTGGCAACATGAATGTGAACACCCGCAACACGGTGACTCAAACCGCCAACATGACCTATACCAACAGCGGTGCGGAATACCTCCTCTATCTTGAAGGCAAGACCGGCAAGCCCTATCCCATCGGCACCAACGGTGCGCTGTGGATGACTTATCCGCTGCCCCGCGGCAATGCCAACGACTGGGGCGACGGCTACGGCCACCGCTCGACGAAGCACTACTTTGCCGCCCCGTTCCTCGACGGGCGTCATCCCTTTATCTTCCTCGGCCGCGGCTGCTACACCAAGCACCACATGAAGGCCTTCTCCGTTGACCCCGCCACCCACCAACTGAAACTCTACTGGGAATGGAACAGCGGCAACTCAGGTGCCTACTTCGGACAGGGTTACCATAACTTCGGCATCGCCGATGTCGACTGGGACGGCCGCGATGAGATTGTCTTCGGCTCGATGGTCATCGACGACAACGGCAAGGGACTCTCCACCACTGGCCTGGGTCACGGCGACGCACAGCACTGCAGCGACCTCGACCCCTACCGTCACGGACAGGAAATCTTCAACTGCAACGAGGACCAACCTGCGATGAACTACCGCGACGCCACCACCTCGAAGATTTACTACCGCCTGCAGTCGACCTCCGATGACGGACGTGCCGTGTGCGGCAACTTCTCCAACGATTATCCTGGCTGCATCGGCCATTCCTCACAGTCGGGCGTCGTCTCCACCGTCGCCGACAAGGTCATCTCTGGTGCCCCCAATGGTTTCGCCATGAACTTCCGCATCTATTGGGACGGCGACCTGCTCGAGGAAGCCCTCGACGGCGCCAGTTCACGTGAGGGTGCCAGCCGTGTTTTCAAGGCCGACGGCACCACCCTCTTCACCGCCACAGGCACCGCCAACTGCAACTGGACAAAGAACACCCCCTCTGCCACCGGCGACATCCTCGGTGATTGGCGCGAGGAAATCATCGTGCGCACGAGCGACAACAACTACATCCGCATCTACACCACCGATATCGAGACACCTTGGCGCAACTACACGCTTTGGCACGACCACCAGTACCGCCAGGGCATGGTATGGGAGTCTATAGGTTACAACCAACCGCCCCATGCCAGTTATTTCCTCGGCGAGTTGGAGAACATCACCGTCGCACCGCCCCCATTGACAATGACTGACCGCACAGAAGTGGGCAATGGCGGCACCATTGGTACCAACCTCAACGACCAGCATGTGATTGTCTGCGAGACCAACAATACCACAGTCAATGTAGCCGACGGCGCATCGCCCTGGGTGATGACGTTCAACGTCCCCTCATGGGTGCAAGGCACCAACAGCACCGTGCTCAACGGCAATGCGAAAATCGACTATGAGTACTATACCTGTCAGGTGGAGGGCGGTGCCTTCAGTGGCGCCACCCGTCTGGTGAAGCAAGGCGACGGCATCCTCAACCTGCCCAAGGTGTCAGAAGAGCACACCGGCAACACCGATATTTGGGCTGGAACGGTCAATTTCGACGGAACGATGCTCAAGAGTTCGATGTGGCTCAACCGCTTTGCCGAACTCAACACCGACGGCGGACAGTTCCGCAGCATCAAGATGGACTATGGTGCCAAACTGCGCCCCGGCCGTGCCGACAACCGCGGCACTGTCGCCACCGACACACTATTGCTCGGCTTCGGCGCCCGTGTGGTGTTAGACATCTATCCTGACCTCACTGCCGACCAGATGAACACCCGTGTGCTCTCCATCGAGACCAAGGACTGGAAATATGGTCCCCAATACCTCACCCCCGTCTTTGAGTTCGTCAACCACGGCACCGAACTCATCTCCGGCCGTTATGACATCGGAAAGGCAGAGAACATCACAGGTGAGCTCTCCGACATCCGTATTGAGGGACTCGGCATGAGCAAGAAATGCTCCATCGTCAATGAGGACGGCCATCTCTGGCTCGAGGTCTCCGACATGCGCGGCAACACCGAGATTTACTGGGCAGGCACAGAGAGCGACGAGTGGAACATCAGCGAGACAGCCAACTTCCTCAACAATGGTGAGCAGGACGTCTTCGTGCCAGGCGACAAGGTCATCCTCAACGATGATGCCCTCCTTTCTTCCGTCACCCTCAACACTGAAATCGAGACCGACAGCATCATCTTTGACAACAGCAGCAAAGCTTACACCCTCAAGGGCAACGGTTCCATCGTGGGCAACACCACTCTGGTGAAGCGCGGCAGCAACACGCTCACCATCTCCACCAACAACAGTTACGCAGGCGGCACCCGCATCTCGGGCGGTTCGGTCATCGTCACCTCCCTCTCCAACGCCAACCAACCCAAGGGCAACCTCGGTGCATCAAGTGTCGTAGCCAACCGCTTTATCATCGAGAACGGTGCAGAACTGCGCACCACCTCAGCCGTCACCAACGGTTCGGCCATGCAGGTAGTCGGTGAAGAAGGCGGTGTCATCAACAATCTCGGTGACTACATCGTAGGCCGTGCCATCAGCGGTACAGTGCTCAACAAGAAGGGTTCGGGATGGATGAAACTCAATGTCGCCAACACCAACCTCAACCGCCTCATCATCACAGCCGGCACGGTGCAGTGCATCAGTTGCAACGTACCAGCGCAGACGGTGGAGTTCCAGGGAGGCACATTGTCGGAGAACACCAGTACAAGCTATAATATCCATGTGCCACAGGGTAAGCGCGGCACGTGGAACCTAATCGACCGTGGTACGTTCGGCAACAAGATTACCGGTCAAGGCACACTGACTGTCTACTGTCCTATCGTGGTGCTTACCAACGGCCAGGCCACCCGAACCCAGATTACCGGCAACTGGTCGGGCTTCGAGGGCACCATCACCTGCAAGACCTACAGCAGCACTGCTCCCTTCACATTTGACAACAGCTACGGCATGCCCAAGGCCACGCTCAACATACCCGCCGATGTCATCGTGCAGAACAGCGGAAAGTCCTTCCGCATCGGCCGCATCACCGGAAGCGGCAGCCTCAGCGGCACCTGCTCCTTCAGCCAGAGCGGCAACTCCGCCATCAACACCTGGCAGGTGGGCGATGACACCAACTGGACATGGAGCGGCAAGGTGACCTCGAATGCCAATTTCACGAAAGTAGGCAAAGGCACCGTCACTTGCAGCGGAACGAGCGACAACACCGGCACTTTCACCATCAACGAAGGTGAACTGCTCTTGAAGTCTGGCCAGACAGGAAAAGGACGCCTCATCGTGGCGAAGGACGCCATACTCTCCGGTACCAACACCGCTGCCAAACCATTTGTCAACTCCAGTATTACCATAAATGGCATGGTGCGCCCAGGCAACACCGCCTCATCATACATCGGCACGCTCTATTTCGGCAACAAGGACGTCACGTTTGCCTCCGGCAGCATATTACAGCTCACAGTCCGTCAGTGCGCCTCCAGCAGCTACAGCGGCGGCACCTCCATCGATAATATCAACACCCTGACAATCAACGGAATGCTGCGTGTCAACCTCGCCAGCAACCACACTTTGCAAGCCGGGGACTCCATTCGTCTATGGAAAGCCAACAAACTGGCAGGCACCCCCACCATCGAGTT
>JAGCXX010000200.1 GCA_017961115.1 Prevotella sp. | reverse complement strand
CATGCTGCGCCGCACCCACAACGAACAGGTGGCAAAGATTCTCAAGGATCCCGAAGCCAGTGAGAACGACAAGTATGTCATCCTCGGCGACGAGAAAGAACTCGACATGGAGGCCCTCGGCAAAATCGGCCCCATCCGCCGCCTCACCACAGAGGATATCTTTGGATATTAAAATCTCTAGAAAATCTCGACTATCTAGACTATCTAGAAAAAATACTCCACCTTTTTAAACCAAAAACTATTATGGCAAAAACACCTGAATTCAAGTATGCGCCCATGTTCCAGTTGGGCGAGGACAAAACCGAGTACCGCCTGCTCACACGCGAGGGCGTCAGCGTGGGCGACTTTGAGGGACATCCCATCCTCAAGGTGAGCCGCGAGGCCCTCACCCTGCTTGCCCAGCAGGCATTCCACGACGTGGAGTTCATGCTGCGCCGTGAGCACAACCTACAAGTGGCAGCCGTGCTCAACGACCCTGAGGCAAGTGACAACGACAAATACGTGGCCCTGCAGTTCCTTCGCAATGCCGAGGTGGCTTGCAAAGGCATCCTGCCGTTCTGCCAGGACACCGGCACCGCCATCATCCACGGAGAGAAAGGTCAGCAGGTATGGACAGGTTTCGAGGACGAGGAGGCACTCAGCCTCGGCGTCTACAACACGTTCACAGAGGACAACCTCCGCTACTCGCAGAATGCTCCGCTCAATATGTATGATGAGGTCAACACCCGCTGCAACCTGCCTGCCCAAATCGACATCGAGGCTTGCGAGGGCATGGAATACCGCTTCGTCATGGTGGCAAAAGGTGGCGGTTCCGCCAACAAGACCTATTTCTATCCCATGACCAAGGCAACCATCCAAAACGAGGGCACGCTGCTGCCGTTCCTCGTAGAGAAGATGAAGTCATTGGGTACAGCGGCATGTCCGCCCTACCACATCGCCTTCGTCATCGGCGGCACATCGGCGGAGAAAAACCTGCTCACCGTGAAACTCGCCAGCATCAAGTATTACGACGGACTGCCCACCACAGGCGATGAGACGGGACGTGCCTTCCGTGACGTCGAACTGGAGAAGAAACTGCTTGTCGAGGCACAGAAAATCGGTCTCGGCGCACAGTTTGGCGGCAAGCACCTGGCACACGACATCCGTGTCGTCCGACTGCCACGCCATGGTGCCTCCTGCCCCATCGGCATGGGTGTGTCCTGCTCCGCCGACCGCAACATCAAGGCGAAAATCAATGCCGACGGCATCTGGTTGGAGAAGATGGATGACAACCCCACCGAACTCATCCCCGAGGAGTATCGCAATCCCGGTGAGGGCGGACAAGGCATCGTCATCGACCTTGACAAGGGCATCGACGCCGTCAGGGCCGAACTCACCAAATATCCCGTCTCCACACGCGTCAACCTGAAGGGCACCATCATCGTGGCCCGCGACATCGCCCACGCCAAACTCAAGGCTCGCCTTGACGCCGGCGAGGAGATGCCTGCCTACTTCAAGGACCATCCCATCCTCTATGCTGGTCCGGCGAAGACTCCGGAGGGCTATCCCTGTGGTTCGATGGGTCCCACCACTGCCAACCGTATGGACCCGTATGTGGATGAGTTCCAGGATCACGGCGCATCACTTGTGATGATTGCCAAGGGCAACCGCGGACAGGTCGTCACCGATGCCTGCCAGAAGCACGGTGGATTCTACCTGGGTTCCATCGGCGGTGTGGCTGCTGTTCTCTCACAGTCGAGCATCCGCTCCATCGAGTGCGTGGAGTATCCCGAACTGGGCATGGAGGCAATATGGAAAATCGAAGTGGAGGACTTCCCCGCCTTCATCCTCGTCGACGACAAGGGCAATGATTTCTTCAAGCAACTCAAGCCCTGGACACCCTGCTGCAAAAAGTAAAGAACTTAACTAATGATTGAAAAGGAGCCCTGAAAAGGACTCCTTTTTTGTTGTTCCAAAGATGGCACCTTGAACATCAATGGGCCTTTGCGTCAGACGCTATAGGTATGGACGCTGCTGCCCTGTGCGGATGGTAAGTATTTGATGCCCCACCAACACATCTGGAGCTGAATGAAAGCGACGATGAGCATCCAGAGCGACAGACGCTGACGGTGGTGGGGCATCAGCCGGTAGTGGATGTAGGCTAAATAGGCAAACCAGGTGATGGCTGCCCATGTCTCCTTAGGGTCCCACGACCAGTAGTGTCCCCAGGCCTCTTTGGCCCACAAGGCACCGAAAAGCATGCCGATGGTCATAAACGCCAGTCCTACATACACCAAGTTGTCTGTGATTTCCATTTCCTCGTCTGTCGGTTGCCCTTTTTTGAAAAACAGCAGATAGAGCGCCATGACGGTGGCGGCACCGAGGAGGGCATAGGCAAACATATAGACGATGACGTGAGGAGCAAACCATGGGCTTTGCAGTGCGGGCATCAGCGTCTTGGAATGAATCTCTGGTTTGAAGAGGTTGACGCAGATGAAGACGGTGGCCAGGATGGTTGAGAAAGTGAGAATCCACTTGTATTTCCACCGGCTATAGACCATGAGACCTGCCAATGGCAGGAAAAAAGAATACCACAGTCGGGTCTCACCCATGGTGCGGAGTGGTGGGCGTTCCAAGGAGACCCACATGAGAAGAATGTAGCAGAAAAACACGGCCAGACCGGCTGCAGTGAAAAGAAAAGCGGTGCGGCTCTTTTCTTTCCACGCTCCGACGGCACCCGCTGCCCACAGCAACAGCGCCGCGAAAGCGAAATAGATGAATTGGTCCCAACTCATGACTTTCTCCTCCTTACTCCTAAGACAAACATACATACTGCGCCAGCCAGCATCATGTAGATGCCGGTGTAGACCGCTGGCAACCAAGGGTCACTCACCAGTTCCAGAATGCTGATGTTGCTCATACGGCCCATCGCCGTGTCATATCCATATTGATAGATTTTCCATCCCTCCACCTCGATAGGTTTGTTCACATCGACAGTGGCTTGGATTTTTTTGCCCGTTTTGGTCAGAATTTGCACTTCAGAGGCGAAGCGTTTGGGGGTACCGTCGTCATACTCCTCCATGATGAATCGTTTCAGTTCGATGGCGAGGGGAAGTTCCTTGACCAAGCCGTCATGGCTGAGGGCACGCCATTCTGGTTCTCCGATGGCAGTGATCATCTTCAGGCGTTGCATGTCAGCGTTGCCAAGAGTGGCTGTGGTGATAGCAATGAAGAGGCCAAGGTGGTTGAGCAGGAACGGGATGTCGCGCCACCAGCGGAAATGCAGGATATGGTGGATGATGACCTGGAAGAGTATGACGGTGATATAGATATACACCAGCACAAAAGGCCAGAAAGAAAGCATATTGTATATCCAGGCTCCGTTGACGGTCTGACGGGTGAGGCCCATGATGATAGTGAGGGCCACCGCAAAGAGAAGCGCCGGCACCGCCGCGCGATAGGTGCTTAGAAAACGGAAGGCATACACCCATCGACGAAGCAGGTACATGCCGACGCACAGCACGATAAGGCCAGCGAGCACGATGACATTGGCAGGCCAGGCAAACAAATCCCAAACGACAGGGCCGACACTCAGTTCGAGCATCAGTCCTGCCACTACCAGGCCACAACAGATGATGAAGCCTTCACGGAGTGTCCATGGTTTGGTCCACATCAGAGTGATACGAGTTTGCCGTTCTTTTTGGCTTCCTCTATCCATTTAGGCTCAATCTCTTGCAGGAAGCGCTGTTTGTTGGCGTTCAATGTCTTCATGTCGAGACCGATGGCGGCCTGTGCCTTCGCCTTGGTGGAATAGTCGGGTACGGGAATCTCGCCGAGGTGTCCATACTTGGCAGCCACTCGGGCAATCAGCAGACGTGCCTGTTGAGCATAGTCTACAGAGTGTGAGAGCAGACGGGTCACCTCCTGGGGAGCGTGGAAAGTGGCACCATGGGATGCGATGGCATAGTCCCAGCGCCATTGGCTCTTGCGCAACAGGGCCTGGATGGGAGCCAACTCTGCATCAGAGGCTCCCTTGTCGATGATAAACTTCGTCTCGAAGTGGGCACGTGCCAACTCCTGCTCAGCACGGTTGCGAACCTCGTTACATTTCTCCTGACGCTCATATACATTCTGGCGCAGCACCTCGGCATCCTGACGATGACAGGTCTGGCAGGTACGGTCTATCTTGGCCAGGGGCGACATAATCTGATGGTCGGAGAATTTCACTCCACCCTCGCTCTTATAAGGCATGTGACAGTCGGCACAGCTCACACCACGCTGTGCATGGATGCCCTGTTGCGACATCTCCCAGCCTGGATGCTGAGCTTTCAGAATCTTGGTCTTGGACAGTGGGTGGATATAGTCGTAAAATCCTATCTCGTCAAACCACTTCTCTGCTGCCTCGCAGGTCAGGCCATAGTGCTGTGGGAAGACCAGGTAGTTGGCCTTGCCGGGATTCTTCGGGTCATCGGGCTTGATGAAGTAATACTCCACATGGCACTGTGCACAAACCAGGGAGCGCATCTCCTGATGAGAAGCCTTCCTCACATCCTTGCCCACACGGGCAAAAGCCTCATAGATGGCGGGACGTGCAGGACGCAAATCCATCGTGCGGGCATCGTGACAGTCAGAACAGCCTATGGTGTTCACCTCTTCGGCACCCAACTCACTCCACTTCTTGGCATAGAAGTTGGCTGGGTCCATGACCGACTTCGAATCACTCAGTTCACGCATCATGCGAGGCACATCAGGACCCTTACACGTCCAACAGGTGGCAGGCTGCATATCTGCTGCGATAGAGTCGGCACCAATCTGTATGCCAGGGTTGCCAGTACGCAGAATCTTGCGCATGTCCTCAAGTGCGTGCTTGTGTCCACGGGGTGTGTTGTAATGGCGTGAGAAAGCATAGCCTGCCCACAAGACCACCATTTCAGGACGCGCCTCCAGTACATCAACCTCTTGCGAACTGTTGAACTTCGATTTAAAGGTGGTGTCTTCGGTCATCGCCCATGTCTCATATTCGCGGGGATAGTCAGCCTTAAACTTCTCGTTCTGTGCGATGATGGAGTCGGTAAACTCAGTGCGCTTGTTGTTGAACACACTGGCCACCTCCGCACGCCGCTCCATCAGGGATGATACGAGCAGGCCTAAAAGAAACACTAAGACCATGGAACCTCCGAAGAGTGCCCAGCCTTGCCATTTTTTTAATTTTTTAGCCATAATATTTGATTTTTCAAGTTTCGGTTTGGAATAGGGGTTGAGGAGTACAGTAGTTGAGGAGTTCTGACATTACCTGCCTGTCAGGCCATGAAGCCATTCTGGCACTGGACTTGGCGGCAAGGGTGTAACACCCTCCGCAGCTGGAGTGCTCGATAGCGAGTTCATACCGCCATGGGGCACGTTGCGGTGACAATCCCAGCAAGCTTTGCCATCGCCCCTTTTGGCCATCATATAGTCGATACGGCCAGTCTTGACAAACTCCTGGTTGAGTTGGGTGTGGCAACGGATGCAGTTGTCCATAATCACTTGTGCGCTCATATCTTCTGCCATGATGGCTTGTCGCTCGGAGTGGGTGACAAAATAGGCTACATGCTTCATTCCGTCCATCGCCTTAAAACCGTATTTGGCCACCAAACTGGAGTGGGGCACATGACAATCGTTGCAAGTGGCGTCTCTGCCATGCGATGAATGGCTCCACGAGGCGTAGTAGGGTGTCATGATATGACAGTTGACGCAGGCGGATGGGTTGTCGGCGATATAGGTATGTGCACGGAGCAAATACATAAACAGACCCCCTAAGCCCACTATCACTCCACTCAAGATGAGCAGTCCTACTTTTTGCTTGTAAGAGAATCGGTCGATGATTTGATCAATAATCTTCATTGAAGGATTTTTATATTTATTACAAAAATACTCATTAATGAGGATAATTAGGGGTAACATTTGTTATTCTGTATGTATAAATTTTGTTAAATTTTAGAAAAATTCACAATTTGTTCCTATCTTTGCTAAGCGAAGATAGGAGGCATTGTACTCGTCTTTCACTATCTTTGCAATGTGATGTTTTTCATTTATTGACGTATGGATATAGATACATTAAGAGGATTGTCTGCCTGTCCGCTTTTTAAGGGACTGACCGACGAGGAGATCATTGCCGCGATGCACAGGGTGCGCTATCGTGTACTGACGTATAAGCGAGGTGCGCTCTTTGCCATGGTGGGTGATGAGTGCCTTCATGCCGATATTGTTATTAGCGGCGAGATGACAGCCACCATGATGAGCCCATCGGGCAGAATCATCACCCTCAATTTGCATCACTCCGGCAATATGCTGGCGCCCGCTTTTCTCTTTGCTGCCGACAATCATTATCCTGTGACCGTGGAGGCTGTCGTCGACACCCATGTGCTGCAACTCATGCGTGCGGATATGGAGGCACTGATTCTTTCCGACAGCCGTATCGCCCTCAACGAGATTCACATTCTCTCCAATATCGTGTCGTTTCTCACCAAGAAAGTGTCGATGCTCTCAATGAGTGTGCGTGAGAAGGTGGAAAGTTATTTTAAAGAAGAACAAAAGAAGCAACAGAGCCGACATTTGCGGATTCCTCTCTCCCGACAGGCACTGGCTGAGCAATTCGGCATACAGAAGTATTCTTTGCAGCGGTGTCTCAGAGAGATGCAGGAGGCTGGCGAGATACAGATAGATGGCAGGGTTGTGCATCTTTTGAAATAACTGGTGAGACACTATCTTAAAAATACTATAACAATGAGTGTGCAAACTTTAGCCAATTCCGACGCATTGGCGAACATCGACTCCCTGTCCATCGACTCCCTCAGCATCTCCAAGCTGCACGTGGACACCGTGTTCGGAACTGCCACCAACCCCGACCTGATTACTTTCGACAATCACCTCGGGCATATCTTCTGGGGCGGAGTGGGTTCGGTTATCTTCTATCTCCTCATCATGGGTCTCCTCGCCGTTTTCTTCTACAAGAACGAGAAGGCGATGAACTTCTGCGAGAGATACCTTACCTCGGCTTTCGTCTTGGTGTGGATAGCGGGATTCGTTATCTACAACATCGGCATGTATCCCGAGCATGAGGCGGACACCACGTCGGCCATCTGGGCATTGCTGGGCGTGGCTCCCATGGCCATCATACATGCCTTTGGAATGTTCCTGCTTCAAAATGACATCAGTGCCATACACGAGGAATGTTACATCAACGGATGGTTCATGTTCTTTTTCTCCATCACCCATCTGCTGGCGGCATTTATCTCCATGGTTTTCATCATCAGGCACTTTGGATTCAATATCGTAGCAAGCATCATCCGATATTGGAAGACGAACGTGAGCATTAAGAAAAAAAGCGACCTCTATGTATTTTGGGGTATGAACGACGCCACCTATTACCTCGCCAAGGACATCATCGAAAACGGCAAGGGCAACGAGGACAACATCGTCATCATCAGAATCTACAACGATACAAAAGATGACAACAAACTGCTGGGCGTTGACCGACTTTTCAATTTTCTCTCGCTGACCAAAAGAAAGATGGAAGGCTTGCAGAAACTTCAGAAACGGGGTTGCCTGACCGTCAGCACCTATGGGTCGGTGATGAACTCCATGCAGGCGACAGACAATGAAAACCTGCTTCATAAACTGCGACTGAACAGTATATCCCGGCTGATTAACCACACCACTAACACCGTGCATATGTTCTTCCTGGAGGAAGATGAGGCATTCAATATCCAGGCTGTGACCAACCTCAAGAACGACAAAGAGATGCTGGCTTATGCAAAAAAGGGAAAGGTAAGGTTTTACTGCCATGCCCGCTACAACAGCATCCACAAGGTGATAGAGGATGAGCAGGCGCATAAGAACATGGAGGTGAGGGTGGTCGACTCCTCACATATCTGTGTGGAGGAACTGAAACAGGACGGCAACCTGCACCCTGTCAACTACGTTGATGTAGAGAAAGATGCCACCGTCTCATCACCATTCCATGCCTTGGTAGTGGGGTTCGGCGAGGTGGGACTCGATGTCGTGCGCTTCCTTTATGAATTTGGGGCTTTCGTCAAAACTGGCAGTACAGCAAAAAAGGTGGAGCGGTCTGAGTTCCGATGCCACGTTATAGATAAGAACATGAACGAGAAAGCGGGCTTGTTCTATGCCAACGCACCTTCCATCAAGACAACCCAAGACAACCAAGACGACAAACAGGCAAAGGAAATCAACCTGTACAACATGGACTGCCAGAGCATAGATTTCTACAGGCGGCTGACATCATGGATTAAGACACTCAACTATGTGGTGCTGGTCACAGAGAACGACGAGTTGAACATCTCTCTCGCCATCCGCATCCTGCGACTTGCCATCCGCCACAGGGACAATCTGGATAAATTCCGTATCGTCGTGCGTGTACAACACGACGAGAACGACCACATACAAAGAGTCGCCAACCACTACAATCGTCTGTGTGCGGCAGAAAACAATAGCACTGACACATCCCGACTGGAACAAAATAAGATATCCTCTGACGCGATAATCAGCACACCCATTACCCTGTTTGGCGCGACAAAAAAGGCCTATTCCTTCAAAGAGATTGTCAGTGATGCGTTGAGAAACGAAGCCAAGAAGTTCAAGATAAAGTATGACCAGTCGCTCAATGCCGGCAAAAAACGCTCTGGTAAAGAACCAGATAAAATCGAAAGTTGGGATGAGGAGAAGGAAAGACTTATGCAACTGACTGGTAAAAACATAGGATGCGCTCCCACTTACAGCGGAGTGATGAGACTGAGAAGAATTCAGACTCAGAACATCTGCAACAGCCAGCACAAAGAGACTAAGGTCAGACTGGCGCAGCGAGCATTAAATGACAAATACGAAGAAATCCTGCAAGGGGAGCTGAGGAGGGAAGACCAACAAATCACCTATGTTTTGAAAGACAACAGCCCCCTGCCCCCGGAGTATCAGAGGGTATTGGACGTGCTGGCACAGACCGAACATCTAAGATGGAATGCCTCCCACGAGATTCTGGGATACTCTGGCACGAATGACGCCAAGGACGAGGCAAAACTGCTGCATGACTACCTCAAAGATTGGCAATACCTCACGACTGCCATTCAAAGCTATGACTACAATGTGGTGGATGTGTCGCTGAACATCTCCAACCCCAATACGAAAGTCTGATTATTCAAAAAGTTTTAATGGTTTTACTATTATGAGGGGGGGGCGCCCCACGAATGGACCGTCCCCCCGATTTAATCCTATCCGACATAGGATTACGTTTTATTACTGCAAAAATAATACTTTTTCCAACACGTTGTTATTTGACCCTTAATTATTTAACAATAATTACACATTTGCGCATTGTAAAGATAAATCAGTTTTTTCCAACATAAACTGCTCGATGTTGGACAGGTCTTTTCGGATGCCCTCCGTGATGAATTGCCTGAAAGAGTCGAGCAGGTCGAGCTGTGACAGCGTCGCATTGTGGGTCTGCTGCTCATAAAGTGTGCCGCTGACGCCCACCTTCGACGACTTGCCCTGCAAGGCGCCAGTCACCCCTGAGATATCCTCCATGAATCCGAGTTGGGTCTGCAGCAACTCATTGATGCCGATGTTCACGGCGTTGGCGGAAATCTGCTGTGGCATCATGGCTCCGTTGCGGGTCTTCACCGCGATGACACCATTGAAGCGCGCCCACTCATCAGCGATATCAGCGAGGGTGTAGCCATCGGGGATGCTCTCCTCCGGCACCAGGAGAACGCCCTTTGCCGACGTGCGCATCACCCAGTCGTATAGGGTGATGAGGCGGTTGGTGTAGCGTTGTTGGTCGATGACATCAGACACAAACGAGTGTATCTCACCATCGATGAAGGGGTAAGCCTTGAACACATAGGGATGGCTGCCATGCTGGTAGGGAGAGACTCCCTCAGACAGCACATCACCAAAGGGCGACAGATAGGTGTAGTGCCATTCGTCGGTCACCGTCCATATCATATCCGGGAAAGCCCCTGTTCCCCCTTCCGCTGCGAGCGCGTCCACCCACAGCAGGTGTCCGCCCGCCCGGTCGTGACAGAGAAAGCCCGGCCTGCGCACGCGATGCCATACCTCCACCACCCTGCACAGTCCAGATGATGCTGGAAAGAAGAAATCGGATGCACCAAATGGTTGCCCCCACTCTCCCAGAAGTCCCCTCACACGGTCACGGTAGTCGGCAGCAGAATAGACGGCAGCCAGGTGCCGCACATCCTCACCACTGTGGGCAAAAGCCTCGCAGACGGCATCGAAACGCATGTCGTGAATCTCTCCGATGCACTCCACGTCCCACCCCCGGCAGTCGCTGATATCGGAGTTGACAAAGAAATGGTCGGGTGGCACATTGTCCGTCCAGCAACCGATGCGTCCATTCCTATAGCCGCCCGTCTTGCGCTGTACCGCCAATCCGGAGATGAGAAATTCCTCCAGCATCCTGGTTTCGAGTTCGTCGGCACAGTTTTCCTTCCTCACGGCATCGAGCAGGGCAGATGTGTTTTGGGGTTTGACCTGCGAGCGATAGAGGCCCAGCACCTGCTTCACCAATCGGCGGATGAGGTTGTTTTTCAAAGGCTCACTTCCCTGACTCCTGATATAGTGCTCCTCACGTATCATGCGGCCATCCACCATAATGCGGTCGCTCCATTGGTCGCCATAGCAGTAGCGCTTACAGCGGTTGCGTGTCTGTCGGAAACCGCTCAAGCGGTCCCAATAGTTCCTTGCCTCAGCAAGCAAGGCGATTTCCTTGTGTTTTTTGTCCATTATTGTATGCCATTTGTCTTATTCATACGCAAAAATAATGGATGGATGAAAAAAAAGTCTGTCAAATCCACCAAAACGGATTATCAAGAATGCAAAAAAAACAATTGACGACAAAATGTCAGCATTTTATTGACAATTTAAAACAAATAGTATCCTATAAGTTTACATTTTGGCGATTTTAACAATTATTATTAATGATTTGTTGCAAATTTTCCTATTTTTGCAACAATCTAAAAGCAGACAGATGAGTAGTCTGCCTATTTCAAACTTTCACCTTTTAATATTTTTTGAGATTTGGTACACATTGGACAATTAATCAAACAGACATTGAAGCAGAGGCGCAAATCGGTGGTATGGTTTGCTGGCGAGTTATCTTGCAGCCGCACTAACGTGTACAAGATATTCTCAAAGCCATCCATCGATACTGGCGACTTAGTAAGGATTTCACGCATTCTTGATTACAATTTCTTTGAAGTCTACAGCAAGGATATCAAAAAGGAATCCTAAAAAGTGGAGAACAACAATCATTTCAGGCGTCCTTGTGCAAGGATGCCTGTTTTTTTTCACAAAAAAGTTGCTTTTGTGATGATGTTTTTGTACTTTTGCGAATTGAATACAAATTGATTGGAAATCATGTTCTTACGAAAACTCATCACGGCAACCGTGGTTGCCATATTATTGGTGGGATGCGGCAAGCATTCTGTCACTGTGTCTGAGGTGGAGTTCAACGACGAGAAAGTGTATGTCGATGGCCATCCCTTCACAGGCACCGTATGGAGTGACGACAATGCCACATGGCAACTGACTGCCAATGAGGGCACCCCTACTGCTGTCACCTTCTACCACGATGGCGGCACGGTGGCCTACAGCATGGAATCGTCATCCGATACGACCGACTTTCGCACATACGATGAGGAAGGCACGCTCATCCCCATCGATACCTTTGTGGAGCACTACAAGGACCTGGCGTCTGAGATTCCCGCGCTGCTTCAACTCATCAAGGGTGAGAGCATTGACTAAACCGACTGTGTCATGAAAAAGGCATTCATCATCATCACCATCCTCATCCTTGCCGGAGCAGGCACTGGATACTATTTCTATGACAAGCACGAGAAAGAAGTAGCCCGCGAGCGGTTTGTGCGCGACTCCTTGCGCCATGCCCGCGACTTGGAGAACGCCCGTATCGCCGCCATCGAGAAAGCACACCGCGACTCCATCGCTGCATTCGAGAAAACCCATTCGCCCGACATCATCAAGGCGGTGGCAGAGCAACTTATCCAAGAGGAGGTGATGAGCGGACGCAACCACATCGGCGGCAAGAACTGGTCGGAGCGCATCAACATCCTAAGGGAGCAATGCGACAATGTGGTGGCCTACGACACGACAGGCATCGACTCGATATACAAGTCATTCAATTTCAAGGGACTGATGGGTGAAGACATCCATGTGCGTTCTGACAGCATCATGCGGGTCTACTACATATCGCCCGACTCCTGCTATGTCGATGTGCATTTCAACATCGGCGATGAATACCCCAAAGGCCAGACGGTCACCTTCAAATTGGTCTTTGAGGAGGAGAGATGGCTCATCGACGACTTCACCTTCATGTATGATGATGGTGAATTCGTCAGGGAGACCGAGGAAATGAAATGGTTTATCGGAGAATTCGGTAATATCAAAGAAGAGGAGGAAGAACAGCCCTAACTTAACTGTTCTTCACCACAAGCACCTCAGCGGGCCGCAGGAGCTTGTCCTTGCGGATAAAGCCGTCGCGCTTGATGACAGCCACGCTGCCTTCTGGTTTCTCATTGTCGGCCACCGTTCCCACTATCTTACCTTTGGCTGCATCAAACTCCCCGTTAGGGAACTCAATTTTGCGCACGCCGTAGGACTCGAGTACTTCCAGCAACTTGGTCTTGGCAGTGAGCATACGTGTGATGGCACTGGTGGATATCTTGCTCTGGTCGAGTCCCCTCTCGTGGATGGTGGCCTCTGCCCATTCAAATGACTCCAGCACCTGAAGGAAATTCTTGCAGATCTCACCCACCTGATTGTCGTTTGACTTCTCCTGGGTGGAAATCCAGTCGTTGAGATGAATATTGTCCTCGAAGAGATGTTTGATTTCTTCTCTTATATCGTCAAATTTGCTCATAGCACATTCTAATTCTTGTTTCCGTTTAGTCTATTTCACGACAAGTTCATCACCAATCTCAAGGGGATCGGTGACTTTGCGGCCGTTCATCTTGGCAATTTCTGCGTCAGAGATTTTACCTTTGTAGAGTTTGTTGGAGATTTTCCACAAGGTGTCGCCTTTCTTCACCACATAGATTTTCTTGCCGTCCTTTATCGTCACCAGGTCATTGGGAGCAGTGATGCCGTCGTCGGCAGCCGGAGCAGCCTCCTCCTTTTCCTGAGCTTTCACCTGCTCTTTATTGTCGGAACTGACAGCCTTAGCTGTCGAAACTTCAGGCAAGGCCGCGCCCCTAATCCGCTCATTGAGCGAGGCTATGGAATCTTCAAGTTGGGCAATACGCTGTGCATCGGCTGTCGGGGCCTCTCCTTTTGTGAAAAACAAAATAGCGAAGACCAGAGCAGCCAGAAGGCCAAGCAAAGCCACGGGTTTCCACACCGACGACTTTGACTTGCTGTCTTGCTCGATGCTGTCAAGGATACGGAATAGACGAAGATTGCTTCCGCATTCCGGACACCTCACATCACCCCGATGATAGTCGGGGATGTCTTTACGCCCACATACGGGGCATTTTGTGCTGTCAACCATTATTAACCAAAAATTATAGGGCAATTGTTGCCATTTCCAAAAATCGCCTCAAAATTAATAAAAAAAATCCACACTCACACAATTTTGTGCAAGAAAAGTTTTGATTTTCAAAAAAATAGGATATTTCGGCCCTTCACCGCAGCACAAACCCGCCACCCTTATGGTTGGCCAGCTGCACCATTTCCCGTGCTGTCAACAGCGGCATAGACGCTCTTCACATATCCTTTCTTGCCATGATAGAGCACCTGATACCATTCTCCTGAGGTGCCTAAGTATTCTGCACCCTCACCTCCCACGAATAGTCTTCCGATGGTGTCAGAGGCGACGGTAGGCTGTTTTCTTATGTTCACATAACCATCCTCAGAATGGGCGACCACCCTTTTCACGGCTTGCCGAGGGGAGGCTGCAGTTTCTGGCGCAGCAACAGCATCGCTGTCGGCCACCGTGGTCACCGACGTACTGTCGGCCGTGCCGACAGAAGCACCATCCTCTTCCGGCTCAGTGATAGAGTCGACGTAAGTATTGCTATCCGTCACCCCTGGCCGCGACGGATGGCATCCCGTCACCAGCATGATGGTCAGGCATAAGGTGATGAACAAATGACTTTTTCTCATTCGGCTATTGTGTCTGTTTGGCTATTGTTGTGAATCAGCATCTTCCTCACGTCCGCACCCTCCGTCAAAGCAATGGGTGCAGATGCGGCACTTGGGCAAGCCTATTGATTTGACAAGATTCTCTATCTTGTTGAATTTCAACGAGGTAATACCCAATCTATGGGCAATCTCATCCACCATACGGCGATATTCCTCACTGTCGGTCTCGGCATATTTGCACAGGTTTTTGTCGGGAGCACCCTCGAAATCCTGTATCACCCGTCGGGTGATGAGTTCCAGGTCGCTTTTCGAACTGGTAAAGTTGATGAACGGACAGCTATAGACGAGCGGCGGACACGAGATGCGTGCATGCACCTCTTTGGCACCATAGTCGAAGAAGTTGCGCACATTGTCACGCAATTGTGTGCCCCTCACGATGGAGTCGTCGCAGAACACCACCCGCTGTCCGGTAAGGATTTTCGTGTTGGGGATGAGTTTCATCTTCGCCACCAGCCTGCGTCGAGACTGGTCGCCTGGGGTAAAGCTTCGCGGCCACGTCGGGGTATATTTCAGGACAGCCCGCTTGTAGGGGATGCCCTTCCCTACGGCATAACCCAGCGCCATACCCACGCCGGAGTCGGGCACTCCGCACACGATATCTGCCTCGGTGTCGTCCTCCTGGTCCATAATCATGCCGTTGCGCTCACGGACGTCCTCCACATTAATGCCATTGTAGTCGCTGGAGGGGAATCCGTAGTACACCCACAGGAACGCGCATATCTGCTCCTTGTTGCCCGGAGCCTGAAGCACCTCCATGCTGTCGGCGGTCAGTTTTACGATTTCACCCGGACCGAGGTCGTGAACGGGGGTGTAGTCGAGGTTGGGGAAGCTTGCCGACTCGCTTGTGGCGGCATATGCCCCCTCCCTTCGTCCGATGGTAATGGGGGTCCGTCCGAACTTGTCGCGTGCGGCGATGATGCCGTCCTCAGTCAGGATGAGCATGGAGCATGAGCCCTGCACCTGCCGAAACACATTGTTGATGCCGTCGACGAAGGAGGTGCCCATGTTGATGAGCAGCGCCACCAGTTCTGTCTGGTTGATTTTGTTGGCAGACTGTTCGCTGAAGTGCATGCGCATGGCGAGCAACCGGTCGGCGATTTCGCGCTGGTTGTTGATTTTCGCCACGGTGACGACGGCGAAGCGTCCTAAGTGTGAGTTGACGATGATGGGTTGCGGGTCGGTATCGCTGATGATGCCTATGCCCTGATGGCCGTGAAACTGGTCGAGCTCATCCTCGAATTTCGAGCGGAAATAGTCGCGCTCCAAACTATGGATGGAACGGCTGAACCCCTTTTCCGGGTCAAAAGTTGCCATACCAGCACGCCGTGTGCCCATGTGTGAGTTGTAGTCGGTGCCATAAAACAGGTCATTGACGCAGTCTGTCACCGAAATGGTTCCAAAAAAACCTCCCATTGTGTCGGATTTCCTTACTTTCTACCTTGATAAATACATTTGAGACAGTCGCCCTGTCCCATTTCGTCTGCAAAGGTAGTGAAAAAATCTCTTAAGCGAACAAAACACAAATGAATTTGTAATTTTGAGGGCGAGAAATTGATTCATGGTAATTTTTGTGGATGAAGTATTTAAAATAGTCAAGCAGTTGAATAGTTAATGTAGTTAAGCCATATGACTCATGGTAAAGGCTTAACTACACAGCGAAGCGATAACTTCTTTAACTATTAACTACTTGAAAAATGGGCAAATGCAAATCTTGAACAACATCTTATTTGTTGTCCCAACTGGAATCATCCTCTTCGTCCCAGAGACTGCTTGCTCCAGCACGGGCAGGACCATCGCCACCGCCACCATATTTTAAATCGGCACCATCGACTTGGGTCACCTCGTTTTTTGTGCTTCCTGCCAACACTTGAAATGCTACTTCCAGTTCTTCCACCCAGATTTCGGGTTGTTGATATGTTTTTTTCATTTTAAATGCTCCCCTTCTCCTGTCCAGGAAATATAGAAATATGTAAATAGTCTATTCTCGGGTACAAAGGTAACAAGTATTATCGGAAAATATTCGTTTTTTTGTGAAAAATGAAGAATAGCAACAGATAAATGACATCAGATGGGTTCTATTGATGATGTCGAGGCGATTTTTGTATTTTAGACGAGGGTAAAAAGATAGGTTGTCAATGCAGTTAAACCATATCCATGATTTCACTCAGCAAGAAGGTGCGGTGGCAGTCGACACATGCTATATGTGGCCTGATGATGGGATTCCTGTTTCCTGTCTGCGTATGGCCGAATATTTGATACACGCCCGGCAACGGGTCGGCAGCAGACACCTCGATGAAATCTGCCCACATCGGACCACCTGAGGGGGACCATCCGCCACGCTCCCACCCTACATCAGCCAATGCCCTTATGCCTTCTTCGCTGTCCATCAGGGCATTGATGTTATCTGCAGTGGGTGCGCCCAATATCTGCTCATGCTCGTGCGCCCACACCGACGATACACCGGCATGCGTCAGCAGACAGTGCTTCTCGCCATAGTCTGCCTCAAACGCCAGTGAGAAGAGATGGCGATGGGCCTCATATATCTTGGAGACGGGTCGCTTCGACCAGAAGGAATAGCGGCTGCCCCTGGCCATGCCGTCGAACGTTTCCGACACATAGTGCATATCGTGGTTGCCCAGGAGCAAAGTCACCTTGTCCTGGTGTTCCTCGGCAAAATCGACTATCTCACGGAACATCTCCACCGAAGAGTCTCGGTCGATGCCCTCGTGGGGATATGGGTCGGTATAGTCGCCCAGGAAAATGACGTGGGCATAGGCTCCGCCCTTGACCGGTTCACGCCAGAACGGCCTTCCGTGGACGTCAGGCACAATCAGCAAATCATGTTCTTTGTCAAAATTCATCACGTTCATATTGTCCTAAATTGAATACAAATATAACCATAAGAATATGAAAAAAAGGCATTTCTTTCAAAAAAAACAAAAAAAACATGCCTTTGGTTGGTGAAATATCAACAAAAAGCCGTATATTTGACCCGAAAATCAATGTTTAACCTAACTATGTCAGCTATGAGCGATTTTGACGACATTCTCAAACAAATCAGAGAGGGCCTCAGCCAAATGGCAGGGGAAGCCCAAGGCAAATACAATGAGTTGGTGGAATACCTCGACAGCCACGACTCCGAGCAGATAAAGAACGACCTCCGCGAGATGGCGAAGAAAGCCACCGAGGGAGCCCGCGAGGGCATTGACAAGGCCAAGGAGCAGTTCGAGGAGGTGGACATCAAGGAGAAGCTCAACGATGCCCGCGAGTCCTTGGAAGAAGGCATGGGCAAGGCGAAGGAGAAAGTGGAGGAAATCCGCTCCGACTACCAAGAGGGCAAATACGACGAGCGCATCGCCGAAGCCCGTGAGAAAATCGGGGACGGCCTCGACAAGGCAAAGGAAGTGCTTGGCGAGGGCATGGAGAGCGTCATGAAGCAATTGGAGGAACTCAGAAAGAAATGGAATATATGAGAAAGGCACTAACCGTCATCGTCGGACTCCTTACCCTGCTGGTCATCGGCAGTTGCACTGCAGACACCCCCAGAAGCGTCGCAGAAAAGTCGATGCAATACCTCAAAGACAAGGAATTTGGCAAATATGTCGACCTCGTTTATTTTGAGGAAGAGGTCAATGGCGACAAGGACCTTCTCAAGGACAAAAAGGACTCCATGCGCGACCTTATCCAAACCAAATACAACGCATCGGTTGAGGAGAACGGCAACATCAAGGACTTCTCGTTCATCGATGAGGAGGTAAAAGACAGCACGGCTCTGGTGAGACTTCAAGTCAACTACACCTCCGGCAAGTCCGACACCCAGAAGGTGGACCTTCGTAAGACACCCAACGGCGACTGGCGCATCTACTTCAAGGTGAAATAACGGTTCTGGGATTACTCCGACCTGTCGTTCTCATCGAACAATATCAAAACAAGACGGACCAAGCATGTCTTACTTCCTGCTATCAGGCCCTAGGGCTTGATTTTACATAAGACAGGCAATTTCCGTCTTTTTTATGCAATCACACTATCTACCCAACAACTCATAACACATGGCAGAAAACAAGAGAAAAAGGACGGTGACGCCGGAAATCAAATATGACTATCGCGTGCGGCTCTATGAGGACGGCAAATACCACTGGATGTATGACCTCAACTTGCTGAAAAACCCCTCTGTACTTATCGACGTGTATAAGATGCTGGGCATGACGTTGCTCATCACTGCTTTCATCTTATTCATGATACAGGCATGTGCCGAGGGGCTGCATTTCGAGGAAATGGGGTTTGCGCTGAAGATCACAGGCGTCATGGCAGCCATTTTCCTGGTGCTCGGCTTGCTGGGATACCTCCTTTATGCAGTCATAGCTGGTGGCGAATATACCGTGCATTTCACTATGGACGAGAACGGCTTTGTGCATGAGCAAGCGCCTCGTTCCCGAAAGGTAGCAGAACGCATAGGCTGCCTCGCCGCCCTTGTCGGCATATTCGCACGCAAGCCCGGCGTGGCAGGTTCGGGCATGATAGCGGCAAGCCGCACCTCGATGAGTTCCGAATTCTCCAATGTCAAGAAAGTGAAAGCCCTCCGCTGGATGAACACCATCATGGTCAATGCACCCTTCAACAAAAACCGCGTTTACGTCTGTGACGAGGACTTCGACTTCGTGTATGATTTCATCAGCAAAAGATGCCCCAAAGCGAAAATCAAGTGATGACCTGGAATGAATTATACGACCTTGCGCTTCGGATAGCCATCCGTGCGCATGAGGGACAAAGAGACAAATCAGGACGTGAGTATGTGACGCATCCCATACGGGTGGCGGAACGATGCAAAGACCCGAGAGCAAAGATTGTGGCTTTGCTGCATGACACTATTGAGGACACTGACGTGACAACGGAGTATCTGCGCAGTCAGGGATTCCCTGAGGAAATCATCGACGGCATTCTGTCTGTGACCAAACAAGAAGGAGAAAACTATGAGGATTTCGTACTCCGCGCAGCCAGGAATCCTCTCGGAAAAGAGGTGAAACAGGCTGATTTGGAGGACAATATGGATATCAGGAGATTGAAGGAAATTACCGATGAAGATGTTGCCCGACTGCGTAAATACCTTCGTGCATGGCAGCGTCTGAATGAAGGTTTGTAGTCAAACAGGAATTGGTACCTAGCTCCTTAAGGTTATTGCCGTGCATCTCCTGCCATGCCAAAAGACTGTGAACACTTGCCCACTCCTAAAAAACGAAGGATTATTTGCAAGAATGAATAAATAAGACTACATTTGCGGCGAAAGACAAATGATGTTTTACCATAAAAACGTTTTATTCATGAAGAAGTATCTTTTGATGACCTTAATCACGCTGATTTCCAGTATGACAGCAGTAGGTCAAAATATGTTCAGTGGTTCAACAGACTTGGAAGTAATAGCCAACGAATGGGAGAATGTAACCCTGAGGAATGTGCCCAATGGCTCTCTCGCCACCATGCTTGACTGCTTCAATAAGAAGTGGCCCACATGGATGCTGACATCAGCTGTCAAAACGATGAAAAAAGGTGTGGCAGGCCGAGACACTTATAACAATGACCAAATTGTTGTGCACAACAAGCCTAAGGACGGTTTTGTTTCGGTTGACTGGTGGGGTGACGCTGAACGACATGAATTTATGAGAGCATGTTACTGGAAACGTTCAAATGGCCACCGTTTGCTCGGAATATACTTTGGTGGGACTGACAACTACCCCAACATACATTTCGTATGTTTCTACGACTACGACATGAAGAAACACACCCTCACTCCCGAACCGCAGATTATTGACGGTTTCAGGACGACGGAAGACAGGAAATTCTACTATGATTTGCCGGAACAAGGCAAGGAGTTGCAAATTTCTGAATCCAGCGAAAAGGGACACTTCATTCACTCTTTCAAATGGGACGGCATGAAACCCGTGTTTTCAGAATCAGTGAAGATAGAATACGAAGCAGATGGTGATCATTGCGACGAAGAAGAGGAATAATACTTGCGAAGCAAAATCTCCATCCCCCTGATTAAGAAACAAAACAGCCTCCATGCTCATCACATGGAGGCTGTCCTTTTTTATGCTATCACCATCCTTATCAGCCAATAGGAGAACATACCAGCCAGGTAGCCCACGAGGACAATCCAGGAGATGCGCTTCATATACCACCCAAAAGTGATTTTCTCAAGACCCATCACCACGACACCGGCAGCACTGCCGATAATCAGGATTGAACCGCCCACACCGGCACAGTAGGCCAGCAGTTGCCAGAAGATGCCATCCACGGCAAGGTCGCCAGTGGGAGCCACGGGATACATACCCATACATCCTGCCACCAACGGCACATTGTCGACGATTGAGGAGAGGACACCGATAACACCAGTGACCAAGTAATGGTTGCCACCCGACACTTCGTCCAATGACTTTCCGAGGGCAGTGAGCACACCCACCTCCTGCAACACGGCGACTGCCATGAGGATGCCCAAGAAGAACATGATGGTGGAGAGGTCGATGCGCGAGAGCAGGTCGCTCACACGCTTCGCCATGGTGTCGTCCTCATCGGTGTTGTGATGGAAAATCTCTGTGGTGGTCCACAGCAGGCCCAGTACCAACAAGATGCCCATGAACGGCGGCAGGTGGGTCAGCGTCTTGAAAATCGGCACGAAAACCAAACCACCAACACCCATCCAGAAGATGATGTTGCGCTGCTTCTTCGTGAACTGGCTCACTGCAGCATGGGGAAGATTCTGCGACTTGTCGAACTTCCCTTTCAGAGAGTATTGCAAGATGAATGCCGGCACGAGCATGGAGACGAGCGATGGGATGAAAATCTCAGAAATCACACCCTGCGTGGTGATGACACCCTTAATCCACAACATGATGGTGGTCACATCGCCGATGGGTGAGAACGCACCACCTGAGTTGGCTGCGATTACCACCATGGCGGCATAAATCAGACGCTCGTTGCGCTTCTGCACCAGTTTGCGGAGCACCATAATCATCACTATCGACGTGGTGAGGTTGTCGAGGATGGCCGAGAGGAAGAAAGTCATGAACGCCATGCGCCACATCAGTTTACGCTTCGAGCGTGTCTTGATGGCATCGCGCACGAAGTTGAAGCCACCATTGGAGTCGACAATCTCGACGATGGTCATGGCACCCATCAGGAAGAAGAGCGTCCCCGCCGCATCTCCCAAATGGTGCTCGATTACCTCCGACACCTTGTGAACCACATCGGCTGCCGGCACATCAGGATAAAAGGAACCGGGGGCGAACATCAGCAATGTCCAACATCCCACACACATCAGCAGGGCTATCGCCGCCTTGTTGATTTTTGTCAAACTCTCAAGGGCTATGCACAAATAGCCCACTACAAAGACGATAATTATCGCCGTAGTCAAAGCACTCATAACACAGATTTATTTTAGGTTGTTTTAAAATTAGTTTGCTTATAGTAGTCAAGTCTGGTCAGAACGGCAGGAGGTTGTCGCCTTCCACGTCGCAGGGGATGAAGCCCATCTCAGCCGACTTCTCCGCCGACATGACGAAGTAAATGGCCTGTCCCTCGGCACACACCTCGCCATGAGCATTCTCTACCACCACGTCGATGACGGCAAGGTTGCGGCGGCGCTCTGCCAGATGTGCCTTCACAGTGACCTGCACCTCGTTGCTGGTGACGGGCTTACGGAAGGTGACATTCAGCTTCGACGTCATCCCTGCAGCCTGCAACTTGCGGGTCACCACCCATCCTGCGGTCTCATCAATCAGCGTACTGATGATGCCGCCGTGGAGCACGCCCACCCATCCCTCGAAATGGTCCTGAGGACGCCAGAAACACAGGACGTTGTCACCTTCCTCAAAAAACTCCATATGGAGTCCGATGGGGTTGTCGGGCGCACAGCCGAAGCAGTTATAGCCTTCTTTGTGTAACCATGGATTTCGAATCTTTCTCATTGTAGTATTGTATTTTTAAAGTTTTTTTTAGTCCGACCTGTCCGACTTGTCCGACTTGTCCGACTTGTCCGACCTGTCCGACCTGTCTGACTTGTCCTTAAGCCCATCAGAAGGTAAACTGGAAACCGATGCGCACGCCATGGCGCACGGCACCCTTGTTGCCGGTGTAGCTGAGCCGTCTCACATAGTCTATCTCAAAGAACTTGAGGATGTTGTGTATACCGGCATGCACCTCCCAATAGGGCTCGCCGCCGTTCATCAGATAGGTGTCGGCAGGCAGGGTGAAGAGGTAGTCGGAGTTGGCATTGGCTGCCAAACGTGGATTGTTCTTGTCGGTCAGGTGTCCTATCATGCCCTTGATGCCTACCACCTCCCTCCATTTCAGCTTCTGCAGGAAAGGGATGCGGTTGAACAACTTGCCGTTGATGTCCCAGTTGAGGTCAATGGTGGCATAGCGGTCGTTGAGGAACTCCATATTGCCCATCAGCGCGAAGGTGCCCTCCTCGATGATGTAGGAGAGGTTGGACGGAGGCATGATGAGCAATGGGAACGGCACTTTGTTCCACTGTGCCCCTGCCTTCATCCGACAGTCGAGCTTGCCCCAACTCTTCAACCAGAAACGCTTGTATATACCCAGTTCGGTGAAGTTGTAGCGGTATTGTCCGCCCAACAAGCCATCGAATCCCATGGTGTGGGTGATGGAAAACTCCGGGGCGTCGAAGTTGATGGGCAAGCGATGCTGCTTGGTGTTGATATAGGTGCGGCCCGGACAGTAGATGATGGTTGCCGTCGCCTCGGTGGTGCGGATTTTGCTGACCGGTGCCCCGTCGGCCACACGGTTGAAGGCAAGTTCTCCTGTGGGTTCGTTGCTCTCCGCCTTGGCACTGAATATGGTGCGCAGACCGCCCTCTGTCTCCCAGTCGAACTTCAGTTCCTGCCGGCTGTAGAAATACATCTGGTCGACCTTCTTCCAACGGAAGGCGGTGAACACATTATCCTTGTCGGTGTAGAGGAATTTGTCGGACGGCGACATCACATCGTATGCGCTGCTGAACGACAGGGTGCGGATGGGAAACTCCGCCGGGAGGTAGTTCTTCTTGTTGAAGGAATAGGTGAGCAGCGAACTGTAGTAATGATTCTTGGTGTCGCGGCCGTAGGCATAATAACCTTTCCAGAAGAGATGGGGATTGAGGGCTGCCGTGGTCTGTCCGCTCGCACGGAAGCGGATGCCGTCGACGAAGTTGCTCGACACGATGGTGTTGATGGGGCCGATGTCGAACTTGCTCTGCTTGCCGGGACCGCCGCCTAACTCCACATGGTTTTCTATCAATGCCTTGGCACCAAAAAGGATGTATTTGAAGCCCTTGATTTTCGTCATGTTGTTGATGAACTCATCCATCGACGACTCGCTCTTCGTCAGTTCCACCTGCCGGGAGTCGCCCCAGAACTGGTCATCCCGCATTCTTGCCGAGGGGTCTACCGTTTTCTTCGCCTTCCCCTTGAACAATTTTTTGGGCAGTGGGTCGAACGCATAGTCGTGGAGGTAGGTGGAGCGTATCACCACCGCCTTGCTCAGAAACTGTGTCAGCGCCATCTCCACTATCATGTTGTCGACGGTGAGCACCCACTCGCCATTGTCGAGTTGGGTGTATTCCTGCTCAATACGCATGTTCTCCACGAAGTTGACGTCACTGCGCTTGGGAATGGACAGGTTGCAACGCTTCACATGGAGAGAGGAGTCGGCAAGAATAAACAGTTCGCCGCGGAAACCAAAGTCTTGCTGGTTGTTGGGGGTAAACTGCAAGTGGTAGCAAAGGTCGCGGCCCACATAGACGGTATCCTCGATATAGAAGCGGTAGAACGCCACGGCATCCTTGCCTATCGGACTAGTGAACGGGTATTGCAGCAACCGTATCTGGTCGTCGTAGATATCAACGTCGGTGAAAGCATCCTTGAGCATGGTGTTGAGGATATTGCCCGTCTCGATGAGTTGGTTGACACCCTTGCTGCGTTGTCCGGTGATGATGTCCTTCGCTGATTTCGGGTCCTTCCTGTAGATATGTTTCGACACGGTCTCGTCGACGGAGAGAGGGAGGATGAGTTTGTTGTTGAGCGGACACATCTCCACCTGGTCGAGCATCCACTGCTGGTTTTTCGCCTGCACCTCCTCCAGTTCCGAAGGCGTCACATCGTTGACTGCAAGGGTGATTTTTTGGTATTTGTCATAGCTGTAGAAATCGTGGTTCTCCAAGTCGGTGCGGCGTTTCGCCTCCACCACCCTCTTCATCAGTTCCACGGCGGGGTTGTTTTTCCTGCTGTACTTGCTGCGGCGTTTTGACTTCACCACCACCTCCTCGAGTTTCTTGGTATCGGGGCGCAGCCTCACTACCAGTTCGTGGGGTGTGGATGCACTGATGGTCACCGTCTCATTTTTGTAGCCCACCGCCTTCACTGTAAGGGTCCATCCCTCATGGCGTGCTATGCTGAACCGCCCGTGCTCATCGCAGGCTACAGACACATGATGTCCCTTGTAGATGAGACTTGCCATGGGTATAGAGTCACCGCTCTCACGGTCGACGACAACGCCCATGAGTTGTGCGCTGACAGTTGTTGCCAAACAGAGCAACAAAAGAGTCAGCCATGTTCTTATATTCAGCGGCATAGGCTATGGTGCAGCTGGTCAGAAGGTGGTGCGAATGGTAAACCTCACACCTTGCTTGTTGGCAGTAGGCAAGTCAAGATAACTGAAACGCCTTACATATTCAACGTGCAAAAGCTTGAAAATATTGTGTATGCCAAAAGAAGCTTCAATATAAGGTTGTTTCCAGTCCATCACATAGCATCCCTCTGGGAATGCCATAAGGATATCACTACCTTGATTTTCAGCAAGATATGGATTATTCTTGTTGGTCAGTTTACCCCACAGGCAGCGCACTCCAATCCACTCTCTCCACTTCAGTTTGCGGAACAGCGGGATGCGGTTGAAGATTTTGCCGTTGAGGTCCCAGTCAATCATCACCGACATATAGCGGTCGTTGAGGAACTCCATATTGTTGATGAGGTTGAAGGTCTGGTCCTCCAAGATATAGCCGAGGTTGGCCACCGGCATGATAAGCAGCGGATAGGGCACTTGGTTCCATTGTGCTCCTGCCTTGATGCGTGTGTCGATTTTGCCCCAGTTCATCGGCATCCACAGACGCTTGTAAATTTCGCCCTCGGTGAAGTTGTAGCGGTATTGTCCGCCGAGCACGCCCTTGAAGCCCATCGTGTGCTGCAGGCGGAAGACCGGTGCGTCGAGGTTGATGGGCCATCGGTGCTGCTTGGTGTTGATGAATGTCTCGCCGGGAGCATAGCGCATACCAACAGTTGCTTCCGTATAGCGGATGGAGGGCAGCAACTCATGGTCGGACAGACGCTCGAATGCGATGTCGCCAATGGGGTTCACCTTTTCGGTCTTTGCCTCGGCAAACATTTTGAAACCCCATTCCTGCTCATAGTCGAATGCCACCGACTGACGGTTGTAGAGGAACATCTTGTTGATCTCGCTCACCTTGAACGAGGTAAACATATTGTCCTTGTCGGTCTGGATAAACTTGTCGGAAGGCAGCGCCACGTCACGCATCGACTGGAAGGTGATGGCCTGTTTGGGGAACTCTCGTGGCAGGTAGCCAGGCTTGTTGAACGTGTAGATGACCTCAGCATCGTAGTAGTTCTGCTTCGACACCATACCGCGCGCCACATATCCCTTGAGGAAGATATGGGGATGGAAATTGGCTGTGGTCTGGGCACTGGCACGCAGACGCCACTTGTCGTAGAAATTCTGCGAGATGATGGTGTTGATGGGACCAATGTCCACCTTGCTGGGATGGTCCTTGTCGCCTGTCTCCACGAAGTTCTCGATGAGCGCCTTCAGACCGAAGATGATATATTTGAATCCCTTCAGGTCCTCGATATGCTTGATGAACGCATCGAGGGAGTTCTCGCTCTTGGTCAGTTCCACCTGCCTGTATTCGTCCCAGAAAGAGTCGTCGCGCATCTGGGCGTAGGCATCCTTCATCACTGTCTTCTTGCCGCGCAGCAGCGGTTTGGCTATCTCATCGAAGGCGAAGTCGGTGCGGCGCGTGTTGCGGATGACGATGAACTTGGAGAGGAAATTCGCCACCTTGAGTTCCACGAACATATCGTCGATGGTGAGCACCCACTCGCCGTTGGGCAATTGATTGAACTCCTGTATGCACTTCATGTTCTCCACCCAGTTGACGTCGCTCGTCCTGGGAATGGTGAGTTCGCAGCGCCTCACCTGATAGGTGGAGTCGTCCTTGATGTATATCTGTCCCCTGAAACCAAAGTCCTGCTGGTTGTTGGGGGTGAAGTCGAGCATGATGCAGCGGTCGTCGCCCAGATAGAGCGTGTCGGTGATGTAGAAGCGATAAAACTGGATGGCATCCTTGCCTATCGGACTGGTGAAGGGGTACTGGAACAACCTGACATGGTCGTCGTAGATGTCGATGTCGGTGAAGACATCACGTATCACCGTGTTGACAATGTCACCAGTCTGAATGAGGTCATTCACTCCGGTAGAGGTCTCTCCCTTGATGATTTCCTTCTCGGTATGTGGGTCCTTGCGGTAGAGTTTTTGCTTTACCGTCTCTTCCACGGAGACAGGGAGGATAAGCCGCTCGTTATATTGGCACAGTTCCACCTGATTGAGCAGCCAGGGATGCTTCTTGAACGTCTTCGACTCCAGGTTCTCCGGCGTGAGGTCGTTCAGCGCAAGGGTGAGTTTCTGGTAGTTGTTGTACTGGTAAAAGTCGTGCGTCTTCAGGTCGGTATGCTTCTTGGCGGCTATGACCTTGCGCATCAGTTCCACGGCGGGGTTGTCCTTGCGGCTGTATCTCGACGAACGCCTCTTGCTGATGGTCACCTCGTCCAATTTCTTCGTGTCCGACTTCAACTTCACCACGATATGCTCGGGGGTGGAGGAGGTGATGTTGATTACCTGCGGCACATAACCCACCGAACTGATGGTGAGTCGCCAGCCGTTGTGGCGGTCAATGCTGAACCGTCCCTCCTCATCGCTCACTACAGCTTTCTTGTTGCCACGGTAGATGGCACTGGCCAAAGGAATGGGGCTGCCGTCGGCGGCATCCACTATCTCACCCGTAATCTGGGCTCTGATGATTGACAGGTGCATCATCAGCACCAGTCCTATAAGAAAAAAACGTCTCAACGCTATCTAATTTACAATCTTCATACCTGACCTTCTTACAAAAAAGGTCTCACAATATTCTATTATCATCCCAAGATGACTCATACACGATTTGCGCAAAAGGTCAATTTGGGTGTGCAAAGGTACGCAATACTTGTGAAAACAAGCAGAAAACGCAAAATCATTTTTGAGTTTTTATATTTTTTTATCCCATAACACCGCTATTTTAAATAAAATAGTTACTTTTGCAAACCAATATGAAACGTCCGCCTCTCATTCCCGTCATCATCGGGACCGGTTTTGGAGCAGGTTTCTGGCCTTGGGGACCGGGAACGGCAGGTGCCGTGCTGGCAACTGTCATCTGGCTCGCACTGTCGTCTGTCATGGGACAGACGGCACTTATCGCAGTCACGGCGGCACTCATCGTGGTGTTCACCATCCTCGGCACCTGGGCAACTGCCCGTCTGGAGCCTTTCTGGGGTGAGGACCCCTCGCGCATCGTGGCCGACGAGATGGTGGGCGTATGGATTCCACTCCTACTGGCTTCAGAGTGGAAGACGGCACTGGCAGCACTCTTGCTCTTCCGCTTCTTCGACATTCTCAAGCCACTCGGCATCAGAAAATTGGACGAGCGACCCGGGGCATTCTGGGTGATGGGTGACGACATCGCCGCAGGCATCTATTCCGCCATCGTTCTCGGGGCTGCATTAGGGGTGGCGCATTACCTCAATTGATGAGACATGGGCAAGGTAAAGCACGAACTATGGCTGTTCTCCAAAGCACAGGTTACGGCGCAGTTGGCTACGCTGACTGACTTTGGTGTGTCCATCCTGCTCTATGAACTGTTCGGCATGTGGTATGTGGTGGCCTCCTTCCTTGGAGCGGTTTCAGGAGGCATTGTCAATTGCCTGCTCAACTACCGCTGGGTCTTTGGCTCTGACGGACAGAAGAAGCGCTATGTGGCACTGAAATACCTGTTGGTGTGGATAGGCAGCATCCTGCTCAACACTGGCGGCACCTTTGTTCTCACCGAACTGTCAGGCCACTATTTCGTCATCGCCAAAGCCATTGTCAGCGTGGCGGTGGCACTGCTGTGGAACTATCAGATGCAGCGGTTCTTCGTCTACCGCAACAAACACATCACAAAATAAAGACTAACGGGCCTTGCATAGACTTAGTATAGAATAAAGAAAAAGAAAATGGACTATCGCACTCCCATACAGAAATTTATCTATTTCGTCATCAACCCACTCATCAAGGGGATGATACGAATCGGCATCACGCCCAACATCATCACCACCATCGGACTGCTGGGCAACATCGTTGCCACGGCACTGTTCCTCTATGCGGCACAGAGCATGGAGGGCGGCCAAACACAGCAGGCGTTTACACTCATCGGATGGGGAGGGGTGGTCATCCTCCTGGCAGGACTGTTCGACATGATGGACGGCAGACTAGCACGCCTGGGCAATATGTCATCCACTTTCGGCGCATTGTGGGACTCCACCCTCGACCGCTATAGCGAACTCATCACGCTCTTCGGCATCTGCATCGTGCTTATCAAGGCAGGATGGTTCTGGATGGGCGTCGTGACCTTCCTCGCCATGGTCGGTTCGGTGATGGTGAGTTATGTCAGGGCAAGGGCCGAGGGACTGGGTATTGAATGCAAAGTGGGACTCATGCAGCGCCCTGAGCGGGTGGTCGTGGCGGCTGTCGTCGCCATCATCACAGGTCTGACCGACAACCTGTGGTGGCTGTCGGGCGGTATGGTGCTGATAGCCGTCCTCGCCAATCTTACGGCCTTCTGGCGTGTCGAGCATTGTCGCAAACAACTCAACAAACGCGATGCGGAAGAAAAGTGATTCCCGGCTTTCCATACGCCATGCCACAGCCATACTGGTTGCCTGCGCGGCCTTTCTTGCTTTCCAATATCTGGTGGTGGGACTGACGCCAGCACATGTCCTCATCGTAGTGCTTTTCGCATCACTCTATCTCTCACACCCCTTCACCAGGAAGTTGGCAATAGCCATGCTGCCGTTCATCGCCTTCGCCATCAGCTACGATTGGATGCGCCTGTGGCCCAACTACAAAGTCAACCCCATCGACATACAACCGCTCTACGAGGCAGAACGTAACCTTTTTGGCATCGCCGCCAATGGCGAGGTTGTCACGCCCAATGAGTTCTTCATGGAGCACAACCACCCGGTGGCCGATGCGCTGGCGGGCTTTTTCTACCTCTGCTGGGTGCCGCTGCCCATCGCTTTCGGACTGTGGCTTTTCTTCCGTGGCGAGCGTCGCATGTATGTCCATTTCTCTCTCGTCTTCCTGCTCGTCAACTGGATTGGATTCTGCGGTTATTACATCCATCCTGCTGCCCCACCATGGTATGCCATCAACTTCGGGTTCGAGCCCGACTTCTCCACACCGGGAAATGTGGCGGGACTGGGGCGTTTTGATGAACTCATCGGCATACCCGTCTTCCACAGCATCTATGTGGGCAATTCCAACATCTTCGCCGCTTTGCCTTCACTGCATGCCGCCTATATGCTCATCACCACCATCTATGCCGTGATAAGCCGACAGCGGTGGGGCGTCATCGCCGTCTTCGCCATCATCACCATGGGCATCTGGTGGACGGCAGTCTATTCCTGCCATCACTACATCATCGACGTGCTCCTGGGCATCGCCACCGCTTTGATTGGTATCGCGCTCTTCGAGCAGGTGCTTATGCGTATTCCACCTTTCCGCCGCTTTGTCGGGCGTTTTGTCGGTGTGATATCATAAAAAGCCAGGAATATCCGTAAAGCCGGGATATCCACCATCATCTATCTCCCAGAGATTTGCAGGCGCCGCGCAATGGTAAGCTGTGCGCCCGTATTGTTGCCGGTCCAATAGCCATGGTCGAGTCCGAAGGCTGCCTTGATGCTCCATCCAGCGAGACGTGAGCGCTGCGGGAAATCATAACCAGCCTCAGCGAGATAATATCGGCTGTATTCTGGACGGGTAGAGGGTTGGTCATACGTGCCCAGTCCCTGCTGCCATGTCCACATCAGCCGATAGGAGAGTCCTTCGGCAGGGTGTCCTGCTATGGCGAAGTGCCATGCCTTAAAACGGTTGTTGAGCGTGCGTATGGTCTTGTCGCTGTTGTAGAGCGGAGAGCGGTAGAGGGGATTGCCGTTTACCATTCCCCAATGCTGCCATCCTGTGTGGATATAGTGGTTGTAATAGTTGTCCATTCCACCGATATGGTCGGAGAGCGATGGCGTGCGGTCATGATACACAGGCCCGCTCTGATGTTTCGAGTAGATATATTCTGCCACGATATCGGTCACCCATTTCTGGCGTTTCAACTGCACCTCTGCTCCCAGCATCATGTCGCGCAGGTCGTAGAGAAACCACCTGTTGTCTACCCACTCGTCCCATTCATCGCCCTTTCCATAGCCGTCGTATTCCAGGAAAAACATCTGCGAACTGTCTTCGAAGAAATGGTCGCCGTAGAGTGAAATCCGCCAAGCCGGACGGTTGTAGTTGAGCCGCAGTATGTAACTGCCCAGATGGTTGCCCTCCTTGTTCTTGTAGTTGCCCTCTCCGCTGTCGCCACCAGCAGGGATGAAGGCATGGAGAAAGCCCCTCGGACTGGCATCGTTCTCCATTGTGGTGTGCACACCATTGTCGAACTGGTGTGAGGTTCCGCCAAACTGGCATCCCATCTCCAGGCCGATTTCGGCGGTGAAGGCATGTTCGGGCTTGCCGATGCGCAGATAGCCCGCCTTGGTATGCACCAAGGTATGCTCGGTGAACTTCGACTGCTCTTCCGTGAAATCGCGCTGCCATTTGCCGTCGGTCTGGATACCGTATGCCAGATGCCCCTTGATGCCTACCCATCCCTTGGTGAAGGGTATATCCCAATAATCGGGCAATGCGACACGCACGGAGGGGTATGGCCGGGCATTGGTGCCCAATGTCTGCGGACCGGTGCTGAGTTGTTGGTTGCGGAGTTCTACGGGCTGTTCCTTGCTGCCAATGGTGAATACTCCGTGGAGCCAACGCATCTCGCCATAAGCCTGCTGTATCACAAAGCGGCTGGTGAAGTGGGAGGTGACCGCCACATCGGCACCGTAGGCGAAAGCCACCTTGCGCGCCGAATCACCTTCCAGCGAGCGGAAGATGCCTGCCCGGAGATAGCCATTGGTGGTTTCCAGCGAGGAGAGTCCGTATTTATTGGCATTGAGCCACAGCGGGGTGTTGTCGCCTGAGGAGTGGGTCATTTGTGCCTCCATCCGCACCTCTGTCTGCGCAATGCAGGGCTGAAATGCCAGCATCGCTCCCAGCATCATGGCAACCCGGAAAATCCGGAATATCCGGAAAAACCGGAATGTCCGGAAAACCCGGGAATAAAAACATGTGGCTATCATCATGGGCATATCAGACACGACCTTTCTCATGCTTTAGGGTTATTTTCTCAGCCGGGAGACATCTTTCACGGGGATGCCAGGAGACTTGAGCACATCAGCGAACTCCTGGGGCGTGTGGCTCACGGGACCGCGCATCAACTCAGGCACATTGTAGCTCTTCAGCAATTGGCGGTGGTGGTCGGGATTCTCGGAAGGCAACTCGAAAGGTTTGGAGAAATTGCCCTTGCCGTCAAAATGGGCGATGAATGGCCGTGTGAACACTCCATCATTACGCCTCGAGGAGAACACCACCCACTTGCCATTGCTCGACCAAGAATGATAGCTCTCCGTATTGTCGGAGTTGATGGCATCGGCAGGAAAAGCAGAAAATCCTGATGCCCCAGATAGCCCAGACAACCCGGAATTTCCGGATTTTCCGGAATCTCCGGCATCTCCAGAATTTCCGGATAGCCCGGCATTCATGAGGTCGATCATCCAAAGGTCGGCATCGCGGTGCCAGATGTGGAAGCACCCCCACTCACCCAACGTAAAGAGCAGCCATCGCCCATCGGGAGAGATGCGGGGCAGAGTGGCACTCTTGTCCACGGATGCGGCATCAAACACCAGTTCGCGCTCACCAAACGTGAGGCTGTCGGGATTGAACGTCCTGCGATAGATATTGTATTTCAGTTCCTTGGCCCGCATGGTGACTTCCACGACATCCACACTATCGTTCTCATACTCAAAATGTGCGCTGCAGTAATAGAGGTATTTGCCATCCGGTGCCCAGAAGGGGAATATTTCAAATTCATCCCTTCCTTTCTCGACAGTCATCACCTCATGATGCTCAACATCATAGACCACAAGGTCGCTCTCAGAGTCGAGCACCTCGATTTTATTGATGTCAGTAGTGTGGAAACTCTGCATCGTCTTGTTGGTGGAATAGGCGATAATGGGCAGCGAGGGATGCCATGAGGGATATACACCGGCGGAAATCAGCGAGTCGGTCCTCATATCCACCTTCTCCACTTTCCCATCATACACAATGATGGTGCCGCCATGATTCTGACGGGCATGAAACTGCATGCGGTCGGGGTTGTACTGCTGATAGTTGTGGCAGTTGACACACTGTCCGCCCGACTCCGTGCTGCATAGCATGTTGTCGACCATCACCTGCTCATCGTAGTTCTCCAGGCAGCGTTGATTGAGCGTCAGTTCCTCATAAGCCACAAACGATGGGGATATGAGGCGGTAACTCAGATAGGAGTCGATGCTGTCGGGCGACACATGGATGGCGAAAGGCTTGAAACGCAACCATTTGCTGTCTTTTTTGACAAACACCTCCACGTTGATGTCCTTCCCCTTTGCCTTCTCCGTCAACGACTTCCATTCGTCGATGTCGGGACATACCTTGACACCACTGCACACGATGTCGTCTCCCTCTGCGGAAAAGCGGGTGACCATCTCATCGACTATCAGCAGCAGTTCAAACGACAAGGGGGCAATGTTCACCGGCACGGTGACATCAGAGTATTCGGGATATATCTTGGGCAACATATTGCTTTCAGTATATTGCTCAGGCACCGAGGTCTGCCTGCACGACATGAGCAACACAGAAGCAAAGGCGGCAATCATCCATTTTCTCATCTTCTTATCTCCTCTTTGTTGGTGGAAAAAACTCTTGGTTGATAGAAACCATCTGGCTGATAGTTGAGGTCAATAGACCTCCTCCTGATAATGGTTGAAGAAATAGTCATAATAATAGGTGTTCTGGAAACCACTCATGAGAGATTTGATTTGGTCCATTCCCATACCCTGGTCGCGGTATGACTTGAAGGCATCCATGAACGTCTGGCAACTCTCCACCACCGACTTATCGAAAGGCATCTTGCTGGCATCAATATTGTCGTCCATCCCACCGTAGAGACATGCCGCCTGCTGATAGAGCGTGGGCACCCGGTCGTCTTTGTGGAGCTCTGTATACTGATAGAAGCGCAACCAGAATAGGTTGGGATTGCGCACGAGCATCGATGCCAACAAGGCTTGTTCCTGCAGCACAGGATTCTTGCTCTCCGTCCCCACAAAATGCTCAATGAGGAAACGCTCCGCCAGCGCGTCATCACCGCTGAGATAGTTCTCCTGACTGCGAAGATGAAGGATGGACAGCAGTTCCGGATCCTGCACAACAAGCTGGGGGTTGTGCACAAAATCATCATACCGCTGTGCCCACTTCCGGTGGAACAGAGTCTTCTTAAGCAGACCGATGTATTTCTGCGCCGCATCCAGTTCGCCATTGACCAATGAGCACTTGACCATCAGTTTGAGGTTGTCTACTCTCCAACCATACTCCACGCCATCCTCCATGCACCAGCGATAGCAGTAGTTGGGCACGCCGTAGTTGAGATAGAGCATCTTGCCGTCCCACTGCACAAGACGGGTGGAGAAAGGCGCGCAAGCGGCCTTGGCACCATTGCGGTAATTGTACATCTCCTCGCCGATTTTTCCCGTCCGCGTGAGCGCTAAGTTTTTCATCATCCACATGTCGCGGGTGGGTTCGTCGGGTGTCTCACGGGCTATCCGCAGCACGCCATCCCAGTCCAACTGGTCGACACAGCGACGCATGGCAATCTCTCTGTGGAAGTTGCCGTCCTTGTACCAGAAGACGGCAAGCACCACAGCCAGAATGCCGACCAGCAAGGCTTCCATCCATCTTTTAGGCACTTTCATCGCCGTCCGCTGCTCACGAAAGCACACGGCCATTGCCATCAGCGACAGCACGATGACGACATAAGGGATATGATAGGCTGGGAAACTCTCCATGCGAAGCCGATAGATGGGCAATGCCGTCCAATAGATGTTCTCCAGGGGAGTCTCATGATACCACAACCGGTAGTAAAGCAGGGGTACGGCGGCAACTGCCAACAGTGCCAAGACAGTGTCGGCGGCAGCCCACGCCTTGCCATTTCCCTTCGCATGCCAACCGACCAATGCCATCAGGATGGCTGCCAACAATGCATAGAATCCCATGAGTGGATAGCAGCACACGACTGCCAAAAGCAGGAACAAAGTACGGAATCCTCGTGGCAGTACACGATATATCCATATGAGCACCAACGCACCCATCACGCCAAGGGTGGCAACGAAGAAAAAGCCACGCAACTTGAGGTAGTAAATCCAATAACCTAAATACACATTGGTGAGCAACAGCATGGCAATGGGTATCAGGGTCACCGCCAACCACCTGTTGGGAATATGGAAGGTGCGCTGCATGAGGAAAACCAACAGCATCCAGAGCAGGCAGAGCACCGCCACGCCCAACGGGGGGTAATAAAGCATTTGGGTGAGATATGCTCCTGCCCAGGAGAGGAATCCTCCCGATACCACCATGCATTGCCTGAGGAAAAGAGGGGTATGCAGAAAAAGGTTCTGCTCATCCACACGGGCAAGATAATTATACTCCGCGCACACAAGCACCACCCCCATCGCCACTATCACCAGATATGGCCATAGCCAGTCTACCCATGAGGGCATGGAAAACTTATCCTTTTGATTCGACCGAGACTTCATTTAAATAACTATTAGGTAACTCCTATTTTCGTGTTTGCAGTGTGCGAAGATACCACTTTTTTACGACACAACCATCATTTTTCCGACTATTCGCCCCCGACATCTGTTTTTTTACAAAAAAAACACTACCTTTGCAACAATTTAGCCGTTTTGCGGTTATATATAATGTTAGAAACAATCCATTTTGGCAAGAACATACGATGAACAGGCAGCGAGCCTGGCATACAGCCATGATGCCATGAGACCATGGCAGCACGTGGTGAAACGAGGGGCAGACATTCTCTGCTCGCTCGTGGGGCTCATTATACTCTCCCCCGTATTCATCCTTTTCGCCGTCATGCTCAAAATACAGCGCAATGGTCCTGTGTTTTTCTCCCAAAAACGAATAGGCTACAAGGGAAAACCGTTCACCATCTACAAGTTCCGCACCCTGAGCACCGTGGTGGAGGACGAGGGACCGCAACTCATCGCACAGAGCGACAGCGTGCAGTCAACACCCTTTGAGAAGTTCCTCCGCGACCACCACCTTGACGAACTTCCCCAACTGTGGAACGTGCTCATCGGCAACATGTCGCTGGTGGGTCCGCGCCCCGAGCGCAAATACTACATCGACCAAATCATGGAACATACCCATGACTACCTGCTCATCTACCAAATGAAACCTGGCCTCACCTCCGAGGCGACCATCTACAACGGATATACCGACACCATGGAGAAGATGCTCAAGAGACTTGACATGGACATCAGGTATCTGGAGAACCGAACACTCCGCACCGACCTAAGCATCATTATCCAAACCATAGGATGTCTCTTCCAATCATCTGAGGGACAGACAGATAATAAGAACAAGCCCCACCACCCCACCCCATCGCCGGCGGAGGCTACCACTACAACAAACAACGAGCAATTCTGAGATTATGAGAAAATACGTGTTTTTGATTTTGTTCGCCGCGCTCTTCCCCCTGTGCGCAGCAGCACAATCGTCGATGACCGACGACCAAGTTTTCAGATACATCGTCAAAGAGCACCAGGAGGGTACCTCGCAGCAACAGATAGGCATCCAACTCATACAGCGAGGTGTGGATGTCACGCAGCTCAGGCGCGTCAGGCAGAAATATGAGCGACTTGCCAAAGAGCAGGGCCTCGGCACCATGAGCAACAGCACCGAGACCACCGACGACCGCACCCGCAAGAAGAAGATGCAGGGCTACGATGGTCAGTATGATGACAAGATGACCGACATTTCCGGCAACAAGGGATACTACAACTCGGACATGAGAATCAAGGACGACATCATCACCACCCGCACCTTTGACGACGACGACGATGAGTACAACGACTTTCTCGACGAACTCAACGAATGGCTTCCGGGCGACACCATCACCATGTACGAGAACCTTGTGGAGAAGCTGAAGAAACAGAAAAAGAAAATCTACGGCCACGACCTGTTCAACAACAAGCGCCTCTCCTTCGAACCCAACATGAACATCGCAACACCGGAGAATTACAGGCTCGGTCCTGGCGATGCCGTATACATCGACATCTACGGAGCATCTCAGAAAACCATTGAGAGCACCGTGTCGCCCGACGGACGTGTCGTCATCGAAGGCTATGGTCCCGTCTATGTGGCAGGAATGACTGTGGAGCAGGCCAATGCCACCATCCGTTCCAAACTCGGCGCACGCTACCAGAGTTCGAAACTACGGCTCACCGTCGGCGAAACCCGTTCCATCATGGTGAACGTGGTGGGCGATGTCAAGACGCCGGGCACCTACACCCTCTCGGCATTCGCCAGCGTCTTCCACGCCCTCTACATGGCAGGAGGTGTCACCGATATCGGTACACTGCGCAACATCCGCGTCTACCGCAACAGTCAACTGCTCTCTGTCGTCGATGTCTACGACTACCTGCAGAACGGCCGCATGACCGGCAACGTAAGGCTGCAGGACAACGACATGATTATGGTGGGAAGCTACGACTGTCTTGTCTGCATCGAGGGCAAGGTGAAACGTCCCATGTACTATGAGATGAAACGCAACGAGAGCCTGCAGTCGCTGGTCAAATATGCAGGAGGATTCACCGGAGATGCCTACAAGCAGTCGCTGCGCGTCATCCGCAAGACAGGGCGCGAGCGCTCAGTATATACCGTCGATGAATTCGACATGGCGTCATTCATCCTTGCCGATGGCGACTCCATCACCGTCGACTCCATCATCAGCCGTTACAGCAACATGGCACAAATCAAAGGTGCCGTGTTCCGTCCCGACATGTACCAAATGGATGGTGAAATCAACACCGTGAGGAAACTTATCGAGGCGGCAGGAGGACTCAAGGAGGAGGCATTCACCGCCCATGCCGTGATGCACCGCCTCAAGGAGGACCGTACCCGCGAGGTGCTCAGACTCGACATCGAGGGTATACTCGATGGTTCAAAAGCCGATATCCCCCTCAAGCCCAACGATGAGCTGTTCATCCCCACAAAGCAGGACATGATGGAGGAACAGACCCTCACCATCCATGGCGAGGTCTACTACCCAGGCATCTACAAATATGCCGCCAATGAGACCATCGAGGACTTCATCCTGCAGGCAGGTGGACTCAAGGAGACCGCATCGGCAGTGAAAATCGACGTAGCTCGGCGCGTGACTAACCCCCATGCCATCACAACCGATTCCATACGCTCACAGACCTACACCTTCGCCATCAAGGACGGCTTCGTCATCGAGGGAGAACCTGGTTTCACTCTCATGCCATTCGATGAGGTCTATGTGCGCAAGAGCCCAGGCTCATACAAACAGCAGAACGTGACCATCGAGGGCGAGGTGATGTTCGCCGGACCCTATACCATCTCCACCAAGAACATGCGCATCAGCGAACTGGTGAAGGCAGCCGGAGGTCTCAACGACCGGGCTTATCCCAAGGGAGCACGACTGGAGCGCCGTTACACTCAGGAGGAGCGCATGAATGCCATCGAGGCACTCAAGAAAGCGCGTGAGCAGGCTGAGGTCAACCTGCAGGAGCAAATCGCGAGAAGTGGCAATGCCAGCCTCGCCAATGTCAGTCAGACACAGCAGTTGCAGAAATATGAGGTGGGCGACACCTACCCTGTGGGTATTGACCTCGACGAGGCACTTCGGTCACCGGGCGGAGACGAGGACATCATGCTCCGCGAGGGCGACCGCATCATCGTACCGCAGTATTCGGGAACGGTGAAAATCAGCGGCGAGGTGATGCATCCCAACTCTGTGGCTTATGAGGAAGGGCGCAACATCAGCTACTACATCGACCAGGCGGGTGGTTACGGCAACAAGGCGAAGAAGCGTCAAACCTACGTCATCTACATGAACGGCAAGGTGGCCAAGAAGAGCCACAAGGCGAAGCCGATGCCGGGATGCGAGATTGTCGTGCCGTCGAAACCCATCACGCACACCTCACTGCAGGAGACGCTGAGCATCGCCACCTCAGTGGGTTCATTCGCCGCCATCATCGCCACACTCGCCAGCATCTTAAAGTAAACAGCCATGAGCAACAAGATAGAAATCGACATCATCGCCCTTCTCAGAGCCATCAAGGACAACAAACTCTGGATGGGAGTGACCATGGGCATCTTTGGCATCATCGGACTCGCCGTTGCTTTCGGCACACCCAAGGAATACCGCACATCTGTGATGCTCGCCCCGGAGACCGCCACCAGCAACAGTCTCACGTCGAACATCTCGTCGCTCGCCTCCATGGTGGGCATGGATATGGACTTCGGCAACAGCAACGACGCCATCTATCCTGAACTCTATCCCGACCTCATCCAGTCGACCGACTTCCTCGTCAGCCTCTTCCCCGTCACCGTGGAGACCAAGGACGGAAGCCTCACCACCGACTACTATGACTACCTCAACAACCATACGCGCAAGGCATGGTATAGGAAGCCTGCCGAATGGCTTGCCAACTTGGTGGAGAAGATGAAAGGTGACGACAGCGGCGCACCAACCGACGACAGCCGCGTCAATCCCTTCAGGCTCACCAAGAAGCAATACAACATCGCACACAAAATCGGCAAGAGCATCGACTGCTCTGTGGACAGGAAGACAAGCGTCATCACCATCGAGGTGACCGACCAGGACCCGCTCATCTCAGCTACGATGGCCGACTCCGTGCGCAACCGCCTGCAGAACTTCATCACCGAATACCGCACGAAGAAGGCACGCAACGACCTCGCATACATGGAGCGGCTCTTTGCCGAGGCACGCGAACAATATGTCAAGGCAAGACAGCAATATGCATCGTTCAGCGACACCAACCAGGACTTGATGCTCCAGACCTTCAAGTCGAAGCAGGATGATTTGGAGAACGACATGCAACTCAAATACAATGCCTACACGCAGATTTACGAACAGTTGCAACTCTCCAAGGCAAAGGTGCAGGAGCGCACTCCTGCCTTCACCGTCGTGCAGTCGGCATCGGTGCCCATCAAGCACATCAACAAGTCGAAACTCTCGGTGCTCATCCTCTCGATGTTCTTAGGTGCTGTGGCATACATCCTCTTCCTCGTTTGGAAGAAACGTCGCCAGGTGTTCGTCATCCGATAAGCACAAGCAGCGATGACCGCCGGGAACTACAACAACGACCAGCCCGCGTGGAGTGCGTGGGATGTCTGCCGGAGACATTGGCGGACCTATGCCGTTGCGGTAGCAGCAGCCGTTGCATTTGCCATCATCATCTGCGCCTCCATCCCCAAGTCTTACTCCGCACAGGTGAAAATCGCCAATGAAAAAGAAGAGACCGACCTCCTGCTGGGCCTCAACAGCTTTGCCTCATGGGCAAAGACAGCCTTAGGCGACCAAGAGGGACTGCGGCAGCCTGAGGTATATTCCATGCTCGTGCCCACCAAGGAATTTGCCGAGGAGATGGCAAGGATGCGCATTGAACCTCTCCACACCGACTACTACCATCATATCCTCGACCACCACCGCACTCCGTTGTGGCAGTCGCTCTTTGCCCCTGACCTCGACGAACACGCGAGGGTCATCGATATCATCCAGCACAATATCCGCTCCAAGGTATCGCCGAAATACAAGACTACCATCATCCAGGCTACCGACCAAGATCCTGTGGTGGCGGCCTTGATGGCTGACTCCGCCCGAGTGCTCCTGCAGCGCCACATGGCCAACTATGCGCGCGACCGTGCTCACCGCGACCTCGAACAGGCAGCGGTGAAACTCAACCAAGAGAATGAGCGGTTCTTGGCGGCACGCAACGACTATGCGCGTTTTCGCGACACTCACAATGACCTCAGCACACCACGCGCCATCTCTATGGAGCAACATCTGCAAAACGAGTATGCCAATGCCTTCACCAACTACAGCAAGGCGATGGAGCAATACCGCCGTTGCGAGGCGCTGGTGGGTAAGTTCTCCTACACCTTTGCCATACTGAGTAATGCCACGGTGCCGCAGCATCCCACCGCACCCACCACGATGGGGTATGTGCTGACATTCGTCTTCATCACCCTCGTCTTCACCACCTGGGCATTGCTCCTGCGACGTGCCATCAGTGAAAAACGACCAATATAGCCTATGGACCTGATACTCATCATCATCATGGGCATCCTGCTCATTGGTTACATGCTGTTCAAGGCTGGCGACCTCTTCGCACCTTGGACCATCACCACTGCTGTGTGGCTTGCCATCGTGGTCATGTTCCAATTCCAAGGCGACCTCCTCTACCCTCTCGGCACACAGTTCCACACCAGTCTCGCCCTGTGGCTGCCCATCTTTTGCGCCTCATCCCTTCTCACCTACTACCTACTGCCTGCCGTTGCGCATCCCGAGGAGACCTCAAGGCGCATACCGGAGACCAGCGGTCTGCTCTTCACCACACTGTATGTCATCTCGATGGTCATCACTCCGCTCTATCTATACAAAATCATGCAAGTGGTGATGATGTTCGACACGGCCGACATGCTCAACAACCTACGTCTGCTGGCGGTATTCGGCGACGAGAAATATGGTTTTCTCAACTACTCCTACGTGCTCAACCAAGTGCTCATCGTCGTGGCGCTGTGGCGATACCCCAAAGTGCCGCTGTGGCAGGTGCTTACCATCGTGGCAGCAGGTATGATGAGCGCATTCGCCATCATGGAGAAAGGCATGCTGTTCTTCCTCTTCGCCTCCCTCATGTACATCCTCTACCAGAAGCGGGTCATCCGCCTGCGCTCCATTTTCGTTTCTGTCATCGTGGTCGTGCTGGTGTTCTTCCTCATCAACTTGGCACGCGACTACACCAGCAGCGAGGGTGACAGCAGCGAGTCGATGTCTTTCCTCGACTTCTTCGCCATCTACGTGCTTTCGCCACCAGCAGCTTTCGAGCGCATCTCACAGGACATCTCCACTCAGTTTGGCTCGCATACGTTCCAAACAGTCTATCTCTTTCTCAACCGCTTCGGAGGCGACTTTGAGGTGAACACCAAACTGCAGGAATTTGTATGGGTGCCACTGCCAACCAATGTGTATACGGTATTCCAACCTTTCTTCATGGACTTTGGCTACCGTGGCGTGGCATTCTTCGCTTTGGTGTATGGCGTAATGTCGGGATGGATTTACCGTTATGCCCGCAACGGCAGCGGCTTCGCCAAATGTGTATATGCCTTTGCCGTCTATGTGCTTATCCTTCAGTTCTATCAGGAAAATGTAATGATGAGTTTGGTCAACGTCATCCAATTCGTCTTCTTCACCTGGTTGGTCACCCAGCAGCAGTTTGCCCTCAGATGGGACTGGGGCGACAGCGGCAGTACGCAGCAATGGAGCGATATGGATTTATTGGACCAAAATGAACCAGAATGAACTGAAAAAAAAGCAACAATATGTTTTGAAGGCATCCCTTTTTATACTAAATTTGCACCATAATTAGGATATTTTTAAAAGATTAATGACAAGAATAACACTTTATTCCTTTATTGCCTTTGCCATCAGTATCTTATCGGGCTTTGTCCTCATCCCGCTGATTATGAGGTTTTGTCAGAAAAAGAAGCTCTATGACATTCCTGATGAGCGCAAGGTGCATAAAAACAACATCCCCCGACTGGGAGGACTGAGTTTCATGCCCAGCATGGTGCTTGCCTTTCTACTTGCCCTCCTGGTGATGGGACATAATGAGGACCGAAATACCATACATGTCAGCCTGTGGGCATGCTGTTTCATGCTCGGCCTGATTATGATCTACACGATGGGCATCATCGACGACCTGCTGGGACTCGATGCGAAGACCAAGTTCTTTGTCCAGATTGTTGCCGCCACCCTACTGCCGCTGTCTGGACTATACATCAACCATCTCTACGGATTTTTCGGCATCGCCGAGATACCATTCTGGGTAGGAGCCTGCCTCACCGTTTTCATGATTGTCTACATCGACAATTCCATCAACCTCATCGACGGTATCGACGGACTGGCGGCAGGACTGTCGTTCCTCGCCCTCGGTGGTTTCCTCACCTGCTTCATCCACTACGGCCTCATCACCTATTGCATTCTGATAGCCGGACTGATGGGCGTGCTCGTGCCCTATCTCTATTTCAATATCTGCGGCGACCCTGAGAAAAAGCAGAAGATATTCATGGGCGACTCAGGCAGTCTGACACTCGGCTTCATCCTCGGCACGCTGTTCGTGAAATTTTCCATGGACAACCCTGCCATCATGGAGTTCCGCCGTGGCGGACTGATGCTTTCCATCACCATGCTTCTCGTCCCAATGTTTGATGTCTTCCGTGTGGTGCTCACCCGCATGTATCACGGGAGGTCGCTTTTCCAGGCAGACAAGAACCACCTCCACCATAAGTGGCTGCGCGCCGGATTGGGGCAGCATGCCGCGCTTTTCGCCATCCTGCTCACTGCCATTTTCTTTGGTGTCATCAACATCCTGATGGTGCAGTTCCTCGATATCAGCCTCACCTATAGCCTCATCATAGACATTTTATTATATGTAGTCTACAATCTACTGCTCGACAGCTATATCCGCCACAAAGGAGAAAAACCGTTTGTGTAGTACATAGATATGGATTAGCATGAAAAAGAGATGTCGTTTACTGATTCTGCCGATATTGGTGTTAGTGGGCATGATGACAGGCTGTGAACTGGAGTCTGTCCCTCATGGCGATTTGTATGGATATTGGCATCTGGAGACAGTCGACACATTGTCGGGAGGAACGACGGATGTGAGCAGCCAACGGTTGTTTTGGGCCATACAACACCAATTGGTGGAGTGCAGCGACCGCGACAACCACCATATTCCTATTGTCATGCATTTTGAGCGTTCGGGTGACTCATTGCTGATGGACAAAGTATATGTCAACGACCGTCCTAATGGCGACCCGGAGGTGACCGACGTGTGCGAAATCAGTTGCTATGGCCTACGGTCGCTGACGCCACATTTGCACATCGACCAACTGTCAGACAGCAAGATGGTTCTATCCGCAGAAGGGCTGGTGCTGAGATTCCGGAAGATGTAAAAACACTGAACCACTTATTATCATTTATCAATTATCGAACATCATGGAATTAGAACAACTAATCAAAGACTGCTCCGTCAGGCAGAAGAAAGGACTTCACTTCATCTTGGCATCCATTCTGATTTGGATACTGATTTGCGCCGTCCATCTCACAGGGATGACAATTGAGATGAAAGACATCCTCACATTCTGCTGCTCCGCCATCTTGTTTCCCTTAGCCTGGCTGATGTCCAAATGGCTGAAGATTGACTTCGAGGGCAAAGGCAACCCGCTCACAAAGGCAGGTATCCTGTTCTCGGTCAACCAGATGCTATACATCCTTATTGCCATGTGGGTGCTGGCAGCAGTGCCAGAAAAGATGCTGATGGTCTATGCCATGATTTTCGGCGCGCACCTCATGCCGTTCAGTTGGCTATACGATTCAAAGAGTTACCTGGTCTTCTCCATTTTTATTCCCATTGCCGCACTCATCATAGGCCTCTTTTTCCCACCTTGGGTGCTGGCAGCATTAATGATTGTAGTAGAGGCGATTTTCTCCGTCTGCCTCCAGGCAGAGTGCAAAAGACTGAAATAATAGTATAGGAATTGACAT